>NZ_NERM01000036.1:0-35301 GCF_002215235.1 Rhodococcus sp. BUPNP1
CCTGGTGAACCGGGCGCGGTGACTGCCGGGCAAGGGCGGGTTTTCCCTTGCTCGGTGGTCGGCGGGTCCGGTAGGGCCGTGTGTGGCGACCGGGCGCGGTGCACGCGGAGCAGCGGGAACCTTGGGAGGGAGGGACAGGGGTCCGGGGGCGGAGCCCCCGGGGATCGGTAGAGCCGACACACCGCAGACGAGCCGGGGCACACTCCTAGCCAGGGTGAGGGGGCACCGTCCGCCGGCCGCGGGAGCATACGTTTGCCGGCCCCGAGACCAACGAGGCAAAGATCCGACTGCCACACCGACCCTCGAACACACTGCTCGTCGACACCCGACACGACCCCAAGGGGGGTCCGGGGGCGGATCGCCCTGGTCAACGCCGCTAAAGCGACTCGGCGCATCGAACCGGGGACGATTCCCGAGTTCGATGCGCCGAGGTGAGACTGGCAGGCATCAGACGTGGACGTTTTTTGATGTCGGCCTGATTTTTTTTTGATTCAGATTTGACGCTGAAAAGTTGCTTTTCCGATGTCGTTGTGATGATCAGATGGTGACGGAGGTGTCGGCCTCGGAGAGCCAGCGGTAAACGGTGGCGACGGAGCGGTCGACTTCTTGGGCGATGACGGGCACCTCCACTCCGGCCTGGCGTCGGGCGAGTGCCCATTCGCGACGCTCCTCGTGGGAGTGGAAGGTCGGGATGGCGTTGGTGTCGAGGTGGGTGCCGGGCAGGTGGGGCAGTGGCACCTCGAGCTGTCGGGCGAGAGCGTCAGCGGTCGCGGTGCGAGTCGACCGCGCGACCGGAGTCTCGCTCGCGATCTCGGCGGCGGCACGGTTCTCGGTGATGGTCGTGACGTGGGTCTTGGGTGCGGTCGCGTTCTCGTGTGCGGTTTCAGGGCGCGGCTGTGTCGCGGGCGCGGATTCGATGTGAGTCTCGGCGGGGTTCTCGGTGGGTGCGGCGGTGCGACGGCCGAGAACGGTCAGCGCGTGGGTGGAGGCGAGCAGTGAGATCGGTGGGAGTGTGGCGATCACGGCGGCGAGAACGGAGTTGAAGCCGGGGGTCGTGGTGAGAACGGCGTGGATCGCGTTTCCTGCGATCGAGACGGTGGCGGCGCCGATGAGAATCTTCCAGAAGAATCGTCGCGCCCGGTGGTCGTGACGTCGGGAGACGACTCCCATCGTTGCTTGCAGGATGGTTCCGTCGACGATGACGGGGAACAGGAAGGCGATCTCTCTCGGTTGGCCGGCCTGGATGCACAGGTCGCGCAGTGCGAGGAAGCTGAGAATGAACGCGGCCGCCCCGATTCCTACGGTGATGGTCACGCCTGCGAACCACATGGATCCGCTGACGGCTGTCACGTTCTCGGGCACCGAGGTGTTCTTGTTCTTGTGTCGCTTCGTCCACGTCATAGTTCCCATAGTAACAATGAGAACCATGATATGAGAAGGGGTTTCTCAGATGAGAGTCGCAGGTCACGACCGGATCGAGTCAGATACGTGAGATGAGATGACTGCGCACTGGCCGGTTCTCCGGGGGAGTCGGTCGGGGCGTGATGGTTCTTATCGCTCGGGTCGGCGTCTCGCAATGTCGACTGATCCTGTTGCTCGTTGCAGAGGCTCATCGTCGGCGAAGCCGCCCCCTGGTACATCCACCCGCGACAGCTCCGGTCCGAGTAGTTCAGGAAGGGTCAGTTCGCGGCGATCAGGCCGAAGACGCCGACGACGAATCCCATGAGGCCGCAGTAGAGGAAGAAGCCAGCGCCGAGCCTGTTCTTCTCTTGCCGTTCCCTCCTGGTCACGCTTTTTCGCCGCATGTACTCGCATGCTCCGAAGCAGATGAGCGCCGCGATGATCAGTAGCCACCACAGACCCGTGAGACCTCCGGCGAGGTTGCGGACAGGTTCGGGTGGGCCGTCGAAGCCGAGGTAGGTGGTTCGGGCGTAGAGGTGGGGCTCGTTCACGTCGGTGGCGGTCCTTTTCTCAGGCTCGGTCAGTCGGTGGTCGGCACTGTGTCACGCGGCACCGACTGATCTTGGTGCGTCGTGGCGTGCCCCGCTATCGGCTCGACGGCGAGAACGGCGACCGCTACGACGAGAACGACGGCGGCAACTGTCATTCGGCCGACCACCGGATGGGCGTTGTTTGTGCTGGTGGAAGCGCTATCATCGCGGATTCTCGCGCACACTCGCATGGGTGCTCGAGGGTTCTCTGTGCTGCTGCCTCACCTCGGCGGCGATGGCGAAGGTGCTCAATTTCATGAAAGGGATTCCATAGTAATAATGGGTTATATGAGGCGTGAGAGTCCCACTGGGAGTGAGAATGGGTGGTTCTCATCGTGTCCTCAACGCATGAGGATGTGCGACTGAGAACCGGTCAGGTGCGATTCCAGCGGCCGACGCCGGTCTGGGCGGTGGATTTGACTTCCCCGGTGGTCGGGGCGTCCCAGCTGTGGCCGTTGTTGTGTTCGGCTTCGAGTCGTTCGATTGTCTCGAGGACGGCGGTCTCGAGGAATTCGCTGAAGGTGCTCGGCGGGAGGACTGCGCGGGTGCCGAGGTAGGCAGCGCGGATGCGTTCGGCCTGGTCGGTGTGGAACCCGAGTTTGGGGCGCGGTGTGCGTGACGCCTCGGTCATTGCTGGTCCTGTTCTCCTGGGCGGCCGGGGGCGTTGCGTCCGACGCCGGTCTGGGAGAGGGATTTGAGTTCGCTGCGGCTGGGGGTGCGCCAGGGCCGGCGGTCGTTGTGTTCGGCTTCGAGACGTTCGGTGGCCTCGACCAGCAGGTCGGTGATGAACTCGCTGAGGGTGGTCGGGGGCAGGATGGCGCGGGTGCCGACGTAGGCGGCGCGAATCCGGTCGGCGTCGGCTTCGCTGATGTCGAAGGCCATGCGCTTCTTCCCGGTCATGGTTCTCATCGTAACTTCGGTACGTGAAGCACAGCCTCTGCCACGAATGGACATGTTCGAGGGTTGGAAAGGGAGAAGGCGGGGCGGATACCTGATATGGCTTGGCATGACCTACCCGAATAATGTCTGTATATGGCTCGGCGTGTCCTACCCGAATACTCGATCTTGGTAGTGCACAGTACTCGGCATGGAAACGGCGGGGGAGTCCCTTCTCACGGACGAGCAGTGGGGAAACGAGGTGCTACTGCCGCATCGGCCGTTCGCGACGAACCAACTTGAGCACGGTCAGTACCGAATGAGCCGTGACCAGGCATTGACGATGCGCTACATCCAGCACTCTCCACACGCGTTGCTCGGATCGATCGTCATCGACTGTGACCACCCCGATGCGGCGATGCGGGCGTTCGAGAAACCGTCGGATCATCCGACGCCGAGCTGGGTCGCGCAGTCTCCCTCCGGGCGGGCGCACCTGGGTTGGTGGCTGGGCGACCATCGAGTCTGCCGTACCGACTCGGCGCGGTTGACTCCGCTGCGCTATGCCCATCGCATCGAGCGAGGTCTGTGTATCTCCGTCGGCGGGGATTTCTCCTACGGTGGGCAGCTGACCAAGAACCCGATCCACCCTGAATGGGAAACCATTTACGGTCCAGGGGATCCGTACTCGTTGCGGGATCTGGCGACCATCTACACACCTCGTCAGGCTCCGCGCCGGCCCGACCGCTCCGTGGGTCTGGGCCGCAATGTGACGATGTTCGACACTGCCCGTAAGTGGGCGTACCCACAGTGGTGGCACCATCGTCAGGGCACCGTAGACCAGTGGCTTCAGCTGGTTCTTCAGCGTTGTCACGGAATCAACAGCGAGTTCGCCGACCCTCTTCCTTTCATCGAGGTCCGTGCCACGGCGTACTCCATCGGCAAGTGGATCTGGCGTAATTTCGACGAGGGGACGTTCAGGGCGCGCCAGGCAGCACGTGGCAGCAAGGGCGGCAAGGTCATGAGCTCCGCCAAACGGGAAGCAAACAGGAAGCGGGCCACCAAGTTCAATCTGGCGACAGCATTGGAGTTCGCGCAATGAGCGGCAGCGCCCAGGCACAACAACGTCGGTCCATCACCGCAAAGGAACTGGCACGCCGGCTCGGCTCGTCGGAGCGCACTGCACGTCGCCTGATTGCCGAACCCCGAGACCAATTCCTCGAACGCGCAGAACGCCGACGCAAGCAGGTGGTCGAACTTCGCCAGCAGGGGATGAAGTACCGCGAGATCGCCGAGAAACTGGAGATGTCGACCGGAGCGGTGGGTCGGATACTGCATGATGCCCGCAAGCTCGAGGGGTAGGAGCGGCTTCCGCGTGAAACGATTCGATTCCCCTTCGCCGCTGTGGTTCTGACCGGAGCGAGAATTTCGTTCAGTAGCGGTGCCGGTCGTAGCGGTCCCCGCGGGTCCGGGTGCGCATGCCCGAGCGCTGGAACAGTATCTGCCGGATCTCGGCGAGAGCGGTGGCACGGGTGTCGTCGCTGGCCGGAGGATGAGCAGCACGCCGGTCGAGTTCGGCGCGACGTTCGGCGGCGCGGCGGTCCTGGATCTCAGTGCGGCGCTCGGTGGGGGTAGGCCCTGACCACACATCGGCGAGGGCACGGAGCTGCCAGCGCAGGAAGGCGGGCGGGGACGTTAGGTGTGGGAGGCTGCGGTCGCGGCGGAACTCGGTGATCTGGTTGGCGATGTCGTCGCCGGTCCATCGGGTGGTGTCGATGCCTGCGGCGGTCAGTGCGTCGGCGATCGCTCCGACGTGGTGATGTGTGGTTCCGGGGACGTAGTGGCCATTCCGGTCCACGCCGCGGTATTCGGGCATCGTGGGACCGAGTCGGTCGGCCAGGCGCGCTGCGGCGATCTGAGCGTGTAGGGGTCGTGGGTCGCCCTCGCCCTCGCCCGCGGTCTTCGTCGAAGCCCGGGCGCGGCGCGTAGCGCGCGCGTTGGTGATTACTTGAGAACGAGAGATACCTGTAGAACCCAGAGGGTTCTCCGGTAGATCCGCATGATTCGGAAACTGGGGATAAACAGAAGAGTTGGCAGTGAACTTGCTGGTCAAGGCCCACACGGAAGCTGCACGAAGTTGCTTTCCACCGTGGGTGAGGCTGGCTTCGATGCGTTCGGCGATGGTGAGGTAGCGGCCGCGGACGAGCTCGACGGCGGCTCCGATGCGGCGAAGGATCTGGCGGGCACGATCGAGGACGTCGGTGCTGATGCCGGCGTACTCGGCGAGGGTGTCGCGGGCGGCGGTGAGGCTGCGGCCGGTGGATTCGTCGGCGTAAGCGGCGTGAGCGTTGGCGGCGGCGATGAACTTGTCCGGGGCGATGCGGTGCTCGTGGCAGATCTTGATGCCGGTCTCGCTGCGGGCGAAGGTGATGATCTGGCGCATCCAGCCCGCGCGGGAGTCCCAGACGGGGATGGGGGAGTAGGCACCATCGGAAACATGCAGGTTGTAGCTGCCGCGACGGCGACCACGGCGGGTCTTGGGAGTAGCGCGGGCGGCGTGTGCGCTCCGTTGAGGGCGACACGCGGGTGTGTGATTTGAGGCGGAAGTTGGCCCAAACGAGCAGCGCTCGCTAATATGCATAACGAAGACTTTCTGGTGAGAAAGTTCGAGTGGCCCGAGAGAGTTTGGCGACTGGCTCGGTCACATATTCGGTTTGGAAGACCCCTCGCTTGGCAGGCGGGGGGTTTTCTGCATCTGAGGGCGGTCTAGTTGGCGGCTAGCGGCCCCTCGCTGGTGACGTTTACACGGTCACCGCCTTGATCTCGCGGGCAAGGTCCGGTCGACCGGCTTGCAGTGCGAGCAGGTCGGCGACGTACTGAGACAGCGCGACCTTGGCGTCCTTGGCATCGTTGCGGAGCTGTTCGTGCAGCTCAGCGGGGATACGTAGAGTCATCGCAGCGCGGTCGCCTTTGTGCGGCTGTGCCATGCGTAAACCCCCGTTCTTCAAGATCGGCCCGTTGAATCTGACTCAGGTTAGCGGCTGAGAGGGCGGATGTCAGTTACCCCCGTAAATCGGCGTGGCGCGTGTCGACTCGTGGGACGACAGCATAGGTCTGAGCCGGGACCCCCAGCTGCGTTGTGTACTGCGGATGGTGGGTGCTGCAGCTGTGGTCGCTCCGTCCGGGGTTATTGCGGGACGAGCCACGGGTGGAGGGGCCAGCGCTTGCGTCGAAGAAAGGAGTAGTCGGCAGGTAGGTTCCCTGGGGCAGCTGCACTGTGCCTACGGCTGGGGAGGTTATAAGTTAATCGTGATTCTCAACGAGTGGCATCTGGTCGAGACGTTGGTAGACGGTGAGATGTCCGTCGTCAGCTGCGGCGGCACGGTCAAGGATTGGGCGTCGGTGACCCGGCATGTTCAGCCGGCTCCGGACCTTCCGGTCACGCCGATCGTCGACGAAGTGGTTCGCACTCGTCGTCCGGTCACGATCGATCTGTGCTCACGTAAGGGAGCGCAGAAGGCGTTCCACATCAAAGCGCTGCCCGTTCTCGGCCCGAGTGGGGAGGCACACGGCGTCCAGGTGTGGGTGGGAGAGCCCGGCCGGGTCCCCGGCCCGCCTCGGATCGCAGCCGGGATTGCGTGGAATCTCGAGCGGATGGTGATCGGCCAGACGGTCGAAGCATCGATGATGTCCGGGGTGCTGCCTGAAGAGCACGTGCCGGAGCGAACTCCGGCGGAGTACATCGCCAATGCGGTGAAATTCGATGATTCGGCGTCGTTGTTCGAGCTGAGCATCGAGCCGGTGCATGGTCGTCGGTGGGCGGCTCCCGTATCGGTTCTGCACGCGGACGGTCGGGTGATGCGTTGGTACTGCTGGGGCAAGGGGCGCACTGATCCGGGCAACGTGGGATTGCGGCTGCTGTGGCACGACGTCTCCGATACGACGTCACCGGAGTTGCCGACACTGAGCGAGCTGGGAATGCAGGAGATGCTGCGGTCTGCGGAGGTCTACACCGGTGTCTTTGTCGCCGACCTCGCGGTTCTGACGATGTGGCTACCGGACGCTCCGCCATGGGTGTCCTGGCGAAATATCAAGAGTGGAAACGAGATCGTGCATCCCGACGACCGGCATGTACTGGCCGACGCGCTGGCAACGTTCCGTTCGGGTAATACCGCTTCTCGGTGCGTCCGCGCCCGTCTGCGTTCGGAATCAGGTTGGCAAGCAGCGCATTTGTCGATCAGCCCGTATCCCGGTCCACTCAGTGACCGTCTCGTGCTCGTTCGAGTTTCAACGATTCCGGACGAATTCGATTTGCTCACAGAGGATTTGCAGGGTTCTGATCGGGGCATGTCGGGCAGGTAGGTTGGCCCCGGACTATCTGCCGTGGTCTGGTAATTTGTCTTCCGCGTCCCCTTCTGTGGGGATTTCCCGGGGCTTGTCCACTCGGTCCTGGATGTAGCACAGCCGGTTTCGGCCGCCTCCGCATGCCCGCGCGAGGCGGGCTGCTATCTCTGCGGGGGGAGAGATTAGACGTGGTGATCCGTATTTGTCGTGCGTCGACACACAGCGTGTCGCGCGTGTCAGACGGGTGCGCCCGGCGGCCGGGTTCGGGTCCGTTCGTAGGCGGCGCGGACCTCGGCTGTGTCCACTTCCAGAGCTTGGGCCAGTCGTTCGGCCACCGGCTCTCGCAGTACGGTTTCCCCCAGCTCGAGGCTGCTGAGCGAGGCTGTGGAAATGCCTGCTTGCAGCGCCAGCTGGGGCTGGGTCAGGCCGGCCTGGACGCGCAGATCGCCCAGATACCGGTCGTGCGGGGGTATCCGCACCAGCTCGGACATCGGAACGTCGAGGGCGGCAGCGACACGGGCCAGACGATCCACCTGCGGGGTCGCCTGCCCGGATTCCCAGGCACGCACGGCCGCCACACTCACTTCGGCAAATCTCGCCAGGTCACCACGGGTGTAACCCTTCTCCGTCCGCAGATCGATCAGCCTCTCGCGGTCGAATCCCCGAAGAGGCCGTCTCGTCATGCCCGAAACCTTTCCACGAGCCATAACACTGCCCTACAGGAATGGTTTGCGTCATCTTTCACTGGAATAGATTTTGCTGTAGTATTCCGGAATAGAGTTTCAATGAAGGGTTTTGTGGGGAAGGAGGTAACGATCGGCTGAGCCGAGGGAAGCGTCTGGCCCGGCAATCAGCGCGAGCCACGGTGAGGCCACCGGCAAAAGGGAAAACCCCGGACACGTGTCAGTGATTGGCGTCGGTGTCACGTATCCGGGGTTGAACCACCTACGTACCAACCCGTCCGGGCTGACTACGCAAGCTCGGGCACCAGGTCACTGCGGACGAGAGCCCACTTCCTTGTCGGGCGCTGCTGTTCTGGCGTTACTCGACTGTGCGCGCCAGCGGCAGCGTTCCCGCACCTAGTCGGCGCTGCCGACACGTGCACGAGCGGACTACCTCCCTGTGGTGACCACCCGATCTTCTCGGCCCTGACGGATCTCTTTCTCGCTCAGGTCCTTCATGCATTCGGGACTCGATTCATTCGCAGGAAAGGCGATGTACATGTCCGTATCCAACGAAGATCAGCTGGTTTCCGGTACCGGCAGACACCGGCGCCGCCGAACGACCAGTGCGGTGCTCAGCACCGCGACTCTGGCACCGGCGGCAGCCGGGTTGCTCATTGCCTTTGCGCCGACGGCAGCAGCAGCGCCGACCGGCGACTCCGGCGGTGGGCAGGCAGGTATCACGTCCCCGCCGCAGTCCGGTGGTGGCCAGGCGGGCATCACCTCCACGCCCCCCTCAACTTCTGCTCCTGCACCCTCGGCTCCTGATCCGCAGCCCGCCGAGAACTTCTGGGTAGCGCCTCCGGCCGAGTACAACCGCGGCACCCGCGCCTACAACCCGCAGACTGGCGGCGGTGTGTCGATGGCGCAGTACAACGGCTATTCGGGCGGCGACAACTCCGGCTACTCCGGCTACAGCGTTCCTGCTCCGCAGGCGCCGGTCGTGGTGGAAGGCCCGACCCTGCCGATCGAGGCTCCGGTCAACAAGATGCGTTTCGGCCGGGTGATCTTCGACCAGCCGAACTGGGTCTCGGACGTCGATGCCGACAAGACCAACCGCACGACCGCAGTGGTCGAGGCGATGGTCACCGACTACCACCGATCAACCGGTATGGAGACCGAAGAGGCCGAGAAGATCGCATCTGCTCAGGTCGCGGGCACGGCAGTCGGCGCTGGTGCCGGGTTCGTCACCGGCTGCACCGCCGTCGGTATCCCGACGGCTTTGGTCGCGTCCACGGCTGCGGGTATCGCTGGAGCTGCTGCCGGCACGATGGTGCCCATCCCGATTCCGGGCGTGGCCCCGATTACCTCCGGTGTTGCCGCCACGGCCGCTGGTGCAGTGGGTGGCTTTGCAGCCGGATGCGCGGTCGGCGGCACGGTCGGCGCAGTCGGTGGTGGCCTGGCCGGGTACGGGGTCGGCACAGCCTACGGCGCAGGTGAGGATGCCACGCCGATCGAGACCGAGGTGCCCGACATCGAGGCCGAACAGGTCACCGAACAGGTCGACACCACGCTCGCGCAGTGGTCGGAGGATCCCATCGGTGCGGCTGCGGTCGACGCTGTGCAGACCTTCGCCACCGAGACCGCACCTGCGATCGATGAGCAGGTCCGCGACTTCGTTCAGACACAGCCCGGCGGTGAGCAGGTCATCGAGCAGGTCGACCAGGCACTCGACTCGTTCTTCACCGACGCGACGCCGGGACTGGCATCGCGCCTGGTCAGCGAGGCGGTCGGCCTGGGTCTCGGCGCGCCCGATCCGGCAGTCGACGCCTGAGTCCAGTCGAAGAGGGAGACGAACCGATGAAGCGGAACGACCGAGCGGGCTCACCTCGGGTGCTCGATGCGACCGCACCTCGCACCCGCATGGTTCGGGAGTCGGTGCCGGTGTCGGTACCGGTGGCCGAAGAGCGCTTTTCCTCCGGGAGAACCGCGTCCGTCCGTGAGTCGGCGTCTCGAGTGGTCGCGGCGGCCGATGCCGGTCGCCGCGCCACTCACCCGACCACGCAGGTGACCACGCGCCGCCCTGTCGGGAAGGGATTGGCCTACGCCGGTCTCGGCCTCGCGGCCGTGGCCGTCATGGGACTGGCCGGCTGGGGCATCACCGCTCTCGTCGGCGGCGGTGACGACGACGCGGACTTCGGTGGCCTGGTCCCGGACACCGCAACCGCTGCGCCGACCGCGGCAGCGGCAGATGATCCGTGCTCGCCTGGCGAGGGTGACCAACTCTCCGGCGAAGGGGTGATCGCGGCGCTCGAACACCGCTATTACCTGCTGCGTTCGGGTGAGTCGGTGCGGGAGTTGATGGCCCCTGATGCGCCGTTGCCCGACGCGGCAATGATCCAGCAGGGCATCGACACCGTGCCGCTGGGGACCACGCACTGCCTCGAGGTCACGGCCATCGGGCCGAACACCTACAGCGCGCAGATCACCGAGGTCCGCCCGGATCGGCGCAACGAGTTCAAACAGCGCATTACAACGACCACGGCCGAGGACGGCCGAGTGATGATCCGCTCCATCGAAGAGGTCGGGTCATGAGGAAAGCAAGTCTCGCTCTGGCAGCGGCAGCAGTGACCACCGCGGCCGCGGTGAGCACACCGACGGTTGCTCATGCAGCGGAAACGAATGGGTGTGCGCGCACGATCGCGCTGATGATTCCCGGCACGACGGAAACGTCCGCTCATGCTGATCCGACCGTGCCGACGGGCATGCTCGCGGCGGTCGGTGACGCACTCGAGGAACGGTTCGGCAAGAACCTCGACGTGGTGTACGTGCCGTATCCGGGCGAGGCGTTCTTCAACGGCACGTCCTATGCCGAATCGAAGTCGCGGGGCGACAAAGCGGCAGCGGAGTTGATGGAGCGGTGCCCGTCGTCGAAGTACCTCATCGCCGGGTACAGCCAGGGCGCGCAGATCGGCAACGATCTGGCCGTCAACATCGGCCACGGTCTCGGCCCCGTCACTCCGCAGCAGGTCAAGGCGGTGATTCTGCTCGCCAATCCGAAGCGGGGCACCGAGGGCGCAACGTTGATCGGCCCGCCCCTGAGCGGTCAGGGCATCGCTGGGCCGGCCCCGGAAGGGTTCGGCAAGCTCGCGGGCAAGGTGTTCGACATCTGCCACCCGGACGATGCGTACTGCAACACCGATGGTCAGTCGACGCCGTTCCTGGCGTCTCTGGGCCGGATCATCGCCAATCCGCCGGGAGCGGTCGATGTCTCTGCCGAACTCGCCTCGACTGCATCACCCCAGACTCCGACGATCACCGGCACGTCGACAGTGGCGCAATCCTCCCTGGTCGATGAGCTGTCCTCGCCGGGGACCTGGCGCAACGCGGATCTGTCGGCGGTGTTCGGGGCGGCCTCGCAGCTGGCCGAGTCGGTGTCTTCGCTCGATGCCGCTGGTCCGACGTCGACCACCTCAGCGGCGAACATCGCCCGCATGACGCAGCAGGCGCGGCTGGTGTCGGAGACTTTGACGCCGGTCGACCAGGCGCGACAGTGGATCGACAGCAATCCGGGCGCGCGTGAGACGTTCACCTCGGCTCCCGAGGGATCGCCGGAGGCGACCACGGCGGGCGTGCTCGACATGCTCGAGCAGGTCGATGTCCCGGCAGTGTTGTCGGCCGCCGAAGCGGTGACCGGGGTGAGCACGGCCTTGCTCGAGTCACGGGCCTCGGGTGAGTCGGTCGATGTGTCGACGCTGGCAGGGTCGGCAGATGCGCTGGTCGCGGGTCTGTCGCCGTTGGCGGCCTCGGGTCCGGTGGAGTTGCGGACGGCAACGCAGGTGCTTTCGGTGGCCAAGCCGACGACGATCATCAATCAACTGCTGGGCGTTGTCTCCGGCGTGACCTCGGTCGACTATCCGGCGGTGGCGGCCGGGTTGCAGCAGCTTCCGATCAAGATTGCCACCGGCGATGTGCACGGGGCGCACGCGGTCGCGGGGGATCTGAACAATCAGCTCTCCCCGCTGGTGAAGATGGCTGCCGGGGTGGATTTCAAGACACTCTCGCGGCTGGTGGCGATGGTTCCGGACCCGTCCGGCACGGCCGCAATCGCCGCGCTGGTGCTTGATCTGCTCGGCAATGTCGATGTGATCCGCTTGGCCCGCAATGTCGGTGAGATTCAGGAAATCGCCTGGTCGGTGGCCGAAAGCGGGAACGTGCTCGAGCTGTCTCGGCTGATGCCGGTGGCGGTGGATCTGGCGCAGGTGGCTCTCGGCGTGCTCACCCCGGGCCAGAAGATGAGTCCCGATCAACTGCACGATCCGGGCGATCCGATCGGCTCGCTGATGTCGGTGCAGGCACAGGACAGTGATCTGGCCGGCCTGGGCCAGTCGGTGATGACGCTGGCGAGCAGTGACAGTGCGGCCGAGCTGGGGCAGCTGGTGGCCGAAGGATTCACCGCGGCGAGTTTCTACGCCTCGAATTCGCACATTGCGTATCCGAGCTGGTCCCCGGATGGGAGGGACAACGCGATCGACACGATGGTGAAGGTTTTCGCCAAGGCGATCGGCTGAGGCCGGTCGGTCCTGGTCAGCGGGTGGTGCCGCTGCCAGGCCCGGGAGCCTTCCACTAACGCGGCGTCCGACCTCGGGCGGGCGGATGCGAAGTCACTCACGTGCATGGCCTGGGCGGGCTAGCGACAAGCACTCATGCAAAGGGGGTGAGAACGTGGCTTCTTCGACGACGAAAATTACGCTGGCAGCCAGCGTCGTGGCCCTGATGGGTGCGCTGGTGATGTGCGGCAGCGACAATCCCGATCCGGACAACTGCCTGCCGACGCAGGGACCGTCCCGGTCACCGAACAGCCTGCGTGCTGCCACCGGCAAGAAGGTGCAGCCGATGGTCACCGGCACCTACACGTTCACCTCCGGTTTCGGCCCGCGCTGGGGTACCTCGCACAACGGCATCGACCTGGCGGCGCCGGTCGGTACGCCCTTCTATGCACCGATCGACGGAATCGTTGTTGCGGCAGGAGATTCCGGCGCGAGCGATGAGAACGGTTTCGACAACTGGATCATCGTCGACTCGGCCACCGCGGACGGGTCGACCATCTCGACGGTCTACGGGCACATGTTCCCGGACGGTGTTCTCGTCTCCGTCGGTGACGAGGTGCGCGCCGGGGATCTGATCGGCCTGGTCGGCAACGCCGGAGGTTCGACCGGACCGCACCTGCATTTCGAGGTCTGGCCCGGGGGCCGACTCGACGGCGGATCTCCGATCGACCCGATGCCGTGGCTGGCCGATGCGTCTGAACTCGACGCCCCGCAACAGCGTCCGACCTCGCCGAATGTGCAGCTGGTCGCGGCCGAGACTCCGCTCGGTGCCGGTTGCACCGGCCTGACGCGCCCCGGCGGACGCTCCCTCGCGCCGGGATCGGTCCCCGAGGAGTTCCGGGAGTGGATCGTCAAGGCGGCTCAGACCTGCGAGGCGATCGACGCTCCTTTGCTGGCCTCCCAGCTCTACGTCGAGAACCAGTTCCGCTACGGTCCCTCCTCGCCGGTGTCTCCGGCGGGGGCACGCGGGCCGGGGCAGTTCATGCCCGCAACCTGGGCCTCGATCGGCCAGGACTACGACGGTGACGGCGTGGCCGACGTGAATTCCATCGGTGATTCGGTGATGGCGATGGCCGCCTACGACTGCCAGATGTGGGAGCAGACGCAGCAGTGGCTCCGCGAGGGAAAAGTCTCAGGTGACGGCACCGAGTTGATGCTCTCGGCCTACAACTGCGGGCCGGGCAACACACTCGCGTCCGGCGGGGTGTGCGGCAACGCGGAGACCACGAGCTACGTCCGCAATATCCTGGCCGGCCGCGCTGACTTCGCCGGTGTCGACCAGCCTCGGCCGCCGTCGGTGAGTGGTTCGCGGGTGGTCGATGCAGCACTTGGATGGCTGGGCACCGATTACGCCTGGGGCGGCGGGGATGCCACCGGACCGACTCGCGGCATCGCCGATGACGGTGTCGCTGATGAGCACGGGGACCACAACAAGGTCGGCTTCGACTGCTCGGGCCTGGTCGTGTACGCGGTGGCGCAGGCGACGGACGGAAGAATCGTTCTGCCACACCAGGACTCCGCTCAGGTCAACGATCCTCGAGGGACGCCTGTAACCGAGGCGGCGGACTTGCAACCCGGAGACATCGTGCAGCCCTACCCCGGCCACGTGTGGATCTGGATGGGGGACAACAAAGTTGTCGAAGCACCCCAGTCCGGGGAGAAGGTCCGGATCACCGAATGGACGCCACCGAAACATGTCAAAGCCGTCCGATTCACCTGATGCACAACGTATTTCATACGCCAGAACATCGGAAACGATGACACACCAGGAAGGAAACATCACACCGTGAGCGAAGAGTGGGACAAGGCGGAATCGGCCGTCCGCACCCTCGGATCGACCCGGACAGTCCAGGCGATGACGGCCTCGGACCTGCGGGCTTGGGCTGCGGAGAACAACCTGATGACGCGCACCCAGTGGCCGAAGATCAAGCGCGAGCTCTACAAGCAGTTCGATGTGGACTACGACGCCCTGCGAGAACGCGAGCAGCGTGAACGGGCCGAAAAACTGGCCGCGGCCGCCGCATCGGCTCCGGTGGTGTCCTTGGCCTCGGCCGGCGACGAACGTGGCTCGTTCGCCGTCGTCGGCGATGCCGACACCAGCGATGTCGCCTGGTACGGATCGTTTCACAAAGACGATCGGATCTTCCGGCCCGGCGATCAGGACTCGGCGGATGAGGCCAGCGCCGGTAAAGCCGTGTTCCTCGCTGCGAAAGTCCGCGACCACCTCGAGGTCGAGGCGGTTCGGTTGCGTCTGCGGGTGAGCAGTGAACGCATCGACGGGGTGAAACTGGCCGATCTCGCGGCAAAAAAGCAGGTCATCCTCGATCTTGAGGTGGTCCCGACCGGCAATCCGGCCGAGCAGTGGTGCCTCGAACCGGGCTACGGCGAATGGCGGGCGATCCGCCTGTCGGATCTGGTGGTGGCCGAATGATCCGCCGACTGGCACTGATCGGTGTCCTCGCCGGAGCCCTAACGGTGGCCGGATGCAGCTCCGAGACCGACCAGGATCAGACCACTACGAACTCGTCGGCACAGCCGTCGTCGACGGAGGCATGGCCTCCCACCGAACCGGCTGCGCCCACCGAGCAGTCCACCCCCGCTCCGGCGGCACCGACGGTGGACACCTCCGATCCGGGCGAGCTCGGCCGCACGGTCGTCGAGACCTGGTTCTCCTATGACACCCGCACCGACACCAATCGCAACGACGCGCCGGTGCGGGCCGCCGATCTGGGCGTGCTGACCGGCGAACTCGACGCGCAGGTCCGCGCCGATGTGCAGATCCCGGTCAAGGCCAGCGGTGAGTGGGCACAGTGGGCGTCGCAGGGCGCGACGGTCACCGCCGTGGCGGTGGAGGTCCCCAACCAGGGACAGGCCAATACCGCGACGAAGTATCACGGCATGTACGAGGTGACCAGCACGGTCACCGATTCCAGCGGCACCGAGATCGGCACAGACGTGCAGTACGTCGCCGTGGTGCTGACCGACAACGGCGACGGATGGCGCGTTTCGTCCGTCACCACCCTGTGAGGTGAGCGTGATGGCTGACATCGCTGACTACAACCACGAACCGACCATCGACCCGCGTCGGCTGCGGCTACGCCCGAACCGTCCCGCTGTCGAACCCGAAGCGGCCCCGGCTCCCGAGCCTGTAGCCGAGGACATCGCCGATCCGTACGGGGTCGGAGTAGATGCTCTCGCGGCCGTCGACGAGCCGATCGCGCCGACAGCAATGCCGTCCACCGGGCACGGCGCACTGTTCGACGAGGCCGCCTCACCGGCACTTTCCCAGCCTGCTCAGTGGGGTTGGCGGGGTCGGATCAATGCAGCTCTGGGAACGAAACTGGCCCCGAAGGCGGCATCGGCAGAGACCGGCCACCGGGCGGCGGTCGAAGCGATCCAGCGCACGCTGCCGGGTTCGGGCACGGTCGCTGTGGTCAACACCAAGGGCGGAGCCGGCAAAACGCCGACGTCGATTGCGCTGGCAGCGATGCTCGGTAAGCATCGCGGCCGCGGGGTCGTGGCGGTGGATATGAGCGAGGCCGGCGGCACCCTCGGCATTCGCGCAGCGCGCACCGCACCCATCGAACGCACGGTGTGGGATGTCCTCGACAACGCATCGCGGCTGATGTCGGCCGACGTCGAGGCGGGGGAGCTGGCGGCGTATCTGCGGCTCCAGCCCACCCACGACGAGATCCTGGCCGGGGACACCGATTCTTCCTACGACGACATGCTCGGCGAGGACGAGTGCGCGGCGTTGGGCGCGGTGCTTCGTCGCCATCGCGACCTGCTGATTATCGACACAGCCACCACTGCGCAGGCCGGGGCGTGGCAGTGGGCGGTGCGCCACGCCGACGTGCTGGTGGTGCCGCTGCCGATGCGCCGGGACATGGCGCAGCACGCCTACGCGATGCTCGAGGGCCTGCGTAAGCGGGGGTTCGAGCATCTGGTGCGCTCTGCGATCGTGCTGCTGTGCGCGACGCCGGGGTCCGATCCGAACCTCGAAACTGCGATTGTCGACGAGTTCGACTCTCTCGGTGTGCAGACCTACGTTCGGGTCCCGTTCGAGCCGGTCTTCGCCACCGGTGAGCGGATCACGCTCGAGGCGTTGTCGCAGAGTTCGCTCATCGCGTGGACGAATGTCGCGGCGATGGTGACCGATGCGCTGGCCGAGGCCATCGTCGAGCGGCAGGCCGGACTCCGGCAGCAGGGGGTAGCGGCTCCGGCGGTCGCCCCGGAACCGGCTCCGCCGACGTTCGCGGCGGACGTTCCGAGCTTCGTAGCGCCCCAGCCGGCCCCGGCTCCCGAGTCGGTTCCCGCAGCTGAGCCGCCTCCGGCCCCGGTAGTGGAACCCGCTGCCGCTCCTGCTGTCCGGGTGCCTGAGACGGACCCGGCCAGGGACCTGCCCCTGGACTACCGGTCCACCGCCGAGGCGGCGGAAGCGGCCCCCGAGCCGGATGCCTCGAGCGAATCCGCTGCTGAGGTGCACCAACCGCCGGCCCCGGCCCGACGGCCGCAACCACCGAAGCCGTCGAGCTTCGATCCCTACGCCTGACCTTCTGTGTGAAAGGACTCCTGTGATGTCTCGCAATACCTCGATGCGGTCGCTACCTCGTAGCGTGGCCCGTGCTGCGTCCCTGCTGTCGGCCACGATCGGCACGGTGTTGCTCACCGCCGGTACCGCCTCGGCTCAGACCGACAATCCACTCGACGGAATCTCCCCTGATCTGGGGGTGTTCGGTCCTACGTTCCAGAGCACCTGGTCGCGGATTGCGGGCGGTATCTGGGGTGCGGTCCTGGCGGTATCCGCAGTCAACCTGATCATTTCGCTCTACAAGATCCGTAAGGCTCGCGCCGGGGGCTACCAGAGCGAATTGAGCGATTCGATGGATTCGGCCAAGACCGCTGGTGTGGCGTTCGGTTGCGTGGCCGGAGCCGGGATCATCGTCGGCGCCATCTTGTTCGTCGTCAACGGCTGATAGCCGATCTACCAGCACTGTTAGGAGAATCAGATGGCACCCGATTTCAGCTCGATCAAGCCGGGCTCCCAGCAATCGCCCTCGGCAACAGCAGCACCGACGCCGACATCCTCGGCGAAGACGGCAGAGACCAAAGGATGGAAGGCGGCGTTCGGCAGACTGCCCACTTGGTTCAAGTACGGCCTGGTGATCCTGCTCGTGGTGACGATCCTCGGGAGCATTCTCGCGGGGTTGAGCGGCGGTAGCTCGGAGTCCGACACGGTGCGGACCGGGCACGGTCCCAACTCGATCACCAACGGTGTTCCGCATGGCTACGACCACACCGAGGCCGGAGCACAGACCGCGGCCGCCAACTTCGTGCAGGCAGTGAGCCAGATCGCCCTCGGCCGGGTGACCGCCGCCGACCTGAAAAACAACCTTGTCGGGGACGGCGCCAGCGATGCTTTGATTGCCATTGTCGAGGACAACGTCTCGCACTCCGAAGGCACCGTGATGAACAACATCCCGGTCCTGGTCAACGTCACGGACTACTCGGATGACCGTGCGGTGGTGTCGGTGTGGGCAGTCTCGGCGAGCCAGAGCGATCTGAGCGGCACGGGCAAGATCAGCGTCCTCACGGTTTGGTCCACGACCACGGTGACCTTGGAGTGGGAGAACGGGGATTGGAAGGCCGTGGATTGGACGTTCCGTTCCGGACCCGAGCCCGAAGAGGTCTCGTTCCCCGAAGGGGACTCCACTCTCGCCGAGTTCGGCGCGAACGGCCTCTACACCTTCTTCGTGGAGTAATCATGCGACCCCTTGTCCGTACTTTTCTTGCGGTGCTGCTGGCAGTGCTCGCGTTGGCCTCGAGTGCGACGCCTGCGTGGGCGCAGCCGCTCAGTGGCGCTGCCGAGGGGTGGCCTGCTGGGATGCCAGACGAGCTCAAGGAGTTCTTTCCCGGTCACCCGGAGTTCGAGGCGGCCGGGTGGTCGACCGATCCGGCGTGTGCGGACAAGGGTGGCGACTTCGGGCAGTACCTCGCGCAGTACCTCCGCTTCGACCAGCAAATTCTCTACTGGGCGTCCCCGGTGACGCAGCGCATCGCGCAGTACGCCGAACTGATGGGCGTCTCGGAGGATGAAGCGAAGCAAGCGGTGCTCGATGGCAAGGCTCCGACCACCTGGCCGGCATCCTTCCCCGGTGGCGACCCGGAGTTCTCGCCCTCGGCCAAGGTGTGCGCTGCGGATCTGGCGAAGTGGTCCGAGCCGGGCGGGAACCACTGGGGATTTACCTGGGCGGCAGCACCCGACGCCGGTTCGATCGCAGTGATGAAGCAACAGAAGTGGGTCGATAACCTGCCGGACGACATTTTCGAGAATCCGTGCAGCGACCACGAGATGCTGTGCAACAGGGCATATTTCCTCGACTGTGACAAGACTTCAGGGCCGGATGAACTCGTACAGTGCCGCGCCTGGAACACGCGAGTGGGGGCGATGTTCGGCGGCATCTGGAACTGGAAAGAGCAGAACACGGACTTCGCTGACCGGTTCCTCGATCTCGCCAGAGTCGGTGGTGTGGTCCTCAAGGCCGCCACGCCGCTTCAGATCCAGCTCGGCGTCGGCCTCGGTATGGCGGCCGTCGACAAGGCCGGAGATGTGGTCGCGTTCATCGCTGATCCGGGCAGCGTGATCGACGACTGGGCCAACAGCACCAAGGAAAGCGCGGTATCGCTGACCACCTCGGTCCTCGAGGGCTTGGCGAACATCCACGAGTTCAACCCGCGGGATGAAGGTTTCCTGCGGTGGTACGCGGTCAGTTGCGGAATCGGGGTGTTCGTCATGTCGATCACCGCACTGTTCACGATCTACCGAACCTCCGCACAGAAATCGACACGAATGGAACTGGCGCACAGCCTGATCGGATACGCCCCGTTGGGTGTGCTGTCGATGATGTTCGCCCCGGCCGCCGCCGAAATGCTGGTCCAGCTCTCGCACGCGCTGACCACCTCCCTGTCCGGACTGCTCAAGCAGGACTTGGAGCAGGCGGTGGTGTCAGTATCGGCAATGCTCGGAGGCATCACGAGCGACACCGTCGTCGGTGGCTCTCTGACCGGCATCGTGTTCTTCGGGTTGTTGTTTCTCGGGTCGCTGGCGTTGTTCTTCGGCATGTTGATGCACGCCGCTGCCTTGCCGATCCTCGCCGGCCTGACAGGTGTCGCGTTCGGATTGTGGGTGCATCCGAACCTGCGGAAGAAGGCGATGCGCCCGATCTTCGTATTCATCTCGATCGTGTTTTCCAAGCCGGTGATCTTCCTCGGTCTGGGGTTCTTGGCCACGGTGCTGATCGACAGCAGCGCCGGGGCTTACGTCGACGGTGACCTCGCATCGCTTGGCGCCTTGGCGATGTCGGCGGTGTGCATCGGACTGGTCGGACTCGCTCCGTGGTCGCTGCTCAAGTACGCCCCGTTCATGCCGTCCAGTGAAGATTCGGAAGGCTTCGGCGATACCGGATCGGCGACCGGACAAGGGCTGGGCGGCACTTTGCAGACCGCGCAGATGGCAATGATGGCCCGCGGCGGTGGTGGCGGGGGTGAGGTCGCTGCGGCCCGCTCCGCAGGGGCGGCACACTCCCATCCTGTCGGCGGCGGGGGCGTTGGTGGGGGAGTGGCCTCCACCTCGAACGGGTCGACGCCCCACAGTTCCGCCGGGTCGACCTCCCACCAGCACTCGGGTGTTACCGCAGGTCATAGCGGTGGGGGGCACGGTGGGGCGAGCACTCGCAAGCTCATGGGGGCAGCCAAGGGCATCTCCGGAACGGTCGCATCGGCCGGGGTGGGAGCGGCTGTCGTGGCCGGGACCGTGGGCGGCGCAGCGCTGAACAAGGCAGCCCAGGCGGCACAGAACGCTCCTGAACGAGCCGACAACATGGGAGATCAGTGATGAGTGACAGTGAGCAGCGCACCTCGATCCTCGGCTCGGAAATCGCTCGCCGAGGACTGATCCCCGTTCCCGAACCGGTGCTGTTCGCCTATGCAGCGGCGCTGATGGTCTCGATGTTCCTGTTCGTCTTCTTCGGATCGACGATCTGGACACTGGCCGGTGTCCTTGCGGTGGTGGGCGGCACGCTGTGGGCGACGACCGACATCAACGGTCGCCGGTCTTGGGCGGGGGAGAAACTGCACCGGATCCGGGATCGGCGGCGGCGAAAGCACGGTGAACACCTCTACCGGGCGCCCGGTGATGAGTTGTACGGGGTGCTCGGAGCCGATCCGGGCTGGGAGTTCCCGGTGCCGCTTGGAGATGTCGCTCCGCTGGATCTGACCGATACAGGTCTCGATGACATGTTCATCCTCGAGCACCGGACGCCTGGTGACAACAACTACTACTCGGTGGTGCTGTCGATTCAAGGGCTCGCCGAAGGACTCCGCGGTGCAGAGGAATGGGCGGTGACCTCGCAGGCGTTCTCGCGCACGCTGGCCTCGTTCGCGCGCCGATCCTCGCTGCTTCGAGGGCTGGAGATGGTGCACCGCTCGGTGCCGGCCGATCTGACTCCGCACGTGGCGTGGATGGAATCGGTGGTGCGTGCGAATCCTCATGCACACCGGGTGATGCCTGCGGTCGAGTCCTACGGCCAGCTCATCGACGGTCTGGCCCCGGAGTCGGAAGAGCATCGTTGCTACGCCACGCTGATCTTCCCGAAGTCGGTCGAGTTGCTGTCGGCGGCCGGAGCGGTCGCCAAGCGTAAGGGCGTAGAGACGAAGGCCGGTATCGGCCAGGTCATCGTCGAGGAGACCATGCGGGCGGTCGGCGCGCTGACCTCGGCCCGGCTCGGGCAGGTGCAGGTGCTCGGCCAACAGCGTGCCTGTGCGGTGTTCCGCTCGATGCTCGATCCGTCCTACGCACTCGACGCCCACCGGGGCGCGAACTGGGGCAACTGCTGGCCGTCGTATGTCGGCGGAGACCTGTCGACACGGGTGTCCGACCGATGGGATACCCGAGTCGGGTTGATCCGACCCGGTTCGATCGAACCGATCCCGCTGCACGCTGAATGGCTCTCGCCGCTGTTGACCGGCGTCGACCCGGACCCCGGCGATCCTGTTGAGGGGATTCCGGCCCAGCCAACAATCCGCACGGTGAAGGTGCGGATGGATTTCGTCGATGCAGTCAAAGCGCGCCAGGTGGCACGCAAGGACGCGACCGAGGATGCAGCACGCCAGTACAAGGAGCGAAAGAAGGGCCAGGTCACCGACGGTGCATCGGAGGTCATGGCGTCGGCATCGCTGCGTCGCCGCGAAGACCTCAAGCCGGGATCGGGACACCACGGGGTGATCTGGTCGATGGCAGTGTCGGTCACCGCACCGGATGAGGATGCGGTGATGCGGGCGTGTGCGCGGCTCGAGCAGGCCGCCGACCAAGCCGCCATCAAAGAGTTCACCTGGTTCGACGACAGCCACGATGTCGCGCAATTCCTCACTCTGCCGCTCGGCCGTGGACTCGCGGCCACCAAGTACACCCGGGCCAAGGGGGTCTGATGCCGTCACTACGCAGCCGCAAAAAGGGCGCTGCGCCTGCACCGACAGCGCCGGAGGTAGATCAGGCGGACACGCCGGTGGTTCCTCGTCGGCGTCCACCCAAGCGCAACAAGTGGCTCGACCGGTGGGGATGGTACGAGCCACGCCCGGAAGGGGTGTGGTCGACGACCCGCCAGGCCGAAGCGCTGAATCTGGCGACCACCCGCAAGAACGTGCGGCACGAAGGTCTCGTGTCGGGGCGGAACCTGATGTCGAATGCGCTGGTCATTACCGATCCGTTCGCGTTGTACGGAAGTGAGATCGAGAACATCAACGTCGCGGTGGTCGGTGACATCGGCAAGGCGAAGTCCTCACTGATCAAGACCACCCTGGGACTGCGGCAGATCGCGGCCGGCCGTCAGGTTGTGGTGATCGACAAGAAGCGTCAGGGTGATCGCGGTGGTGAGTACACCGAGCTCGCCAAGTCGCTGGGGGTGCCGTCGATCAGGTTCAAGACCGGCGGTGACGGTGCGCGGTTGAACATCATGGACCCGGCGATTTCGTCGTCGGTGACCACTTCTGGTGGCATCGTGCCGGCCGGTCAAGAAGTGCTGATTGCCGCGGTACTCGAGGACACCATGCAGCGGACGTTGGTGCAGACGGAGATCGCGGCGCTGAACCTGGCGCTGAGACTGGTCAACGAACGTGCCCGCAGCGAGGGCACCGAGCCGATCCTGCGTGATGTCGCCGATCTGCTGCTGTCGACGCCGGAGGAAGCGACGGCCACCTTCGGTGAGGTGTGGGAGAAGGAAGCGTGCCGGTGGGGTCGTGATCCGGGCCTGGCGCTGCGGCAGCTCTGCGAAGGAGATCTGCGAGGGTTGGTCGATCAGCCGACCTCGGCCGATGTCCGTCATGCGCTCGACCATCCGCTCGTGCACTTCGACGTGTCCGAACTGCCCAACAAGGGACCGGCGCTGCGGGTGGTGATGACGGTCATCAACACGTGGCTGTCGAACGTTCTCGCCGCTCGAGCATCCGAGCACAAGCAGACCATTCTCATCGTCGAGGAAGGCTGGCACATCGCGGAAGGCTCGACCGGGAGGGTTTTCCGCGACAACATGAAGCTCTCTCGCGGCCTCGGCCTGTCCACGGTCTCGGCGTTCCACCACATCGCCGATCTACCTGCGGATTCTCCGGCCAGGGCGTTGATGCAGGAAGCCGGGATCGTGTTCCTGTACGGACAGGATCGGGTGGACGATGCCGAGCAGACGGTTCGCATGTACCACCTGCCCGAATACTGCGTCGATCTGCTGATGTCGATGCACAAGGGGCAGTGTCTCGTGGTGATGGGCAAGTCCGATCCGGTGCTGATGAAGCACGAGCGGTCCCCGCTCGAGATCACCCTCACCGACACCGATGAGGTCATTCGGGGTGAGGCGAGCACGCTGGTCGGGCAGACCCGGCTCCCGGACACTCTCGATGCCGAGGAATTGGCCGAGCTGGTGGGGGCGGTGCAGTGAACGAGCGGGGTCAGCAGCGGCCGACACAGCCGGTGATGCCGGTCGGCACCGGCCTGGCGGTCGTGGTGATCGGCGGGGTCCTGTGGACGGTGTACGCCGGGGGCGCGGTTGCCGGCCTGGTGACCGGGGCAGGTCCGGTGTTCCCGGAAGGGCTGCACGGCACGTTGGCGGTGTTGCAGGCGTTGGTGCTCACGCCGGGCGATCCGACGGTGGGCTGGCCCGAGGACTCGCGGCCGGGCTCGGCAATCGCGGTGTGGGTGTGCCTGATCGCAGCGATGCTGGCCTATATCACCGTCGTCCTCGTGATCGACGGGAAGGTTTCGGCACGTCAACGCGCTAAGCGCACGCGCCAAGAAGGGTTTGCGGACCGGGCGGAGCTGCGGCAGCGCGGCCTCGATCGCAAGAGCGCAGTGAAAGCCGCGAAGACGAATCGGGCGAGCTTGGGTGATACTCCGGCCCGCAAGATCGACGCGCACCGGGTGGCGACCCGGATCGGCACGCTCTACGGCGAGCATGGCAAAGATGCCGAGGTGTTCGTCCAGTACCGGGACGGCACGCTGGTCGAGGGTCCGACCGGATCGGGCAAGAGCTGGCGATTGGCTTGGCAGCGGATCGTCGAGTCGGTCGGGTTCGTGCTGGCCACGACCACCAAACCTGACCTGCTGTGGTCGACGGTGGGGCAACGCTTGGCCTCCGGCCCGGTCGAGGTGTTCGACCCCGAGGGCATCACGCGGTGGCCGACGCCGATGCGGTGGTCCCTGCTGGCCGGCTGCGATGACCCGGACACGGCGATCCGGCGTGCCGATGCGCTGGTTCAGGCTGTTCCCCTCGGCGATACCAAGAACAGTGGGTACTTCTCGACGAACGCAGCGAAGTACCTGCGGTGCTGTCTGTATGCGGCCGCGGTGTCCGGTGGGGATGTGACCACCTTCTATCGCTGGGCGATGCAGCGGCAGGTGCCGAAGGTCAAGGAGATTCTGGACCGGGACCTGCCGACGTGGAGCGTGGAGTATTCGCAGCTCGGCGGCTCGGGATCGGATTCGGTCGACGATGTGATGTCGACAGTCTCGACGCTGCTCGATCCCCTCGCCTCACCGAAGCTGATGGCGGCAGTCAATGTCACCGCCGATGAGTCGGTGAACCTCGCGCAGCTCATCCGCGACGGAGGGACGCTGTATCTGATCTCCGAAGGCTCCTACGGTTCGAGCGCACCGATCGTCACGGCGTTGGCGGCGGAGGCGTATTACCTGGCCAAAGAGATTTCGCGGGAGTACCCGGAGGAGAGAATCGACCCTCCGGTGCGGTTCGTTCTCGATGAGGTCAACAACGTCGCGCCCATCCCGGATCTGCCCGACAAGGTCTCCGACAGCGCCGGGCGAGGAATCTCGATCTGGGCGTTCTGCCACGGTCAGGAGCAGAACATCCGGCGATGGGGTCCGAGCGCCGGGAAGATGTTCACGACGAACTCGCCGGTGCGGATCGTCCTGCCCGGCCTCGGTGATGTGAACGAGCTCGAGCAGATCTCCCGATTGACCGGCGAGCGCGACGAGTGGTGGTCTCCGACGCAGGCTCCTCGGCAGACGAAGGTGACGACTGCCCCGGAGATTCGCGGAATGCCTGCTGACCAGGCATTGATGATCTACCGGGGTGCGGCTCCGGCGCGGATCCATCTCCCGCTGGTGTGGGACATTCCGCACTGGAAAAAGCGGGTGCTCGACTCTCAAGAGGTCTACAACTGGGTCTGCGAGACGGGGGAGCTGCCCGAGTGGGCGTGGTCCCGCACGGGCGGGGAAGTGGTGCTCGGATGAGCGGGTACACACCGGGCCGGCTGTCGTGGCGGCATCTCGACCAGGAACAAGCACAACAGTTGTGGGACGAGTTGATCGACTGGGTGGAGTGGTTTCGCGGCTGCTACCGGCTCACCGATCGGATCAAGGGCTGCTGGTATCGGCACCCGAAGATGGTCGAGGAACTGACGGCGGCGATGTCGGCGCACAAGGTCGCCTACGAACAGCTCGGCGACGGTCAGGTGCATTCATGGTCGCCGGGAAGCTGGCACTACCAGGTCTATCAACCGCTTCTGCAACGGCTGGCGGCCAACTCCGACGAGTTCGGCGACTGTATCGACGGGCGCTGCGAACCGCCGACGGTGCAGGTCACGCTGCTCGACGGGGCGCGGGAGTGGATCGCGGCAAACATCGCGGCGCGGCCAACCCCGGTCGCGGCGGCGATTGCCGCGACCGGATCGCTCCCGGACTCGAGCAATGGAGCGGGGCCGGCGGTGATCGATGCTGCGCGGATGGTCGATCTGATCGACTCGGGTGACGCCGAACCGGTCGATCCTGACGACGAGTTCGGGCCGGTCTCGTATGACGGTCACGTCTGGCAGTGGTCCGACGATACGGAGGGATACGTGCGGACCTAGAGACTGCCGGGGAACATCACCAGGCCGGACTCACCACTCGGCCGTTCCTCGGTGTGGTGGTCCGGCCGCGGGGAGTGCCCGCCCAGGCGCCGCGGCCGGACCACCGCGAACCACGTGTAGAGCAATCCCCTCCCTCCACCCATAGCCCAGGCCGAGGATCGGCCTCCTATGACCTGGGTTACCCTACGGAAATGGAAAATGGTCATGATCAGGAACAGGTGGAAGAACTTGTATCAGTCCACCTCGTTGGCGATCGCTTCCATGGCCAAGGCACCCCCGCTTCCGCGCTGGCCGAAGTGGTTGCACTCGACGAACTGATTCGAAGTATTGCTCGAGTTATTTGGAAGAACAAGAATCCACATAGAAGACGCTCGCTCAGAAACCTCGATACTAAAACTGATCTCCGCCTCACAAGCATTGGCGGGGGCAGCAAGACGCCGGTCCTTTCTCGAGTAAGCCAGGTTTCCGACCCCGCACTGTTCGATGCCGATCCGCTAAAGCCGATTATCGACGAAGCTGTAGCTACTCTTATCGAGTACGTAAAAGCCGCAGCTGAGGGCGGGGAGATCCCTGACGTAATCCGGCAGGTCGGCGGATCGAAGATGAAGCGTCTGGGAAAGTCGCTTAATCAAGATCAATATCTACAAATTGGTCAACCCCAGACTAGTAATTGGGAAGATTTTCCCCGATTTACGCCTGATGCGCGCAACAAAGTGCTTAGCCGCTTGAATGCGAAGTACAAGAAGCAGATCGAACTAGATGGTCAGCTAAAGTCAGTGGACCTTCTAAACAAGAAAGCCACCCTACAATCCTTTGACCGAGGATCCATACAGGTCAGCTGGCAAGACACTGGAATTAGTTTCCAGGTCGACGAACGAATTGACCAAAGCATATACTGCACAATCTCAGGAAAGGGCGAGTTCAGCCCGTCTGGACAACTAATAAAGATTGAAGAAGACGTCCAGATATCCAATTTGGTAACTACAGAAACCAGCGAACGAGCGTCGATGCTTTCTTACTTCCTAGGGAAGAGAAAGCTGGGCGAGCTGAAAAGCTTAGACGATGGGTGGCTGGACGGAGACTCGGGTAAGCCTCTTGAGCCGGATGTCCTGGAGTTTGCAGAAAGGCTTCACTCATTTCTCCTCGAACACGAAGCCAACACCCAGTACATCTTCCCCACCGAAAACGGCGGCATTCAGTTTGAATGGCCCGAAAGCCCTTCCAAGATTAGCGCAGAAATAGAATTCGAAAATTTCGAGTTGACAGTCTACTTACACCGGATAATTGATTCCCCTCCCGGCTATGAGGAGTTGGAATTTACACTAGACACGGAAGCCGATCCGGAAACGGAATGGGACAGCGTCCTCCGTGAAGCTTCCGAGTGGATTGAGGTCAATCGATGACTAGCGAAAAGGGCACTACCTCGCGTGAACGAGTACGAATTAGCGAGCCTAACGAAGAGTTGTATCGCGTAATCATTGAACAGCATACCGAGAATGGGCATGTGACGTTCCAGGCGTTCATGCTGACAAACGACGACAAGAAAGATTCAAACAGGTCTTCGTTCGTCCAAGGCAAAATTACAGACGCAAAATCCGCTTACGAAAATCGTTCCGAACTTATACGAAAGAGAAAAGAAGCAGAAAGTAAGGACTTCACCCCTCCTCACGGTACCGTAGGTCTGACGGTCGCGAATATCGAAGAGGTGGGCGCGGAACTGGGCATTGATAACACTCCACCAGTCCTTACAGCCTGGGACGATTCTCACTTCGAGGATCGTCCCGACGACCATGCTCACGTTGACTTTTCGCTTGTGGCAAACAGCCGTGGGCAAATCCGAGCGGTTGCAAAGCAGTTAGCAGGACAAGCCGACTGGAAATATAAGCCGAATAACCCGGAGGCGGAAAGTTAACTCGTTGGGTCGATAGCCTTTCAGAAGCAACTTCGCCGTCAGATCCGACGAATCCGCTGTTCGATTCCAGTCATATCCGTTGGACTGAGCGATCCGTAATCGGTGCACTGCTTCCGTGTTCGCTGTTCGTGAAGCTGCATGCGTTCACGTTCGACGTGCATCCAGTCGAGCGAGGCACGACGGTCCTTCGGCCGGCGTCCAACGAGGGTGTCCTCGTCGGTGACGTGGTGGGTGCTGCGGTAGGCAGCAGCGTCTGCGACGGCGGATCTCCACAGGGCAGCGTGCTCGGGATCCTCGGGGCAGGCACCGAGGCTCGACCGCGCCCAGATCGGTGCGGTGTCGGCGGTGAGCTGATCGCGGAAGTCACGGTGCACCTCGGCGATGGCCTGGTAATCCTCGCGGAGCGTCACGGCGAGTTCGGGGTCGATGGTGTCGGCGTCGGACACGGGCGCAACGACCCATTCGGGTGCGTCGGGGTTCGTGAAGTCTCGGCCGTCGGCGGCGATGCGGTCGAGTTCGGCGAGGAGCACGGTCGCTGGGGCGGTGGCTCCGGCCCGCTCTGCCAGATCGGTCACAACCTCCTCAATGCTCGCTCCGCTGAGGCGGTGGAGATGTTCGATGCGTCCGGCGACGGCCTGGGCGCGTTCGTCGTCGGTCTGCAACGCGAGCGTGGGCAGGTGCTCGGCGATGGTCTCTTCGTGCTCGGTGAGCCACGCGGTGTTGCGGCGGGCGATCAACTCGGTCAGAGGCTTGGCCATCTCGGAGCGAAGCGGGGCCGCGGTGGTGTCGACACCGTTTTCGACCAGGCGTTCGTGATGCCAGGTGAGCAGGTTGATCGGGTCGACGCCGGCTTGGGCGGCCCGGTGGAGCTGGCGGGCGAGCAGTCGTGCGGAGGATTCCTCGGCGATGCGGGCACCGAGTTCTTCTCCGAATGCAGCGGTGGCGAGGGTGCGAACTCTCTGTGTTTCGAGCAGTGCGGAGGTGTCGCGGTAGCGGCGGATGACCTCGCCGATGCCGGTGTCTACGGCCGCGGCGCGGTCGGTGGCCTCGGTGTAGCGGCGGGCACATTCGACCGCGAAGTCGTGCATTTCCGCGTCGGTGTGGAGCGGGTCGCGGATCGGTAGCGGCGGCAATGTCGGGTGTTCGGTGAACTGGCCGACGATGGCGCGGGTGCGGTGCGCGAGGACCGCCCCGATGTCTTTCGCTCCGGCGAGGGGGCCTTCGGCGAGGGCGTGTCCGAGGAGTGTGCGGGTGCTGTAGCCGTGGTCATGGGCATCGGCGAGGACCTGGCGAAGCTGCGCCCATCCTTCGGTGCCTTCGATGGTGGCGGCGATGTGTTCGGGCAGGGTGCGGCCCATCTCCGTCTCGAGTGCGTCGTCGCGGAGGCGGCGTTGGGCGGCCAGATATGCCTCGCTCAGCCGCTCCGGGTCGGTGGCGTGGGCGGCTTGTTCGGCGAGTTCTTCGGTGGCGGTGCGGTGGCCGTTGTCGGTGGCGACGACGGTTTCGAGGATCATCCGGCCGGTGGAGACGTTCTTGTCTTCGAGGTGCGGACGCTCGGTGTCGAGGCTGACGGGCACGTCGACCGGGACGTAGATCCGGTTGTCGGTGCGGGCGCGGGTAACGGCCACATACAGCCCGGAGCGGTCCACCTCGGGGGTGATGATGGCGTGGGCGGTGTCGACGGTGACGCCCTGGGCGCGGTGCACGGTGGAGGCGTAGCCGAGTTGCACGTGGGTGCTGATGTAGTCGGCCGGCAGGGTGATGACGCCGCCGTGCTCGAGGTGCCGCACGGTCAGTGCGCCGCGTTCGGAGACGACATCGAGCACTTCCCATAGGTCGCCGTTTCGCACGAACGCTCCGGCCTTCCTTCCGCCGGAGGGGTTCAGATCGCGGCGGTTGCTGCGGGTAAGCACGATGTCGCCGCGGCCTGCGGTGAGTTCGTCAGCGAGGGCGACGGTGGTGGATTCGTCGCTGGTTCCGTCGTAGCGGCGCACGGCCTGGACTTGGATGTTCGCTGCCGTGACGTCCTCACGGGTGGGCAGCATGACGATGGATTCTTTGCCGTCGGCGAGGTCGTGGAGGTAGTTCTCGACGGCCTGGCCGATCATTTCTTCGCGCGCTCCTTCGCGCACGAGATCGCGTTCGTAGATCAGGTCCAGGCCGGTGGAGTCACCGGATCGCAGCAGCATCGAGTTTTCGGCTTGGGCGGTGTCGTTGCCGAATCGGACCACGGTGTCGAGTTCGGGCGCGTCGGTGTTCTGCGCCAGATAGCGCAGCATTCCGCCGGTTTCCACAGCGTCGAGCTGGGCCGGGTCACCGAGCAGGCGGACGACTGCGCCACGTTCCTTAGCGATCTCGACGACGGCGGCGAGGTCGAGGGTGGAGGCAAGGGATGCTTCGTCGACGAGCAGCATCGTGCCCGGTGCGATGTCGATGCCTGCCGGAAGTGTGCCGGGGCGACTGCCGACGAGACCACGCCAAGGGTAGGTCAGAGAGGCCAGGGTCAGGCCGGTGACGCCGACTTCTTCGCCGAGTGTTTCGGCGGCGACTGCGGAGGGTGCGAGAGCTATGACGCCACGGCCTTCGCTCTGCCATGCCTGCACGACGGCCTTCATGCTGGTGGTCTTGCCGGTTCCTGCGGGTCCGACACCGACGGCCAGCAGTGCCCCGGATTGCAGGAAGTGCTCGGTCAAGGTGCGCTGGCCGGCGTTGAGGTTGCGCCCGGTTTCGGCGCGCATCGTCTCGTACACCTCATGGATCGAGGCGGTGCGAGCGGTGAAGACGGTGGGTTCGCTGGTGGCCGATACCAGCATCGTTTCGGCGTCGAGGATGCGCTGGGAGCTGTGTTTGTGGCTGCCGTGGTGGGACAGAACGAAGTCGCCGTTACGTCGGCGCAGACGCCTCGGGATCGCGGGCAGCTCGACGCGTGGGGTGGTGACCGACAACTCCACGACCCGGCTGGTGAGTCGATCGACTGCCGTCCGGTAGGTGTCGAGGTCGAGGAACGTCTCACCGCCGAGGTGGGCCTGGACTGCGGAGACGATGTGTGGCAGTTGCCAGCGGGAGCGCTTGGATTCGAGCTTGGTGATCACGGCTCGGGCGTCGTCGTCGAGGCTGCGGCGCTGTGGCCTCGGGGCGTGATCGACGGCGAAGGCGTCGCGGACGAGCTGGTCGACAGCCTCGTTGCCGCCGAGGATTTCGGCGGCCTTCTCGCGCCATTCTGCGCGCATCTCGGCGAGTGATTTCGCGTCGGCCTTGCCTTCGCGGGTGTCGAGCGTTGCTTGTTGATAGAGCCGATACATCGTCTTGGCGTCGGGCATCCGCTGGTACTTGGTGCGGTACTCGGCCACGAGTTCGTCGCGGCGGGCCTCGATTGCGCTGCGGCGGGAGCTGAACATCTCGAGCATGTCGCGGGGAATGGCGGCCAGTTCGACGACGGGTTGCTTGCCCTGCTCGATCTCGCGGTGGGTCAGCTCGAGGCCGAGTTCGGTGCTCAGGCGCTGCATCACTTCGGCGTTGAATCGCTGCGAGGCGGCGACGGCGAAGCGGAACATGGTCGATCCGTCGACGGCTCGCCACTTGCCGTCTTCGGCGGCCTGGGTCTTGATCGACACAACGGCGTGGGTGTGCAGATTGGGGTCCCCGCAGCGGGAATCGAAATGCTTGTAGAGGGTCGCGACGAAACCGTTGGTGTCGATCTGTTCCTCGCCGTTGCGGCCAACGCGAGTGAAGCAGGCGTTCTCTTCGAGCCACCGGAGGGTGTCTTTCACCGTGGCATCAACGATGCGCTCGATCTCGATGCGCATCTCGTTCGGTGCCAGTGCCCACAGGCTCGACACGCTCTTGGGCGGTGTGAAAACCAGGTCATGGCCGGCTACCGGGTGTCGGACTTTGCCCTTCTCGTGGGCGATCCAGTTCCGCAATTCGGCCTCGTTCGCGACCGGACGGCCGTGCTTGTCCTGGAACATTCCTCCGGCGATGCGGTCGAGGATCGCAGCGGATTGGTCCGGGCTCGGGGCGTGTCCGTGGGTATCGGTGTACTCGGCGATTTCGGCCGCGTGTCGGTCGAACAGCTCGACGTTGTTCTTGAAGGTCGGGAACTTCCGGCCGAGTCGAGCGAGCCGGATTGCGTCCTCCGAGGGGACGCCTCGATCGATGAGTTCGGCGATCAGGGCATCGGCATTCGGATGGAGACCTTCGCCGAACAATGCCTTCATTTGCGCCTCGGTGACGACATCTCCGACCGAGATCTGGTCGGCGTTCGCGACGTGAATCTCGTCGAGAAGGTCGTTCAAACCGTCGACACCGGAGCCGAACCATTCGCCGGGCGGTGTGCCGTGCGCGGTGTAGTAATCGGTCAGTTCTGCTCCACGTTCACGCTCGCGGTCGGCTGTGGCGACCTGACGTGTCAGGTACTCGTAGCCGTCCGCTGCGTGCAGGACGTGGAGGGTCATCACGGGATCGATCTTAGCGGTACGAACGTGCAGGTTGGAAGCGAGATTCCCGAATGTCAGTAAAACTGCAAGAGGTGTGTCCCCTTCTTCTGCTGCTAGTGCCCAGATACGGTGCGGGATAGATCGGTGTAGCTGGCGGTCGCAGACCGCTCGGGCGAAGCGACGGGTTTTGTCGGGATGCGGGTTTAGACTCCGACGTGATTTGTTGTAGACGGGAAGGCTGTCGCAGTGAGTGGTTCGGGGGATGCGGTGCACAACGAGACCAAGGTGATCTCGGCACGCAGTCAGGCACGGTCGAAGCTGTCGGAACGGCGCGCTGAATTGCTCAAGCGGATCAGCGACAACCAGCGCGACCTCGAACGCGCGTTGGCGTCGCTCGAGAAGGTGGACAAGGCCGCTGTTCGTCGTGATGCGGCGATCGCCAAGGCGAACGAAGAGTTCGAGAAGAAGAAGGCTGCGGCCGAACTCGCGGCGGGCAGGTCGCTGGCGCAGGTTGCTGGACGTGGCGAGACCGCGACCTCGATCTCCGAACTCGTCGATCTGGACGTGGCGATGGTGCGCCGGTTGGTGAAGCTGGCCGAAGAGAACAACGATTCGACGTCTCCCGCACAAGGATCGAGCGAGGGCGGCAGTGAGGCGAAGGCACCGACACCCGACGTGCCGGTAGCTGCTTCCGGCTCCTGATCGGGCAGCAAGCAACGGCGCGAGGTCAGAGACGGAGCCACTGTGCGATGGGAGCCAGGCGACGAGATCGAACGGACTCGCTTCTTCCAACGCGTGGTGTACGGACCGGACTTGGATTCCTGTCACCTGGGTCGGTGCACTCGGTGACGACGGCTACGGACGATTCTGGATAGCTCGAGACGGTCATCAGATCGTGGTCCGACCGCACCGTTACGCGCTCGCTGTGGAGCTGGAACGTGGCCTCGACGACAACGAAGTAGCGATGCACCGGCGTTGTGACAACCCGCTGTGCGTCAACACAGGCGACGGCGATGCCTTCGCTGCCCATGTAGTGCTCGCGTCGACCGCTGAGAACATGGCGGACATGGGGCGTAAGGGTCGCGGCGGGGGCCGGCGGTTGTGGTTCGGCGTCGACCGTGCCGAACGTGCTCGACGCTCACGAGCGGTGCGCGAGGCTGTCTTGCGATATGGCTGGGATCAGCACGCGATCGAGACAGCCCTGTACGACGGGGCGCAAGGAACGCTGTGGTAGTTGGCAAGCGATCGTCTTCTGATGTGTCGAGGCGGTTGGTTCGGCCACGGTGGATATTCGATGATGAGAGTTGACCGTTGCGCGCAAGTCGGGGCGGTTTCGGAGACGTTTAGGGGTTCTTATGCAGCGCAGTGAAGCGGAAGCGGCCTTGCTCGGTGCCGTGCTTGAGGTGATGCCGATTTCGGACCTGGCCCTCGATGCGGCGGTCGCCGGCATACCGGTGTTGGACGTACCCCGCACTCGCAGCATCGACATCTGCTTCTCGGATAAGCCGGACATTCTCTGACGGCTCGCCTGAATCGCACCGTGACGATGCACGGTCGTCGCACTGCGGTTGGGTGTCGTCCCGGCGCGGTGGCGCGGATCCGTGCGCGAGCTGCGGGAGAAGTCGGGCGAAGGGGCTCGATGCCCTGAGCTCGGCCCTGCGCGCTGCGGAAGGTGCGGGCGGGTTCGTTGGTGAGTTGGAGATAGGGCGAGGCCCCGCACCGGTCGGTGCGGGGCCTCGTGGTGTGTTTGTCAGTCCTCGGGACTGAATCCGAATTCGGGGAGGACGTTTCGACCGGCCTCGAGGACTTCTTGCACTCCCTTGGCGTGCAGGCCGTGGTCGACGACTTGGCGGATGAGAAGCGCGAGCTTGGGGATCTGGGTCTCGTGGGCTACTCCGTTCTCGATGGCGTCGAGGGCGACGGCGGCGCGGACTCCGTAGCCGTGTGCGTAGGCGACGGCGGCGAGGACGGACAGGATCGTAAAGCGGGCGTAGCCGGAGGTCTTGCGGGCGGCGTCGGTCAGGATGGCGACGGCGGCGACGTTGCGGGAGAAGTACAGGGCCACGTCGCGGGCGCTGGGGTTGTCGGTGAGGGTGATCGCGACGGCGACGGCTTCGGGATAGGTCAGCTCGCGGGGTGCTTCGATCGCGTCGCGCAACGTCTCGAGGTTCGCGGCGTCGGTGATCTCGGGAGCCTGGGCGCGAGCCTGGCGCGCGTCCCACTGGCGCTCGAACAACACTCCGAGGTCTTCGGCGGGTGCGAGTTCGGCGGCGAGCGCGTCGCGGCTGGGGGCAATGGGTGCGCGGCCGTCGATGACTCCGAGGACAGCAACGGTGCTCGCGAGGATGTCGCCGAGTTCGCCGGATTCGGCGCTGGGGAAGTTGAAGAAGGTCTCACCGGCGGTGTACTCGGGCAGGACGGCGGCGATGGGCACGGCCAGACCGAGCGTGTAGGCGTGGCGGGTGGCGGCGAGAAGAGTTTCCTCTGCGGTGTCGCCGTTGGGGTGGATGCTGACGAGCGCGGCGATAGTGGCGTTGAACTCGGCGAACTCGGCTGCGGCCATGAGCTTGTCGAGAGCGACAACGGCGGTGGCGTTGTCGTGGTCGAGGCGGGCGAAGGGGCCGGTCGTTCCCTGGGGATCGAACAGGGCGATGACGAGGGATTCGTTTGGGACCATGCCGAGGAAGGCGGGGATGCCTTCGATGAACTGGGCGGTGTTGAGGCGGGTAACGGGGCCGTTCTCGTTGTTGTTCATACCTCTAGTTTACATCTGTTTTGATGTTTTTTCGATGTTTTTTCGATGTTTTGTTGGTGCTTTTTTGGTGCTTTTCTGGTGATGCCGGTCACACGTTTTTATGCTCTGACCTGCGGTTTTGCGGGTGTATCGGGGGTTCGGTGGCGGTGGTGTAGCGGGTACCTCGGTCGGTCGGTGCAGCCCTGGTGAACCGGGCGCGGTGACTGCCGGGCAAGGGCGGGTTTTCCCTTGCTCGGTGGTCGGCGGGTCCGGTAGGGCCGTGTGTGGCGACCGGGCGCGGTGCACGCCGAGCAGCGGGAACCTTGGGA
>NZ_NERM01000037.1:0-31367 GCF_002215235.1 Rhodococcus sp. BUPNP1
CCAGGCCACGATCTGCCTGGCTCGGCGGCGCGTGGACGTTCTCTACGCTCTGCTCCGCGACAACCGCACCTGGCAACCGAATGTGCCGGTTACCGCGGTGGCGGCTTGACAGGATCATTGAGAGTCCTTTCCGAACAAGTGGTCCGGGATCTCGGTGTTCGGCGTGGAAACGCCTAGACCCCGGAGGCAGTGGTGACCGCTCGTCGGGTGAGTACCCGGGCGAGGTGGCTCCGATACTCGGCGTCGGCATTCCCGTCGGTCATGGGAGCCGTGCCGTCGGTGGCGAGCTCGGCGGCCTCGCGGATCGTCTCTGCCGTCGCGGGCTTGCCGACCAGCGATTCCTCGACGCCGCGTGCCCGGACCGGGACGGCCGCCATGTTCGTGAGCGCGATCCTCGCCCGCTCGATGGTGCCGCCGGACGCCTGCAGGGTCGCCGCGACCCCGACGATCGACCACTGCTGGGCCGCGCGATGGAACTTCTCGTAGCGCGCCGACCAGCCCGTGTGCTTGGGAATCCGGACCTCGACGAGGATCTCTCCGGGTTCGACCGCGGTCGTGAAGTAGTCCTGGAAGAAGTCGTCCGTCGCGATGGTGCGACGCCCGGACGGACCGGCCACGGTGAAGGTCGCTTCGAGCGCCACGGCCGGCGCCGCGAGATCCCCGGCCGGATCGGCGTGCACGAGCGACCCGCCGAACGTGCCGCGGTGCCGGATCTGAGGATCGGCGACGGTCGCCGTCGCCTCGGCCAGCAGCCGTGCGTGCTCCGCGACGAGCGGGTCGTGCAGCACGTCGTGGTGGGTGGTGGTCGCGCCGATCACCAGGGCGTCGCCGTCGTCGCGGATGCCCCGCAGTTCGGGGATCCTGCCGAGGTCGACGAGCACCGTCGGTGCCGCCATCCGCAGGCGCAGGACGGGCATGAGGCTCTGACCGCCGGCGATGACCTTCGCGTCCTCACCGGCCTCCGTCAGCGCGGCGACCGCTTCGTCGACGCTCGACGGGGCGACGTAGTCGAACGGGGCCGGAATCATTTCGTGCCTCCTCGGGCGTCGCGGAGCGCGTGCCAGATCCGCATCGGTGTACAGGGCATCTCGACGTCGGTGACGCCGAACGGACGGACCGCGTCGAGTACGGCGTTGACGACGGCCGGGGTGGAGGCGATGGTTCCTGCCTCGCCGACACCCTTGACACCCAGCGGATTACCGGGTGCCGGGGTGTCGGTGCGATCGGTGACGAAGGGCGGCAGATCCACTGCGGTGGGCAGCAGATATTCGGCGAACGACGAACTCAGCAACGTGCCCGACTCGTCGTGCACCGCTTCCTCGTACAAGGCCTGCGCGATGCCCTGGGCGAGTCCGCCGTGCACCTGACCCTCGACGATGAGCGGGTTCACGACGTGGCCGACGTCGTCGACGCACACGTACTTGCGGATGCGCGCGTGTCCCGTCTCGGTGTCGACCTCGATCGCGCACAGGTGTGTGCCGTGCGGGAACGAGAAGTTGTCGGGATCGTAGGTCGCCTCGGAGTCGAGGTTCGGTTCGACACCGTCGGGCAGGTCGTGCGCGGCGAACACCGCGAGCGCGACGTCGGTGAGCCCGACGGACTTCGACGTTCCCTTCACACGGAACTGTCCGCCCTCGAAATCCAGGTCGTCCTCGGAACATTCGAGCAGGTGCGCGGCGATCGGCCGGGCCTTGGCGACCACCTTCTCGGCGGCCTTCACGACCGCGATGCCACCGACCGCGAGCGAGCGGGAGCCGTAGGTGTCGAGACCGCGCGGTGAGCTCTGCGTGTCGCCGTGCAGGATCTCGATGTCCTCGAACGGAATTCCGAGCCGGTCGGCGACGATCTGGCTCCACGCCGTCTCGTGGCCCTGACCGTGGGCGGACGAACCGGTGACGACCTCGACCTTGCCGGTCGGGAGCATGCGGATCGCGGCGTGCTCCCAGCCGCCGGCGCCGTAGGAGAGCGAACCGAGCACCCGCGACGGGGCCAGGCCGCACATCTCCGTGAACGTGGAGACACCGAGACCGAGTTGCACCGGGTCGTTGCGCTCGCGTCGTTCGGCCTGTTCGCGTCGTAATGCGTGGTAGTCGAACAACTCTCGGGCCTTGGCGGTCGCGGCCTCGTAGTTGCCCGAGTCGTAGGTCAGACCCGCGACGGTGTCGAACGGGAACTCCTCGTGCTTGATCCAGTTCTTCTCGCGGAGCTCGAGGGGATCCATGGACAGTTCGACGGCGAGCTCGTCCATGATGCGTTCGATCGCGAAGGTGGCCTCGGGGCGTCCGGCACCGCGGTAGGCATCGGTGGGCACCTTGTTGGTGAACACGTTGGTGCACGCGAACCGGTACGAGTCGAACTTGTAGATGCCGTTGAACATGAACGCGCCGAGGATCGGCACACCCGGGGTGACGAGACGCAGGTAGGCGCCCATGTCGGCGAGCAGTTCCACCTTCAGGCCCGTGACGGTGCCGTCGCGGCGCGCGGCGAGGGTCAGCTTCTGGACCTGGTCGCGGCCGTGGTGCGCGGCGAGCATCGACTCGCTGCGCGTCTCGGTGTACTTGACGGGCTTGTGCAGGCGGCGCGCAATGAGGAGGGTGAGCACCTCCTCCGGCGTGACCTGCAGTTTGCCACCGAAACCACCGCCCACGTCGGGGGCGATGACACGTAGTTTGTGCTCGGGGAGACCGAGGGTCATCGCGAGCATCAGCTTCAGCACGTGCGGGACCTGCGTCGCCGACCACATGGTGATCTGCGAGGCGGTGGGGTCGACGACGACCGACCGCGGTTCCATGAAGGCGGGGATGAGCCGCTGCTGACGGAAGGTCCGTTCGACGACCACTTCCGCGTCGCGGATCGCGTCCTCGACGTTGCCGCCGCTGCCCGCCTCGGCGGAGTCGAACACCCACGTCGCGCTGACGTTGGTGCCGAGATCGGGGTGGACGAGGTCGCCGTCCTGCGCCGCGCTCTCGAGATCGAGCACGACCGGCAGGTCCTCGTAGTCCACATCGATCGCATCGAGGGCGTCGTGGGCCTCGTATGCGCTGCGGGCCACCACGACTGCGACGGCCTCACCCGCGAAGCGCACGGTGTCGACTGCGAGGGCCGGGGCGTTCGGGGTCTTCATGTCCTCGGTGATCGGCCACGCGCACGGCAGGCTGCCCTGCTCCTCGGCGAGGTCGGCACCCGTGTAGACGGCGACGACCCCCGGCTTGCCGCGGGCCTCGGAGACGTCGAGGCCGGTGATGCGGGCGTGCGCGACCGGGCTGCGCAGGATCGCGGCGTGCAGCATCCCGGGGAGCACGATGTTGTCGGTCCAGCGTGTGCGGCCGGTGATGAGGTGCTCGTCCTCCTTGCGGCGGCGTGCCCGGCCGAGTTCGGATTCGCCGTTTCCCTCGTCGGTGGTGGGATCCACGGTGCTCGTCATCGTCATACCTCCTGCGTGGCGGCCGGGTTCTCGCGCAGTCGCTGGGCGGCGTCACGCGCAGCGGCCACGATGTTCTGGTATCCCGTGCAACGGCACAGATTTCCTTCGAGGCCGTGCCGCACGTCCTCGTCGCTCGGATCGGAGTTCTCGGAGAGCAGGTCGATGGTCGCCATGATCATCCCGGGCGTACAGAAGCCGCACTGCAGGGCGTGCTTCTCGCGGAACGCCTCCTGGACCGGATGCAGGCTGCCGTTCTCGGAGAGCCCTTCGACGGTGGTGACCGAGTGTCCGTCGGCCTGTACCGCGAGCATCGAGCACGACTTGACGCTGCGGTCGTCGAGCAACACGGTGCAGGCGCCGCAGTTGCTCGTGTCGCAGCCGACCACCGTGCCCACCTTCCCGAGCCGATCTCTGAGGTAGTGGACGAGAAGCAGTCGCGGTTCCACGTCGTCCGTGTACTGCGTTCCGTCTACGGTGACAGTGATGCGCATCGATCCTCCAAGTACCTCGCGTAGCGCAGTGATACAGATCACTGACACTCTGCTGCATATCGCGCGTAGAAAGGACCCGAATCGCCGAAATCGCCTTCGTGCTCGCGATCGGAGGCGGAAGCCGTCACGAGAGGAACCGAATGACCCGCCGCCTCGAGGACAAGGTCGCCTTCATCACCGGAGTCGCGCGCGGTCAGGGCCGCGCCCACGCGGTCCGGCTCGCGCAGGAGGGCGCGCAGATCGTCGGTATCGATCTCGCCGGTCCGCTGCCGGGCGTCCCCTACGATTCCCCCACGCCCGAGGACCTCGACGAGACACGCCGGCTGGTCGAGGCGGAGGGCGCGAAGGCGCATCTGGTGCAGTGCGACGTCCGCGATCTCGACGGCACGAATGCGGTGCTCGAGGAGGGTGTCGCGCAGTTCGGCGGGCTCGACGTCGTGGTCGCCAACGCGGGTATCTGCATCCCGCAGACGTGGGACGAGATCACCCCCGAGAGCTTCCGCGACACCCTCGACATCAACGTCACCGGTGTGTGGAACACGATCACCGCGGCCGCCCCGCACCTCATCACCCGCGGCGGCGGTTCGATCGTCGTGACCAGCTCGCTCGCCGGTGTGAAACTGCAGCCGTTCATGGTGCACTACACGACCAGCAAGCACGCCCTCGTCGGGATGGCGCGGGCCTTCGCCGCCGAACTCGGACAGCACGACATCCGGGTCAACAGCATCCATCCGGGCGCGGTGAACACGCCCATGGGATCCGGTTCGATGCGCGACCGCATCGCGCAGACGGCCGAGAGCAACCCCCGGCTCGGCGGCATGACCATGCCCTTCCTGAACAAGTACATGGCCGAGGCGGACGAGATCGCGAACATGGTCGCCTTCCTCGCGTCCGACGAGTCCGCCTTCGTCACCGCCCAGAGCTTCGCGATCGACGGTGGTGCTCAGTACTTCTGAGCGTCGATGTGCTCCTCGTGGGCGTGGATCGGTCCGCGTGTCTCCGCGAGGCGGCCGCCGCCTCCACCCCAGCGCAGCGCGATGATCTCGGCGGCGATCGACACCGCGGTCTCCTCCGGGGTTCGGGCCCCGAGGTCCAGACCGATCGGCGACGACAGGCGTGCCAGTTCCTCCTCGGTCAGTCCCGTCTCCCGCAGGCGCTCCATCCGGTCGTCGTGCGTGCGGCGCGACCCCATAGCTCCCACGTAGGCCACGTCGAGCCGTAGCGCGACCTCGAGGAGTGGGACGTCGAACTTCGGGTCGTGGGTGAGCACCGTGATGACGGTGCGGGCGTCCACGCGTCCGGCTTCGGCCTCGGCCGCGAGATAGCGGTGCGGCCAGTCGACGATCACCTCGTGGGCGCCGGGGAAGCGGGCCTCGGTGGCGAACACTCCGCGCGCGTCGCACACGGTCACCGTGTAACCCAGGAACGAGCCGAGCCGGGCCATCGCCGACGCGAAGTCGATCGCCCCGAACACGATCAGCCGCGGTGGGGGCTGGAAGACGTTGACGAACACCGACATCCCCTCGCCGCGACGCTCACCGTCGGTGCCGTAGTGGAGGGTGCCCGAGCGTCCAACCTCGAGCAGGCCGCGCGCGTCGTCGACGACGGCGTCGTGCATGCGGGACGAGGCGAGCCGGCCGTCGGCGCGGTCGCGCCACACGACCATCCGTCGTCCCCGTACCGCCGGGTCGGGATGGGCGGTGACGGTCGCGAGCGCGACGGGTTCGCCCGCGCGGACGGAGCCGAGCAGGTCGGTGAAGGCGGGGAAGGACGCGGCGTCGATCCGTTCGACGAAGACGTCGATGATGCCGCCGCAGGTCAAGCCGACGGAGAAGGCGTCGTCGTCGGAGACCCCGTAGCGCTGCAGCACCGGCAGCCCGCTGTCGATGACGGACCGGCCGAGTTCGTAGACGTCGCCTTCGACGCACCCACCCGAGACGCTGCCGGTGACGGTGCCGTCCTGCGCGACCAGCATCGATGCACCCGGTCCCCGGGGCGCCGAACGGAAGGTCGAGACCACGGTGCCCACCGCGACGGCCTCTCCGTCCCGGTACCGCCGGTCGAGCTCGTCCAGAATTTCACGCACGCCGAACCTCCTCGAGAAGCTCTTCCAGTGTCGCGAGGCTGTGTCCCGCGAGCAGACGATCGATGTGCGGCAGGGCCGCGGAGATACCCGACTGGATCGGTTCGTATCCGGCGCCGCCGGCGTGCGGGTTCACCCACAGCACGCGGTGCGCGAGGCGATGCAGCTGCGCCATGCGTTCCCCGAGTAGCGAGGCGTCGCCGCGCTCCCAGCCGTCGGAGAAGATCACGACCACCGCGCCGCGCGCGAAACCCCTTCGCCCCCAACGGTCCAGGAACGCACCGAGCGTGTCGCCGAGACGTGTCCCACCCGCCCAGTCGGGAACCGCACGCGAGGCCCCGGCGAGCGCGATCTGCGGGTCGCGGGCACGCAGCGCCCGCGACAGGCGGGTCAGCCGCGTGCCGAGGGAGAACACCTCGGTGGACGACGGTGCGGCACGCGTGACGACGTGCGCGAACCGCAGGAGCGCGTCGGCGTAGGGAGTCATCGAGCCGGACACGTCGATCAGCAGCACCACGCGGCGCGGTCTCGTCGCCCGTGCACGGTGCCGTGGCCGGACGGGTTCGCCTCCGCTCGCCAGCATGTCGCGCAGGGTGTGCCGCGGATCCACCGGTCCGCGGCGGGAGGGCTTCGACCGCAGTCCCCGGCGCGTCGGGGGACGGGGCTCAAGCCGCGCGAGCAGTTCGGCGAGGTGGGCGCGTTCGGCGGTCGTCAGTTCGGCCACGTCGCGGTGCCGGAGGACGTCGGTGTCGTCCGCCGCGACCTGCAGTCGTGGCGCGTCGTCGCCGGAGTCGCCGTCGGCGCCCTCGCCTCGGGTCAGCGCGGCGATCCGTGCGGTGCGGGTGCGTTGCCCGTGGGTGCGCGAGCCGGTGGGGACGGTGTCGCCGAACCAGTGGACGAAGGTCGCGTCGTAGCGGGCCGTGTCGTCCGGGGTGCGGCACAGCGTGGCGCGGCCCGCCCAGTAGACCTGGACGGGATCCCCGACGTCGACGTGTGCGAGGGCATCGAGATAGGTAGCGGTGGCATCGAGGGCGACGGGCAGACCGGCGGCAGCGAGGGCGCGGCAGAAGCCGGCCAGCCCGACGACCGGACCGGGGGCGGTCGTCATCCGGCGCTCGAGAGGTCGAGTCCGGCGCGGGTGACCCGGTCGATGTCCTCGCGGTACTTCAGTACGGCACCGAGTGTCGCCGCAGCGGTCGCCGCGTCGAGGACGTCGCGGTCGAGGGCGACCAGTGCGCGCGCCCAGTCGAGGGATTCGGCGATCCCCGGTGGCTTCAGGAGGTCCTGTTCGCGGAGCGAGCGCACCGCACGGGCGATCTGCTCGGCCAGGGGGCGCCCCAGACCGGGCAACCGCCGCTGCAGGATCGCGACCTCGCGTTCGAGATCGGGATGCTCCACCCAGTGGTACAGACAGCGGCGCTTGAGCGCGTCGTGCACCTCGCGGGTCCGGTTGGAGGTGAGCACCACCAGCGGTGGGACCTCCGCGCGGATCTCGCCCAGTTCGGGAATCGTCACCGCGTTCTCGTCGAGCAGCTGGAGCAGGAAGGCCTCGAACTCGTCGTCGGCGCGGTCTATCTCGTCGACGAGCAGCACGCACGGCGAGTCGGTGAGCGCCTGCAGCAACGGGCGGACGAGGAGATAACGCTCCGTGTAGAGGGAACGCTCGGCGGTATCCGCATCGAGCACACCGTCGCTCGCCGCTTCGAGCGAGCGCAGATGGAGCAACTGCCGGGGAAAATCCCAGTCGTAGAGGGCTTGCGAGGCGTCGATGCCCTCGTGGCACTGCAACCGGACCATCGGCAGATCCAGGGCCTGAGCGAGAGCCGCTGCGAGCGAAGTCTTCCCGGTTCCGGGTTCGCCTTCGCAGAAGAGCGGCCGGCCCATACGCATCGCAAGGAAGACGACGGTCGCCAGTCCGTCGTCGGCGAGATATCCCGTGGTCTCGAGAGCAGCCGAGAGTTTCTCGGGTGAATCGATACGCGTCGCGTCGCCGGTCATGAAGCGAGCCTAGATGCTCACCCGCCTCCCGACCGGCGACTGCGACAACTATCGGCTCAACCGTCGGCGTGCGCGAGCGGCGCGAACTCGCCGGTGAACAGTGTTGCGCATCCGGGGCACAACGTCGTCGGATGGGTGGCCCAGCCGTTCATCTGGGCATAGAGCTCTGCCTGCAGCTTGCTCTGTGCGGCAGTGCGGTAGCAGTGATCGCAATGGTCGCAACGGAAGACCCACCGGCCACCGGAGAGCGGGTCGCGGTGCGGCATCATGTCCACCTCGATATCAATAACTCGGTATCTGCGAATCGATGTCGTGGAATGGTCGGATCGTGCCGGTTCCTCTCAGGGAACCGACTTGCCCATGACGCGGGCCCACCATCCGTCCAGCGGGCTCGGATCGGGCCAGCGGATCGTGTCGTCTGCGATGTGATTAGGCCGGAATACCGTGTCCTGCTGTCCCTGTCCGATATTCGGTGAATCGTGCTGTGCATTGCGCACTGAGGTCACCCCTTATTGCTATCGGTGCGTCACTTGGCGGACGCACTCCTACGCACCTCTGAGGCGTTCTTGAATCTTAGCCCGGTTCTCCTGAACCGGCCCGGTCTTTCTGCTGTTTGCGCAGGTAGAGGAGGTCTAGGAAGTATGCGGCGGGGGAGGGGGTCTGCTGTCCAGAGTGGAGCGCAGACGGTCGTTGTCCTCCCTGAGGGCCGCGTTGTTCGCCTCGAGTTCGAGGATCCGGGCGATTCCGGCGATATTGATTCCGGAGCCCACCAGTTCGACGATCCGTTGGACGATCTCGAGATCGTTGTCGCTGTAGCGGCGCGTTCCGCCTGCCGTGCGTTCGGGGTTCAGCAGCCCTCGGCGTTCGTACAGGCGCAGGGTCTGCGGGTCGAGTCCCGACAGTTCGGCGGCCACCGAGATGCCGTAGACCCCGCGCCGGGCGCGTAACGGATCTGGCGTCATCGTTTCCTCCGGAGTCGGGGTTCTCGGGTCGCGCCGCGGTCACCCGCAGCCTTGACCGAACCTTATCACATGGCCATAATAAATCTGTGTCTACAGACACAGATAATCGAACAGAGTGTGGCCGTCACGAACGGCCGGACAGTCGGAGGTGACAGACCGATGTTGATGCGCACCGACCCCTTCCGCGATATCGATCGCTTCACGCAGCAGGTGCTCGGCACCATGGCACGGCCCGCGGTGATGCCGCTCGATGCATGGCGAGAAGGCGACCGTTTCGTCGCCGAGTTCGATCTCCCGGGCGTCGACGCCGACTCGATCGACCTCGATGTCGAACGCAACGTGCTCACCGTGCGCGCGGAACGTCCGGAAGTCGACCGGGACAAGGAATTCGTCTCCACCGAGAGGCCGCGAGGCGTCTTCACTCGTCGGCTGTTCCTCGGTGACACTCTCGACACCGATCGGATCGAAGCACAGTATCGCGGTGGTGTTCTGCGCCTGACGATTCCGGTCGCAGAGAAGGCGAAGCCCCGCAAGATCTCCGTGATCGACGCGGAGACGAACGGCCAGGCCGCGATCGAGAAGTGAACCGCTACGACGAACCGGGTCCGGGGTGATTCCCGGGCCCGGTTCGGCTGCGTCCACTACGGTTTCAGACAGATTTTGATGGCGCCGTCCTGCTTCTTCTGGAAGATCTCGTACGCGTGCGGTGCGTCGTCGAGCGGGAGGCGGTGGGTCGCGAAGTCGTCGACCCCCAGCGGATCCTCGTCGGTCAGGAGCGGCAGGATCTCCGGGACCCAGTTCAACACGTTGGCCTGACCCATGTGGAGACGGATCTGCTTGTCGAACAGGGTGAGCATCGGCATCGGATCTGCCGCCCCGCCGTACACGCCGCTCAGCGAGACCGCACCACCACGCCGCACGACGTCGATCGCGGTGTACAGCGCGTGGAGACGGTCCACTCCGGCCTTCTCCATGAACGGCTCGGCGATTGCCGACGGCAGGAAACCGGCGGCACTCTGGGCGAGCTTCGCGACGGGTGAGCCGTGCGCCTCCATACCCACGGCGTCGATCACCGAATCGGTACCGCGCCCGTTCGTCATGTCACGGATCATGTCGCCGGGGTTGTTGTCGACCTCGCGCAGATCGACGACCTCGATGCCGCGGGAGGCCGCGCGGGCCAGTCGCTCGGGGACCATGTCCACGCCGATCACGCGGGCACCCTTGTGCGCCGCGATGCGCGCGGCCATCTCACCGATGGGGCCGAGGCCGAGCACCGTGACACTCCCACCGTCGGGGATCTCCGCGTATTCGACGGCCTGCCACGCGGTGGGCAACACGTCGGAGAGGTAGACGAAACGGTCGTCGGCCGGCCCTTCCGGGACCTTGATGTGGGTGGCGTCGGCATGGGGGACGCGCAGGTATTCGGCCTGCCCGCCGGGCACGCTGCCGTAGAGCTTCGAGTAGCCGAACAGCGCGGCACCGGTGCCCTCCTCACGGACCTGCGTGGTCTCGCACTGCGAATGCAGGCCGTGGGAACACATGAAGCACTGGCCGCAACACACCTGGAAGGGGATCACCACCCGGTCGCCGGGCTTCAGTTTCGTGACGCCGGAGCCGACCTCCTCGACGATGCCCATCGGTTCGTGACCGAGGATGTCGCCAGGAGTCATGAAGGCTCCCAACACCTCGTACAGGTGCAGGTCGGAGCCGCAGATGTTGGTGGTGGTGACGCGGATGACGGCGTCACCGGCCTCCTGGATCGTCGGATCGGGCACCGTATCGACGCTCACGTTGCGGCGCCCCTGCCATGTCACTGCCTTCATGTCGCTCCTCGGCTCCTCGGGTGCAGGAATGTCGGGTCGTACCCGGCACGTGTCCCTCGATGCCTACCCGCGCTCGGAGCGGGCAAACGCCGGACCGGAAGAGGTCGCCTGCCGCAGAAGGCAGGTTTGCGGAGTGCGGGGTTTGCGGAGTGCGGGGGAGAGGTATGTCGCCGTAGAACCGAATTCACCGCGACACACGTCTGCGGCCGCTCTACGGGAGCGCAGCCGCACAGAAGGAGGTCAGGTGACCACGTCGGACCCCGAACATCATGGAAACCAGGATCCCGACCCTGCACGTACCCCGGATCTGGAACCCGGCGGTGGCGTAGCGCCCGGATCGACGCCCCCCGATTCGGGGACGACGTCCGGGCTGTCCGCCCCGGAACCCGACACGAGGAAGCGGTTCCCCATCAGCGGGTGGCTCACGCTGCTCGCCGTCGCGGTGATCGTGATCATCTTCGTGGTCGCGATCTTCGGCATCCTGTCCTGACGGTTCGGCCCGAGCCGCCCCGCGGAGCTTCTCGTCAGCGTCCGCGACGCGGTAGCCGCACGACCTGCACGAAGAATTCGTCGATCTGCTTCACGGCACCGATGAACTGGTCGAGATCGACCGGCTTGGTGACGTACGCGTTGGCGTGCAGCTTGTAGCTGCGGAGAATGTCCTCCTCGGCCGACGAGGTCGTGAGCACCACGATCGGGATGTCGGACAGTTCCGGATCGGACTTGATCTTCGTCAGCACCTGCCGGCCGTCGTACTTCGGCAGGTTCAGGTCGAGCAGGATCAGATCCGGGCGCGGCGCACCCTCGTGGTCGCCCCGGCGGTACAGGAAGTCGAGTGCTTCCGCCCCGTCGCGGACGACGTGGAGGGCGTTGCCGATCTTGTTGTCCTCGAATGCTTCACGAGTCATCAGCTCGTCGCCGGGATCGTCCTCGACCAACAGGACGTCCACCGGTCGGGCAGGGGGATATGTCACGATCGTGCTCCTCAGGCCGTGGTCCCCTGCTTCTGCTCGACGGGGCGTGATGCGGTTCCGAGGGTGAAGCAGATTCGAGTGCCCTCGGTATGAGTATCGCCGTACTCGGTGTCGATCCAGATTCTTCCCGCGTGATACTCGACGATTTTCTTGCACAGCGCCAGTCCGATACCGGTGCCCTGGTAATCGTCGCGAGGATGCAGCCGCTGGAAGATGACGAACACCTTCTCGGCGTACTCGCTGTCGATCCCGATGCCGTTGTCGGTGACGCAGAAGTGCCACTGCGGACCGTCCGACTCGTCCTCGACTTTTTCGCACTCGATCCTGATCACCGGGGTGCGATCGGGATGTTGGAACTTGATGGCGTTGCCGACCAGGTTCTGCCACAGCATCGTCAGCAGAGTGGGGTCGCCGGTGAGCTCGGGGAGGTCGTCGGGGCGTTCGATCTGCGCCTGTGACTCCTCGATGGAGGCAGAGAGGTTGAACAACGCCTTCTCGAGCGGTCGGCCGAGGTCGACCCGGACGTAGGCGTCGTGGACGCGTCCGACCCGGGAGAAGGCGAGCAGATCGCTGATCAGCACCTGCATCCGCTTCGCGCCGTCGACGGCATACTCCACGTACTGCCGTCCCCGATCATCGAGGACGTCGCCGTACCGCTTCTCGAGCAACTGGCAGAAGGACGCGACCTTCCGCAGCGGTTCCTGCAGGTCGTGCGATGCGACGTAGGCGAACTGCTCGAGTTCGGTGTTCGAGCGGCGGAGTTCCTCGGCCTGGGAATCGAGATCCTCGGTCTGTTTCGCGAGCAGGGTCTGCTGCTTCCGGGAGTCCGCCAACGCGTCCGCGATACGACCGCGCATCGTCTCGACGTCGAGGGCGAGTGCCCGGATGTCCTTCGGTCCCTGGGGGTAGATGTGCTGGTAGAAGTTCTCCTCCAGCGCGACCCGGCGGCTGGCCCGGCGAAGCCTTGCGAGCGGCACGGCGACGAGGTTGTGGACGAGAACCACCGTGGCGAGACCGGTGAGGATGAACGTGATCACCATCGCGATCAACACCGAATTGCGGATGGTGCGGGACTCCGCGAGTTCGTCGAGGTCCTCCGCCAGGACATCGGAGAGAGCGTTGTTCTCCTGGGCGAACATCGACCGGATCTCACCGAAGGCCAGCCGGTCCTGCTCGGCCAGGGCCGGATCGACGGGACGCGGCTCCCCGGGAACGACGGTCTCGATGATCGGCTCTGCGTACTGCGTCCGCCACTGCGCAGCGGCGGCCTCGATCGTGTCGATGTCGGCGAGCAGATCCGGATGCCCGGCGAGGAGCACGCGAAGACGATCGAGCGCGACCTGCTGGTTCTCCTGACCCGCACGGTACGGCCCGAGGAAGACGGGTTCGGTCGTGAGCGCGTACCCGCGGACCGCGGTCTGTTGATCGAGCAGAGCGGTCTGCAAGTTGAAGGCCTGCGTCATCGCCGGCTGGATCCGCTCGGTCACCTCGTCGGTGATCTGCACGGTGCGCTGGATGAAGATCCCGCCCACGATCGAACCGACGACGGCGAACACCGCGAGGAGCGCGAACGCCAACTGGAACCAGCTCTGCACGGCCAGCCGCGAGGAGATGCGCTCGATACGCGGTTCGGGAACCGAAGGATCCCTCATCGCTGCACCGTCGCTCCGACTTCGGCGGAACGCACGAAACCGATCACATCCACCCCAGCTTCCCGGTCCGTGCCCGATTCGCGCCTACGGGCGACGAATCCCGACGGCGGTGCGGTCCCGGACCTGTCGGTCTGCGAACACACGTATGGACGGGCTGTCTGTTGAACCCGAATGCGAACTGTAGCCGACCGGTGGAGCCGTCCCGATCCGGCCACGGGCCGAAGCGGCTGCACCGAGTGTCGGAACGCGACTAGGGTCGGTCGCATGACACGACGAGTGAGTGTGTGGGGTGGCGCGTTCTGGCTCGGTCGGAAGGTTCGCGAGCAGGCGCTCGGCGCTGCCCGCGAACTGGAGGAGCTCGGGTACTCCCGGTTGTGGACGTCCGGCGGATTCCAGGACGGTTTCCCCTCCGTCTACGGGGAACTGCTCGCGGCGACGACGACGCTCGAACTGGCGAGCGGCATCATCAGCATCTGGCACGCCGACCCGGAGACCACGGCCGCTGCGGTCGCCGATCTGGAGTCGCGGTATCCCGGTCGTTTCCTGCTGGGAGTCGGAACGAGTCACGCTCCCGTCGTCGACGCGCGGGAGAACACCAGCTACACCAAGCCCTACAGCCGGATGGTCGAGTACCTCGACGGTCTCGATGCGGCGTCGACGCCGGTGCCCACCGATCGCAGGGTCCTCGCGGCGCTCGGCCCGCGCATGCTGAAGCTGTCCGCCGAGCGCGCGGCAGGAGCCCATCCGTACTTCGTTCCGCCCGAGCACACGGCGGTCGCGCGTGAGGCCCTCGGCTCGGAGCCGTTGCTCGCGCCCGAGGTGGCCGTCGTCCTCGAAACCGACGAGACCGTCGCGCGCGGCATCGCCCGCGAGTACATGCGCGGTTATCTCGCGCTGCCGAACTACTCGAACAACCTGCGTCGTCTCGGGTACACCGACGAGGACCTCGCCGACGGTGGCAGCGACGCCTTGATGGACGTGCTCATCCCGTGGGGTGATCTCGACAGCGTCGTCGCCGGCATCGAGAAGCACTACGCCGCCGGTGCCGACGAGGTGGCCATCCAGGTGCTCACCGCGGATCCGTTCACCTTCCCGAGCGAGGGCTACCGGCAGCTCGCGTCCGCGCTGCTGAGCTGAGGCCACCGAACCCCGAGGGCGCCGCACCCCGAGGTCACCGAACCTCGAGGTCACCGGACTCCGAGACCTCCGGACCGGTGCGGCCGCTCAGATCGGCCGCACCGTGAGGATCTGGGACATCGTGCCGATCGGGCCGGTCGCATCGTGCAGCACCGTGCTCGTCAGGCCGATGCCGTCGGCGCCGAACGAGACCGACGTATCGAAGCCGACCCATTCACCGCGGGGTTCGGCGAACAGGTGCACGGTCAGATCGAGGTTGGGGAAGGCGACCGTCCTCGGATCGGCACGCACCGCCATGCCGTTGGCGATGTCGAACAGGCCGGCCGTGGCGGCGAGATCGCTGACCTTCTCGGCCTCCACGAGCGGAAGATCGGTACGCACCCAGAACGAGGCCCGTCCGGGTGCGGTCGAGACGCGACGCACCTCCACCGAGTCGATGAATCCTCCCGGCCACAGCGTCGTCGGGTCCCAGGGTTCGCAGTCCTCGGGCGACGGGATCGGCTGCAGCGTGGTGCCGGCGATCTCCGCGGTGGGGCGAGTCTGCATCAGCCACGCGCGGGCACGCACGATCGCGCGCCCGTCGTAGGCGAGTGTCGCTTCCACGAGTTCGATGGTGCGTCCGGGCCGCAGGACCTCGACGGTCGTGACGACGGGACCGACGGGCACGGTGCCGAGGATGTCGTACGACAGGCGTCCGATCGCGAGGTCGTCGTCGCGCCGCGCGTCGCGGTCGCATTCGACGACGTGGGCGATCAACCCGAGGGCGGGCGCGATGTGCTGCTCCGCCTCGTTCCACGCCCCACCGACGTGTTCGGTGGCGCGGAAGGAGGTCGGGCCGAGTCGTTCGAAGTAGCTCATGCGGTCTCCGTTCGTGCCGGCTCTGCCGCGAGAGCCGAGGGGGTCGTGGCGAGAGCTGCCAGTGCCATGCGTCGCAGCACCGCGCGGGTGCCTTCGGGGGAACGCGGGTCGGCACTGTGCGGTGTCGAGTTGATGAGTCCGAAGGTCGCGTGCGCCATCGTGCGCGCATCGGATTCGGGCAGTGCGGGGTCGATACGGCGCAGGACGTCGACCCAGATCTCGACGTAGCGCCGCTGGGTCACCCTCACCTCCCGCTGCCCCTCGTCGGGGAGGGACGTGAACTCGCGGTCCTGCACGCGGATGAGATCGGGCTCGCCCAGCGCGAAGTCGAGATGGAAGTCGACCAGCCCCTCGAGGGCGTCGCGCGGGTCGGGCGTCGTCTCGGCGACCTGCGTGCCACCTGCGAGGAGGCGGCGACTGATCTCGACGAGGATCTCGACGAGCAGGGCGTCCTTGTTGGGGAAGTGCCGATACACGGCGGGTCCGCTGATCCCCACGGCCGCACCGAGATCCTCGAGGCGGACCCCGGGGAATCCGCGTTCGGCGATCAGGTGCGCCGCGGCACGCAGGAGGTCCCGTCGGCGTTCCGCCTTGGCGAGGCTACGCCGCGTCGGGCGTCCCGATGCGGTCGAGACGTCGATCGCGGACTCGGTCATGAAAATCTCCGCTCGGTGTGGTCTGGACAACTCGGTTAATCATAACTAACCTAGATTTCAGTTAATGGCGATTAGTCGATCTACCGAGGATGGTGTGCGTGACAACCGCTGAGACGGCCTCGACAACCAGCCGCGACCAGCATGAACAGCTGGTCGGAGAGCTCCGAGACAAGCTCGCTGCCGCAGCACTGGGCGGCAGCGAGAAAGCCCGGGAGCGGCATGTCGCGCGCGGCAAGCTGCTTCCCCGCGACCGCGTCGACGAACTGCTCGACACGGGCAGCCCGTTCCTCGAACTGTCGCCGCTCGCCGCCGACGGCATGTACGACGACGAGTGCCCCGGCGCCGGCATGATCGCCGGCATCGGCCGCGTCGCCGGCCGCGAGTGCGTGATCGTCGCGAACGACGCCACCGTCAAGGGCGGCACCTACTACCCGATCACGGTCAAGAAGCATCTGCGGGCGCAGGAAGTCGCGCTGCAGAACAACCTGCCGTGCCTGTACCTCGTCGACTCCGGCGGCGCCTTCCTGCCGCGGCAGGACGAGGTCTTCCCCGACCGCGAGCATTTCGGCCGCATCTTCTACAACCAGGCCACCATGAGCGCCAAGGGGATTCCGCAGATCGCCGCGGTCATGGGCTCGTGCACCGCCGGCGGCGCCTACGTCCCCGCCATGAGCGACGAGGCCGTCATCGTCCGCAATCAGGGCACCATCTTCCTCGGTGGCCCGCCGCTGGTGAAGGCCGCGACCGGAGAGGTCGTCACCGCAGAGGAACTCGGTGGTGGCGACCTGCACTCGAAGGTCTCCGGCGTCACCGACCACCTGGCCGAGGACGATCGCGACGCGCTGCGCATCGTGCGCGACATCGTCTCCACCTTCGGTCCGCGCACCCCGCGCCCGTGGGACGTCGAACCCACCACCCCGCCCGAGGCCGACCCCACCGAGCTGTACGACGTGGTGCCCACCGACTCGCGCATCCCCTACGACGTGCACGAGGTCATCGACCGTGTGGTCGACGGATCCAGCTTCCACGAGTTCAAGGCCGAATACGGCAAAACGCTCGTCACCGGCTTCGCGCGCATCCATGGTCACCCGGTCGGCATCATCGCGAACAACGGCGTGCTCTTCGGCGAATCCGCCGTCAAGGGAGCGCATTTCATCGAACTGTGCGACAAGCGTTCGATCCCGCTGGTGTTCCTGCAGAACATCTCCGGCTTCATGGTCGGCCGCGACTACGAGGCCGGCGGCATCGCCAAGCACGGCGCGAAGATGGTCACCGCGGTCGCGTGCGCGCGGGTGCCGAAGCTGACCGTCGTCATCGGCGGCTCGTACGGCGCCGGCAACTACTCGATGTGCGGTCGCGCGTATTCGCCTCGCTTCCTGTGGATGTGGCCCAACGCCCGCATCTCCGTCATGGGTGGCGAGCAGGCCGCCTCGGTGCTGGCCACGGTGCGTTCCGACCAGCTCGATGCCTCGGGTAAGCCCTGGACGGCCGAGCAGGAGGAGGAGTTCAAGGCTCCGATCCGCGCCCAGTACGAGGAGCAGGGCAACCCCTACTACTCGACCGCGCGCCTGTGGGACGACGGCATCATCGATCCCGCAGACACCAGAAAAGTTCTCGGACTGGCACTGTCGGTGTGCGCCAACGCCCCACTCGAGCCGGTCTCCTACGGCGTCTTCCGGATGTGAGTGCACCCATGACTGATACGACTCGGATCGACACGGTGTTGGTCGCCAACCGCGGCGAGATCGCGGTGCGCGTCATCCGCACCCTGAAGGCGATGGGCATCCGCTCGGTCGCCGTGTTCAGCGAGGCCGACCGCGACGCCCGGCACGTGCAGGAGGCCGACACCGCGGTGCTGCTCGGACCCGCGGCGGCGCGCGAGAGCTACCTGGTGATCGACAAGGTCATCGACGCGGCGCTCGCCACCGGCGCGCAGGGCATCCACCCCGGCTACGGATTCCTCTCGGAGAACTCGGCTTTCGCCGCCGCATGCGCCACCGCCGGTATCGCCTTCCTCGGCCCGTCCGCCCACGCGATCGAGACCATGGGCGACAAGATCACCGCCAAGGCCGCGGTGTCGGAGTTCGGCGTTCCCGTCGTGCCCGGCATCTCCCGGCCCGGACTGAGCGACGACGAACTGATCGCGGGCGCCGAGGAAGTCGGCTATCCCGTGCTCGTCAAGCCCTCCGCCGGTGGTGGTGGCAAGGGCATGCGCCTCGTCGAGGACCCGAAGGATCTGCCCGCCGCGCTCGAATCCGCCCGTCGCGAAGCGGCGTCGGCGTTCGGCGACGACACCCTCTTCCTCGAACGGTTCGTGCAGCGCCCCCGGCACATCGAGGTCCAGGTCCTCGCGGATGCGCACGGCAACGTCGTCCACCTCGGCGAGCGCGAGTGCAGCCTCCAGCGACGGCACCAGAAGGTCATCGAGGAAGCACCTTCGCCGCTGCTCGACGAGGCCACCCGCGCCCGCATCGGTGAGGCCGCGTGCAACACCGCGCGCAGCGTCGACTACACCGGCGCCGGCACCGTCGAGTTCATCGTCTCCGCCGACAAGCCGGACGAGTTCTTCTTCATGGAGATGAACACCCGACTGCAGGTCGAGCATCCGGTCACCGAGATGGTCACCGGCCTCGATCTCGTCGAGTGGCAGGTGCGCATCGCCGCGGGCGAGCCGCTCGGGTTCACCCAGGACGACATCACCCTCACCGGCCACGCGATCGAGGCCCGCGTCTACGCCGAGGATCCGGCCCGCGGCTTCCTCCCGACCGGTGGTGAGATCGTCGATGTCGTCGAGCCTTTCGGGGCGAGCGCAGCGACTGGGAACGTCACCGGTCCCGGTGTGCGTGTCGACTCCGGTATCCGTGCCGGCACCGTGGTCGGCAGCGACTACGACCCGATGCTCGCCAAGGTCATCGCCCACGCCGACGACCGCACCGGTGCGCTACGACGCCTCGACCGGGCGCTCGCGCAGACCGCCGTGCTCGGCGTCGTCACCAACGTCGACTTCGTGCGGTTCCTGCTCGCCGACGACGACGTCGTGGCCGGTGCGCTCGACACCGGACTCCTCGACCGCCGGGTCGGCGACTACACCGCCCCCACCACCGCCGATTCCACGCTCGTCGCCGCGGCGATCCTGCGGTGGCTCGACCGCTGGGCGGGCGACACCACCGATCCGTGGTCGGTGCCCGACGGGTGGCGCGTCGGTGCCCACCGGCCCGTCACGTCGCGGCTCACCTCCGGCGACCGCACCGCACACGTGCGTCTGACCGGAACCCCGGCGGCCGGTGTCGCCGAGGTCGAGGACGGCGAGACCTACCGGTTCAGCGCCGTGCTGCACGGCTCCGATCTGGCGGTCGTGCTCGACGGCCGGCGTCACAGCTACCGCGTCGGCGAATCCGACGGTGCGGTCTGGCTTTCCGACGGCCACGGCAGCGTCGCCGTCCGCGAGGTGCGCGAGGCATCGGTGCGCGGCGACGACGCCCACGCCGGCGACGCCGACATCACGAGCCCGATGCCCGGCGCCGTCATCGCGGTGTCCGTCGCCTCCGGCGACACCGTCACGGCCGGGCAGACGCTCGTCGTCGTCGAGGCCATGAAGATGGAACATTCGCTCACCGCCCCCATCGACGGCACCGTCGAAGTGTTCGCGGCCGCCGGTGAGCAGGTCAAGGTCGATCAACTTCTCGTGCGAGTCACCCCGCACGCCGACACGGAAGAGGCACAGTAATGACGGAATACCTGGCCACGGGTCAACTTCCCGACGAGTACGAGCAGCTGCGCAAGACGGTCGCCGACTTCGCCCGCACGGTGGTCGCGCCGGTCGCCGCCAAGCACGACGCCGAGCACTCGTTCCCCTACGAGGTCGTGCAGGGCATGGCCGAGATGGGCCTGTTCGGCCTGCCCTTCCCCGAGGAGTACGGCGGCATGGGCGGCGACTACTTCGCGCTGTGCCTCGCGCTCGAGGAACTCGGCAAGGTCGACCAGTCCGTCGCCATCACCCTCGAGGCCGGTGTCTCCCTCGGTGCGATGCCGATCTACCGCTTCGGCAACGAGAAGCAGAAGGAAGAGTGGCTGCCGCAGCTCGCGAGCGGTCGCAATCTCGCTGCCTTCGGTCTCACCGAGCCGGGTGCGGGCAGCGACGCCGGAGGCACGAAGACCACCGCCAAGCTCGAGAACGGCGAGTGGATCATCAACGGCAACAAGCAGTTCATCACCAACTCCGGCACCGACATCACCTCGCTCGTGACCGTCACCGCCGTCACCGGTATGCGGGAGAACGGCAAGAAGGAGATCTCCACGATCCTCGTGCCGACCTCCACGCCGGGCTTCACCGCCGAACCCGCCTACAACAAGGTCGGCTGGAACGCCTCCGACACGCATCCGCTCACCTTCGCCGACGTGCGGGTGCCCGAGGAGAACCTCCTCGGCGAGCGGGGCCGCGGCTACGCCAACTTCCTGCGCATCCTCGACGAGGGCCGTATCGCGATCGCCGCGCTGTCGACCGGCGCCGCGCAGGGCTGCGTCGACGAATCGGTGAAGTACGCCAAGGAGCGCGAGGCGTTCGGCAGCCCGATCGGCAACAACCAGGCCATCGCCTTCAAGATCGCCCGCATGGAGGCACGTGCGCACGCCGCACGCACCGCCTACTACGACGCCGCCGCCGCGATGCTCGCCGGCAAGCCGTTCAAGAAGCAGGCCGCGGTCGCCAAGCTCGTCGCGTCCGAGGCCGCGATGGACAACGCGCGCGACGCGACGCAGATCCACGGCGGCTACGGCTTCATGAACGAGTACGCCGTGGCGCGCCACTACCGCGACAGCAAGATCCTCGAGATCGGTGAGGGCACCACCGAGGTGCAGCTCATGCTCATCGGACGGGAGCTGGGACTGTGAGCGAGACCGACACCACCGTGGAGAAGCGGATCGTCCAGCGCGGCCTGTGGTTCGAGGAATTCGAACTCGGCACGATCTACGAGCACCGTCCCGGCCGGACGATCACCGAGGCCGACAACACGTTGTTCACGACGCAGACGATGAACACGCAGGCGCTGCACCTCGATGCCGCCTACGCCGCCGAGACGAGTTTCGGTGAGCGTCTGGTCAATTCGATGTTCACGCTCTCGACGATCGTGGGACTGTCGGTCGCCCAGCTCACGCAGGGCACGATCGTCGCGAACCTCGGATTCTCCGAGATCTCCTTCCCCAAGCCGCTCTTCCACGGCGACACGCTCTACGCCGAGACGAAGATCGTCGACAAGCGCGAGTCGAAGAGCCGGCCGGGGGAGGGCATCGTCACCCTCGAACACACCGGTCGCAACCAGCACGGCGATGTCGTCGCCGTCGCCGTGCGCAAGACCCTCGTCCAGAAGAGGCCCACGACATGACCTGGGAACTCCCCGGCCCCGCATGGCTTTTCTGCCCCGCCGATCGTCCGGAGCGCTACGCCAAGGCCGCAGAGCGCTCCGACGTGGTGATCATCGACCTCGAGGATGCCGTCGCACCGGCCGACAAGCAGGCGGCCCGTGAGGCGCTGATCGCCACCCCGCTCGACCCCGAACGCACCGTGGTGCGGGTCAACCCGGTGGGCACGGCCGATCACGAGGCCGATCTCGAGGCGCTGCGCCGCACGTCGTACACGCGGGTCATGCTGCCCAAGTGCGAGAGCGGCGACGAGGTGCGCTCGCTCGCACCGCTCGAGGTGGTCGCGCTCATCGAGTCGCCCCTCGGGGTGCTCGCGGTGGAGGACATCGCCGTCGCCGAGAACACCCTCGGAATGATGTGGGGTGCCGAGGATCTCGTCGCCGGACTCGGTGGCAACGCGAGCCGTCGCGCCGACGGGACGTACCGCGCGGTCGCGCAACACGCCCGGTCGGTGACCCTGCTCGCCGCGAAGGGTCACGCCCGCTGGGCACTCGACTCGGTGTACCTGAACATCAAGGACACCGACGGTCTCCACGAGGAGGCCCTCGACGCTGTAGCGGTCGGATTCGACATCAAGGTGTCGATCCATCCGAGCCAGGTCGACGTCGTCCGCCGGGCGTACGCGCCCACCCCCGAGGAGGAGGCGTGGGCGCGACGTGTCCTCGAGGCCGCCGAATCGGAGCGCGGCGTCTTCGATTTCGAAGGGAAGATGGTCGACGCCCCGGTGCTGCGTCACGCCGAGCGCGTGCTGCAGCGCGCGTCGGCTGCCGCCTCGGCATGACCGCGCGTCACCGGGGACGGTGACGCAACAACTGAGTGAGACGGTGGGCGCTGTCGAGCAGCGCCTCACCGAGTTCGGGCACGCGATCGGGCCGGAACCGGCTCTCCACGCCGGTCAGACTCAACGCCCAGGTCGGGGCGCCGCGGTGATCGAACACCGCGGCGCCCATTCCCCAACTGCCCTCGACGATCAGCGCCGGATTGACGGCGTAGCCGGCCAGCCGTGTCGCCTCGATGCGCTTCTCCAGTGCGGGTCGCGCATGGTCCGGCCCCCAGTTCTCCGTGAGATCCGCCCGCGACAGATACGCCTCGATCTCCTGGTCGGGCATGTGCGCGAGGATCGCCAGCCCCGCCGACGCCACCCCGAGCGGGAACCGGATCCCGATGTGGAGCACGTGCGAACGCAGCGGGAAGCTGCCCTCCTCCATCGCCAGACACACGGTCTCGTCGCCCCGTCGCGCGGAGAGGAAGGCGCTCTCGCCGGTCGCGCGCGCCAGATCGCGCAGCACGTCGCCCGCGAGATCGGTGATGTCGTAGCGCACCGAGGCGAGCGATCCCAGCAGGTAGAGCTCGGGTCCGAGGGCCCAGCGTCCCGACGCCGGATCCCGGTCGACGAGCCCCTCGTCGGCGAGCGAGCTGAGCAGCCGGTGCACCGTGGGCCGGGCGAGATCGGTGCTGCGGGCGACCTCCGAGGTCGTCACCCCTTTCGGTTCGTGCGACGAGACGGTGCGCAGCAGAGCGGCGATCCGCGTGACCAGTTGACCCCGTGCATCGGACGACATGCCTCGATTCTACGTCCACTCAGTGAACGCATATGGCGTCTCCGTTCGATGAACGACCAATTTCAGAGAGATTCGGACGGGCACTTGTGTTCTCCACCTGCAGGATCTTTAGTAGAAGCCGAGAATGTGACCGCGTTCATCCAGTGGACGTGATTCGTCCAGCGGAGCCCAGGCGGCCCCCCGGAATCCGAGAGGTGAGAGTTGGCAACGAAAGTGTTCGAGACGGCGGCGGAGGCCGTCGCCGACATCCGTGACGGTGCGACGCTCGCAGTGGGCGGATTCGGACTGTGCGGCATTCCCGACATCCTGATCCAGGCCATCGCCGACACCGGGGCAACCGACCTCGAGGTGTTCTCCAACAACTGCGGCGTCGACGGCCACGGCCTCGGAATCCTGCTGGGCAGCAAGCGCATCCGCCGGGTCACCGCATCGTACGTCGGGGAGAACAAGGAATTCGCCCGGCAGTACCTCTCCGGCGAGCTCGAGGTGGAGCTGACCCCGCAGGGCACTCTCGCCGAGAAGCTCCGCGCCGGTGGTGCGGGCATCCCCGCCTTCTTCACCCCCGCCGGCGTCGGCACGCCCATCTCGCAGGGCGGACTGCCGTGGAAGTACAACGCCGACGGTTCGATCGCCGTGGCATCCCCTGCGAAGGAGATCCGCGAGTTCCGGGGCAAGCGGTACGTGCTCGAGGAGTCCATCACCGCCGACTTCTCGCTCGTGCACGCCCTCAAGGGCGACACCGAGGGCAACCTGGTGTTCAACAAGGCCGCGATGAACTTCAACCCGCTCGCCGCGATGGCCGGCCGCGTGTGCATCGCCCAGGTCGAGGAACTCGTCGAGCCGGGCGAGATCGATCCGGGTGAGGTGCACCTGCCGGGAATCTTCGTGAACCGGGTCGTGCACACCGGTGTCCAGGACAAGCAGATCGAGAAGCGCACCGTCAGCGCCGCGAAGGGAGCGTAGAAGATGACCACAGCTGTCGAGACACAGGGTTGGACGCGCACGCAGATGGCCGCGCGCGCCGCGCAGGAACTCTCGCCGGGGGAGTACGTCAACCTCGGTATCGGCCTGCCGACGCTGATCCCCAACTACCTGCCCGAGGGTGTGCACGTGACCCTGCACAGTGAGAACGGCATCCTGGGCACCGGGCCGTACCCCACCGACGACGCGGTCGACCCGGATCTGATCAACGCGGGCAAGGAGACCGTGACGGTCAACCCCGGCGCTGCTTTCTTCGACTCGGCGCTGAGCTTCGGCATGATCCGCGGCGGCCACATCGACACCGCCGTGCTCGGCGGCATGGAGGTCTCGGCCACCGGCGATCTGGCCAACTGGATGGTGCCCGGCAAGATGGTCAAGGGCATGGGCGGGGCGATGGATCTCGTCCACGGCGCCCGCAAGGTCATCGTGCTCATGGAGCACACCGACAAGCAGGGCAACCCGAAGATCGTCTCGGAGTGCTCGCTGCCGCTCACCGGTGAGGGCGTGGTGCAGCGCATCATCACCAACCTCGCGGTGATCGACGTGACCGCCGACGGCCTCGTCCTGACCGAGTGCGCCCCCGGCGTCACCGAGGAACAGGTGCGCGCCGCCACCGGAGCACCGCTCACCCTTCTCTGACGACCGGCCGGTTCCGCCTGCGGAGCCACCGGAAGATCCACCGTCTCCGCGCGACCCCGGTCTCGGACTCCGTCTCGAGCCGGGGTCGCGTCGAGTTCAGGGCCGTGCGGGCCTCCTCGCGACGACGTGCCCGCTCGACCTTCCACACCTCCACCATCTCCTCGGCGTCGACCTTGTGGATCGGTACGGGCAGGCCGCTCGGGAAACGCAGGCAGTCGGCGATCCGCCGGTTGAGATCGGAGACGATGTCGCGCACCACCTTCTCGCTGGGCGCCGAGCCGACCGTGCCGGGCAGCCGCTCGATCTCGCGCCGCAACTGCAGTTCGGGCGGCAGCAGCGCCTCCGTCGACAGGCCCTCACGCGCCAGATAACTCTTCACCCACCACAGATCGTCGTCGCCGTGGTCGGGGATGGGTTTGCCGTAACCGGGCAGATCGTCGAAATCGCCCCGGTCCTGCGCCACGCGGATCTGACGTTCGATCCATGTCTCGAACGTCAGGTCCCACCGCTTGCGCTCGGTCACACATCCAGGATGCCAGCGCGGGCGCCCGTCCCGGGTGCGGTGCGTGGTGTCCTAACCTGAGCCACGTGGAAGGACAGCGCGAGTCGCCGGTGCATGCCCGCCCGCCGGGCGACGGGGTGGACACCAACACGGTGCTCGGCAAGGTCGTCACCGTGCTGTGGGCGTTCACCGCCGACGACCACGTCCTCACCCTCGCCGAACTGGGCCGGCGTACCGGATTGCCGAAGGGGACGTTGCACCGCATCGTCACCGATCTCGTCGCCGTCCGGCTGCTCGACAAGGATCCGGCGGGATACCGCCTGAGCGGTCAGCTCTTCGAACTGGGTCTGCGCGCCTCTCTCGAGCGCGGCCTGGTCGAGGTCGCGATCCCGTTCATGGAAGACCTGTACGAGCGCACCCACGAGACCGTGCACCTCGGCGTCCCCGAAGGGGTGGAGGTCGTCTACGTCTCGAAGATCGGCGGACATCGCCCCGCCTCCACGCCGTCCCGGATCGGTGGACGGATGCCCATGTACTGCACCGGAATCGGCAAGGCCCTTCTCGCGTTCTCCCCGCCCGAGCTGCTGGCCGGGGTGGTCGAGGCCGGGTTGGCGCGCAAGACTCCCCGGACCATCACGACACCCGGCCGGCTCGGGGCGAATCTCGCGACCGTGGTCGAGCGCGGTGTGGCGTTCGAGTTCGAGGAGTCCGCGGTGGGCCTCGCCTGCGTCGCCGCTCCGATCTTCGACGCGGACGAGCGTCCCATCGCGGCGGTGAGCGTCACCGGTCCCGTCACCCGGTTCCGTCCGGAGAAGCACGAGGGCGCGGTGAAGGCCGCCGCCGCGGGCATCGCTGCCACCCACGCCCGGCGCGAAGCCATCCGCAACCTCTGAGCCTCACGTTCCACTCACCGGAACGCGCCCCTATGCGGGTACGGACCTCGCCGCCAGGATGGTCGTAATCCATCGAACGACGAGGACGTGATGACTACCAGCTCCAACACCACATCAGCGGCGGATCGCACCCGCATCGCCGGTGCGGCGGCCGACCGTCTCATCGAGGCCACACGCAGCTCCACCCCGTGCGGTCCGGTCCGCGACCTGCTCGGGGAGACCGACATCGACCTGGCGTACGCGGTGCAGCAGCAGCTCACCGACCGCCGGCTCGCCGAAGGTGCCCGCATCGTCGGACGCAAGATCGGCCTGACCTCCCCGGCGGTGCAGCAGCAGCTCGGTGTCGACCGCCCCGACTTCGGTGTCCTCTTCGACGACATGGACGTCACCGATCTCGACGAGGTGCCCAGCAAGCGCCTGCTGCAGCCGAAGGCCGAGGCCGAGATCGCCTTCGTCCTCTCCGCCGACCTCGACTCGGACGATCTCGATCTCGCGACCGTCCGCGCTGCCGTGGGACATGCGGTCGCCGCTCTCGAAATCGTCGACAGCCGCGTCGCCGGCTGGGACATCAAGATCACGGATACGGTCGCGGACAACGCATCCAGCGGCCTGTACGTGCTCGGCTCGCAGACGCTCACCCTCGACGAGTTCGAACCGATCGACGCCACCATGCGGATGTACGTCGACGACGAACTCGTCTCCGAGGGCAACGGCGCAGCCTGCCTCGGCGATCCGCTGAACGCCCTGCTGTGGCTCGCGCGTACGGCACGCGAGTTCGGCCAGCCCCTGCGCGCAGGGCAGGTCGTGCTGTCGGGGGCACTCGGCCCGATGGTTCCGGCGCCGCCCGGCGTCACGGTCCGCGCCGAGATCTCCTCGCTCGGCACCGTCACCGCGCGTTTCTCTTCCGAAAGCTCCACCGCACAGGAGAACTCATGACCACCAAGGTTGCCATCATCGGGTCGGGCAACATCGGCACCGACCTGCTCATCAAGATCAAGCGACTGGCCGACGCCGAACTCGAGACCGTCGCCCTCGTCGGTATCGATCCCGAATCCGACGGTCTCGCACGGGCGAAGCGCCTCGGCATCGACGCCATCTCGAACGGTGTCGAAGGACTCGTCGAGCACCCGCGCTTCGACGAGATCGAGATCGTCTTCGACGCGACCTCGGCGAAGGCCCACGAGTACAACGAGAAGGTCCTGCGCCCGCACGGGAAGATGCTCATCGACCTGACACCGGCCGCGATCGGCCCGTACACGGTGCCGCCGGTGAACCTCACCGAGCACCTCGACGCTCCGAACGTCAACATGGTCACCTGCGGTGGCCAGGCCACCATCCCGATCGTCGCGGCCATCTCCCAGGTCACCAAGGTGCACTGGGCCGAGATCGTCGCCTCGATCTCCTCGAAGTCGGCCGGCCCCGGCACCCGCGCCAACATCGACGAGTTCACCGAGACCACCTCGCAGGCCATCGAGAAGATCGGTGGCGCCACGCGCGGCAAGGCGATCATCATCCTCAACCCGGCCGAGCCGCCGATGATCATGCGCGACACCGTGCTCGCGCTCGTCGGCGAGGACCGCAAGGACGAGATCGTCGCGTCCGTCGAGGCGATGGTCGCGAAGGTCCAGGAATACGTGCCCGGTTACGCCCTCAAGCAGGAGGTGCAGTTCACCGAGGTCACCGAGCCCATGGAGACGCTCACCGACCACACCGGCCCCCTGTGGAAGGTCGCGGTGTTCCTCGAGGTCAAGGGCGCAGCGCACTACCTGCCCGAGTACGCGGGCAATCTCGACATCATGACCTCCGCGGCGCTGCAGGTCGCACGCGCCGTGGCGGCACGCAAGAAGGATCAGGTGACGGCATGACCGCGGCAACCACTACGGCACGTGAATTCGCAAGCGACGGAACGGCGCTGTACATCCAGGACGTGACCCTGCGCGACGGCATGCACGCCATCCGTCACCGCATCACCCCCGAGAACGTCGCGGCGATCGCCGGTGCACTCGACCGTGCGGGTGTCGACGCCATCGAGGTGTCACACGGTGACGGCCTCGCCGGTCACTCGCTGACCTACGGTCCCGGCAGCAACACCGACTGGGAGTGGCTCGAAGCCGCAGCCGGAGCGATCAATTCGGCCACCCTCACCACGCTGCTCCTGCCCGGTATCGGAACCGTCCACGAGCTGAAGCGCGCCTACGAGATCGGCGTGCGGTCGGTGCGCATCGCGACGCACTGCACCGAAGCCGACGTCTCCGCGCAGCACATCGCCGCGGCGAAGGAACTGGGCATGGACGTGTCCGGCTTCCTCATGATGTCGCACATGGCTCCGTCCGAGGAGCTCGCCCGCCAGGCGAAGCTCATGGAGTCCTACGGCGCCGACTGCGTCTACGTCACCGACTCCGGCGGACGTCTGACGATGGACGGTGTCCGCGAGCGCATCCGCGCCTACCGGTCGGTCCTGGACGAGACCACCCAGATCGGCATCCACGCGCACCAGAACCTGTCGCTGTCGGTCGCCAACTCGGTCGTGGCCGTCGAGGAAGGCGTCATCCGCGTCGACGCGTCGCTGGCCGGACACGGTGCCGGTGCCGGCAACTGCCCGATCGAGCCGTTCGTCGCGGTCGCCGATCTGCACGGCTGGAAGCACTCGTGCGATCTGTTCGGACTGCAGGACGCCGCCGACGATCTCGTGCGTCCGCTGCAGGACCGCCCGGTGCAGGTCGACCGCGAGACCCTCACCCTCGGCTACGCCGGTGTGTACTCGAGCTTCCTGCGTCACGCCGAGACCGCCGCGAGCATCTACGGTCTCGACACCCGCGACATCCTCGTCGAGATCGGCCGTCGCGGCCTCGTCGGTGGACAGGAGGACATGATCACCGACGTCGCACTCGACCTGCGCAACCGCGCGGGTAACTGACCACCGGCCGCACAAAGCCGGAACAATCGCGTCGGGCGCGGCACGACCCACCAGGTCGTGCCGCGCCCGCGTGCATGTCTAGTCGGTCAGATCCCGGTAGTCCGGGTGCTTCTCGATGAACTTGTCGACGTACGAGCAGATCGCGACGATGCGCTTGCCGCGGTCGCGGACGTCGTCGAGGGCGAAACCGACGAGCTTGCCTCCGAGTCCCTGACCGGAGTAGCCCTTGTCGATCTCGGTGTGGTCGAAGACGAGGCGGCCGTCGTCGTCGGGGTGGTACTGCGTGTATCCGACGACGGCGTCGTCGTCCCGGACTTCGTACCTCTGCTTCTCGGCGTTGTGCACCACGGTCACGGACGAATCGCTCATGGTCTTCCTCTCACCGTCGACAAGCTGGTGTGTCCCACAGCATAGAGAACGGGCCGCGGCGCAATGCCGCGGCCCGTTCTGCTGTGCCGGGTTATTCCGGCGGAGAGATGTGCTGGGCGAGGTACAGCGGCTCGCCGAGCTGCTCGATCAGATCGAGCTGGGTTTCGAGGTAGTCGATGTGTTCTTCCTCGTCGGCGAGGATCTCCTCGAAGATGTTGGCCGAGGTGATGTCGCTGACCGAGCGCATGTACTCGGCTCCCTTGCGGAGCCGGTCGCGGGCCTCGATCTCCACCTGCAGGTCGGCTTCGAGCATCTCCTTGACGGTCTGGCCCAGACGCAACGCCCCGAGGCGCTGGTAGTTGGGGAGTCCGTCGAGATAGAGGATCCGATCGGTGAGTCTCTCGGCGTGACGCATCTCGTCGAACGACTCGTCGCGAGTGTGCTTCGCGAGTTTCGCCCATCCGCGGTTGTCCTGCATCTTCGAATGCAGGAAGTACTGATTGATCGCGGTGAGCTCGGCGGTGAGTTGTTCGTTGAGCAACTCGATGACCTTCTTGTCGCCCTTCATGGCACCTCCCGGGGTGAACCATCAGGTTTACCGCCGGGTAGGGGCTGGCTACACGGCGGTCTCGAGTTCGATGGTCTCATTCCGCTGGCGGGCCTGCCGGATGATCGCGGAGATGTTCCGGACGCAGCTGCCACAATCGGTGCCGGCGCGGCACTTGGCGCTCACCTCGCGGGTACACCGTGCTCCCGCAGCCACCTCTGCCTCGATGTGGTGGTGGGTAAGAGCGTGGCAACTGCAGACGATCATCAGAGCCACCTTTCTGCGACTGAGGAAACACTCACTTAGGTTGTCCAAACCTTACATCGGCTTAGGCTAGCCTAGCTTGTGATCGTAGTCACAGAAAAGGGGACCCGGATCCGTGTTATACCCAGGTCTGTCCCAGGGTGTGCTACTGCAGCTACTGCTGTTGCAGGTGTTGCGAGACCACCTGGTTGATCCGGTGCAAACCGGGCGAGGTGAGGCCGGGGATCTGGTTCTCGATCGTGCGCACCAGCGACGAATCGTCGAGAACCTTCTCACTCGACTGGATCAGGACGGTGCCGGCACCCGTGAAATCGAACTGTCGCTCCTCACCCGACTGCACCCCGAAACGACGTGCCCCCGCCGAGACGAAGCCGGTGATCCACGATTCGTCGTAGTGATGACTGGGGGACGGGCAGTCGGCCCAGCCGACGAGCGCCTCGGGATCGACCCGCAGCGGCGGCTCGGCGAACATCACCGGCCCGTTCGACGACGCGAGGAAGCGGCCCGTACCGATAAGGGTGAGGAAGCCCGGGACGATCGACTGGTTGAGCGACAGGCCCGGTTCGAAGGCCAGCAGATTGGCCTGCCGGATCGTGAGGTTGCCGGCGTCGAGGTCGTACGAATTGATGTCGTATCCGCGGTCACCGATGATCAGTTTCCCAAAGCCCTCCGCCACGACGTAGTCGCCGAGATAGAGCGGAGCGGAGAACTGCTGGGCCACCATGTGCAGCAGATGTCCCTGCAACCCGTGGGTGAGCGCCGAGAACTGCACCTGGCCGTAGTACGCGATCATCGCGCCCTTCGACAGGAACCAGGGCGTCTGCAGGTCGATGCAGTAGGCGTAGGGGTTGCCCGGCACATTGTCGCTGCCGCCGAAGCTCGACGGGTTCAGAACGGTACTCACAGCTTCTCCTCCGATGCCTGCACGTAGACGATGCCCTGTCCGCTGCATTCGAGTTGCATGGCCTCCCCGCCGGTGCGACCGACGTTCCGCCAGCTCATCGACGACTTCAGTTCGGTGCGGACCGGGCCGTAGGACGCGACGAACGCCTGTGGGTCGACGACCACCGGCGTCGGGCCGCCCACCTGGAGTTCGAACACGCCACCGTGGGCGAGCAGCACCGCCGCACCCTGGCCGGTCAGCTGGGTGGTGAACATGCCGGTGCCGGTCATCGCGCCGGTGGCGGCGCCGCGCAGTGCCCCGAGCAGACCACCGC
>NZ_NERM01000038.1:0-30683 GCF_002215235.1 Rhodococcus sp. BUPNP1
GACCGCTGCCCGGCCCGCCGGTCGACGATGGTCGCATCCTGCGAGGCGAGCAGGATCGTCACCGGTGCATCGGCGAGTTGATCGGCCAACCGATCCAGGACCGGCCGCGCCGCACGCACAAGCTTCGAGTCTGTGGGGGTATCGATGTAGCGCAGACGAGAACCGTCCGAAGCCGCCCCGATGGCACGGCAGCGGCGCCAGGACTGCTCGATCTCCGGCCGCACTCGTGGCGAAGCATTGTCATACCTGTCGGAGTCATACCTATCGGAATTGCGATCGTCTACGTGCATGCCAAGCCGCTCGGTCACGTCATCACCACCTCGAACACCTCACGGTCAGTACGAACATTATGTAATAGAGGTCACATGGACCATGGGTGTCCCAGAACGCTACACCACGGACTTCTGGGCCCACATCCGGCGCATGCGCACCTTGTCCAATTTGCCCACTGACGTCTTGGGGACCTCGTCTACCCGCACGAACGTGTCGGGGAGCCAGAACTTCGGCAGGGTGACCGCCAAGTGGGCCCGAAGCTGATCATCGGAGACCTCCTCCGTTGTCCGAACCCACGCCAAGGGGCGCTCCTGCCAGGTTTCGTGCGGTACCGCGATGACAGCGGCTTCCACCACCGCCGGATGCAGGAGCAGCTGGTTCTCGACCTCGACGGAAGAGATCCATTCTCCTCCGCTCTTGATGAGGTCTTTGACCCGGTCGCGGATCTCCAGCCGGCCGTCCGGGTGGATCACCGCGACGTCGCCGCTGCGCAGCCAGCCGGCGTCGAACGCCTCGGCGGCGCGGTCGTCGTCGAGGTACGTCCCGGTCACCCACGGCGAACGAACCTCCAGCTCGCCGGTGGTGAAGCCATTCCACGGCAGCTTCCGACCCTCTTCGTCGACGACACGCACCTGGAACAACGGCAAGGGTCTGCCTTGGCAATCGGCCGAGTTGCTGAAAGTTCCCATAGGGGAGGTTTCGGTCATCCCCCACCCGTTGACGGTCGCCACTCCCCGCTCCGCCCACCACCTCACCAGCACTGGTGGCAGCACCTGCCCGCCCAACCACATGGTCTGCAAACTTCCGAGGTCGTAACGCTCGGGATCGGCATCGAACTGTGCACGCATGAGCGCCGCCACGGCCGGGGCGCCGACGAAGACATCGGGTGTCTGATCCGTGATGATGCGCAGCAGCTCCGCGGGCGAGGGGTGCGGCCCGGGGAGGACGAGACGTGCGCCCTGCAGCACCCCCGCGTACGGAACACCCCAACTGTGTACGTGGGACATCTGCGTGGCAAGCAGGTACGAGTGCCGACCGTCGATCGCGACGCCCCCGGAAGCACTGATCGCCATCGCGTGCAGCACCGTACTTCGATGGCTGTACACGACCCCCTTGGGCAGCCCGGTGGTACCCGAGGTGAAACAAATCGACGATGCGGTCGTCTCGTCGAACTCCGGGAATTCCCCGATCGGCACGGCATCGAGCAGCAATCCGTCGAACGACCACCAGGTCACCTCTGCAGATATCGAATACTCGGCCTGCTCGAGATCACCGATGACCACCACATGCCGGATCCGCGGGAGGCGCGGGAGAATCTCGAGGAGTACGGGCAACAGATCAGCGTCGATCAGCACAACCTCGTCCTCGGCCTTGTCCATTGTGTAGGCGATGTGCTCGGGTGACATCCGATGGTTGACCGTGTGCAGCACTGCCCCGCACGCAGGAACTGCGTAGTAGGCGACAAGATGCTCGAAGGTGTTCCAGGCCAACGTCGCAACCCTGGTTCCGAACCCGATGCCCAAGTTCTCGAAGGAACCAGCAAACCGGCGTGCGGTCGCGCCGAGATCGCGGTAGGTGAACTCTCGGTCTCCGCGGGTTGCGTCGCACGAGACTCCGACCCGGTCGGCGAAGACGTTCTCAGCACGCCACAGCAGCGAGCTGATCAGCAGTGGACGATCCATCATCGTGGTGAGCATGGCGCATTCCTCCGGATCAGGTGAGCGAGGGTACGACCAGCCTGCACACCAACCCTGGCACCGAACCGTCCGAATTTGCGACAGCGCCCGATGAACTCGTCCGCACTGTTGCGTTGTGGGACACCTCGACCGCCGTGAGGATCCCGAGACTGGAGCCACCTCACCCGCATAGGCGCCCGGCCGACACCGGCCGAGCCCAGCGGGCAACGAGCGCCGGAAGAAAGGTACTCCCATGACAAGTCGTCCAATGACGGAAGTCGCAACAGGATTCACCTACACCGAGGGACCTCGGTGGCATGAGGGCCGACTGTGGTTCGTGGATTTCTACACCCACTCGGTCAATGCCGTGAACGCCGACGGATCCATCGAACAGGTCTGCACCGTCGAACACCAGCCGTCCGGACTCGGATGGCTTCCCGACGGGCGCATGCTCGTCGTCTCGATGAAGGATCGCAAAGTCCTGCGCCGCGAACCCGACGGCTCGCTCGTCGAGCACGCCGACATCTCCGAACACTGCCACGGTCACGCCAACGACATGGTCGTCGCCGCGAACGGTCAGGCATACGTCGGCGAGTTCGGATTCGACCTCATGGGAGGTGCCGATCACGAGCACGGCGTTGTGGTCCTCGTCGACACCGACGGCACTTCCCGAGTAGCTGCCGAAGGACTGTCCTTCCCGAACGGTATGTGCATCTCCCCGGACGGAAGAACGCTGTACGTCAACGAACTGTTCGGCAACCGCGTCTCCCGATTCGATATCGAACCGGACGGCACACTCGGCCCCCGTCAGGACTTCGCCTCGTTCGGCGATCTCGGCGACGAGCCGAGCGTGGAGAAGAGGCTTGCGGCGTGCACGATTGCACCTGATGGTCAGGCCCTCGACGCTGAAGGTGCCATCTGGATCGCCGACTGCGTCAACCAACGTGCCGTCCGCCTGGCCGAAGGCGGAACCATCCTGGACGAGGTGAGTACGGCTCCGCTGGGAGTGTTCGCGGTTGCGCTCGGTGGCGATGACGGTCGCACACTATTCCTCTCGGTCGCACCGGATTTCGACGAAGCCAAGCGCAGCGCTGCGCGTGAAGCCAAGGTCCTCTCGACGAGAGTCGACGTTCCGCACGCAGGGAGGCCGTGATCGTGCTGCGCACACGTTTCACCGACACTTTCGGGATCGAGCACCCGGTGGTGTGCGGTGGCATGACCGGGGTCGGCACCGCGGAGCTGATCTCCGCGGTGGCCAATGCCGGGGGTTTGGGGTTTCTCACCGCGCTGACGCAACCCACCCCCGAAGCTCTCGTCGCTGAGATCGCCCGGTGCCGGGAGATGACCGATAAGCCGTTCGGTGTCAATCTCACCCTGCTGCCCACCGTCACTCCCGTGCCGTACGACGACTACCGGGCCGCGATCATCGACAGCGGCATCACCATCGTGGAAACCGCCGGCAGCAACCCCCAGGAACATGTAGCGGCGTTCAAAGCCGCCGGGATCAAGGTCATCCACAAAGCGGTAGCGGTCCGGCATGCGATCAAAGCACAGTCCATGGGTGTCGACGCCGTCAGTATCGACGGGTTCGAGTGCGCCGGCCATCCCGGCAACGAGGACATCCCCGGCCTGATCCTCATCCCCGCCGCAGCGCGCGTGCTCGACATCCCGATCATCGCCAGTGGCGGATTCGCCACCGGCGACGGATTGGCCGCAGCACTGGCCCTCGGCGCATGCGCAATCAACATGGGCACCAGGTTCGTGGCCAGCGACGAAGCTCCTGTGCATCCGAACGTCAAGGCCCAGATCGTTGCCAACGACGAACGCCAGACCATCCTCGTGTTCCGAGAGTTCCGTAATACCGCACGTGTGGCCCGCAACTCCGTCTCCGAGACGATCGCAGCCCTCTCCGCCCGCCCTGACGCCACGTTCTCCGACGTCGCACACCTCGCCTCCGGGGTACGCGGCCGAACGGAAGTGCTGGAGAAGGGGAACATGGAAGGCGGCATGTGGTGGGCCGGCCAGTCCCAAGGTCTCATCGATGCCGTGCTTCCCTGCAAGACGATCATTTCGGACATCGTGAGCGATGCCGAAGCCGCCATCCGCAGGATTGCCGCCGACCTCGCCTGACAGGCAGACGGGAGAAGTCATGGAATACACCACCCTTCGCCACGAAGTCGAGGACGGCATCCTCACCGTGGTGCTCAACCGTCCCGACCGTCTCAATGCGTTCACCGTCGAGATGGCCGACGAACTCGAGCACACCTTCGTGTCGGTGAACGACGACGACACGGTCCGGGCCGTGATCGTCACCGGAGCAGGGCGCGCTTTCTGCGCCGGCATGGACCTGTCGAGTGAAGGGAATGTGTTCGGACTCGACGAGTCGAAACGCCCCACTCTTGCCGACATGAAGAATCTCGACGACCCCGAATTGCGCCGGATCCGCGACACGGGCGGTCGTGTCACCCTCGCAATCCATGCCTGTCGTAAACCGGTGATCGCCGCAATCAACGGTGCGGCCGTCGGAATCGGTGCAACCATGACGCTGGCGATGGACGCGCGGCTGATGTCGACCCGAGCGCGGTTCGGCCTGGTGTTCGGCAAACTCGGAATAGTGCCCGAAGCGTGCTCGACATGGTTCCTTCCCCGGCTGGTCGGCATGCCCACTGCGCTGGATCTGGTCTATAGGGCAGAGATCCTCAACGCCGAGGTCGCATACATCGACGGGTTGGCGCAGGCGGTCCATGAACCCGAGATGTTGCTCAGCGAAGCGCGCGCGTTGGCGAATGCCTGGACCCGCGACCGCTCATCGGTCTCGGTGGCCCTGATGCGCCAGATGCTGCTGCGAAACGCGGCCGCTGCTCACCCCGCAGATGCCCACCGCGTCGATTCGCTGGCCATGTTCTACACCAGCATCGGCGACGGCGCCGAGGGAGTGCAGGCATTCCGCGACAAACGCCCACCCGAGTTCCATGACAAGGCCTCAGCCATGCCGCCGTTCTACGAAGAGTGGATCGAGACAACGACGCCGTGAACACCTACTGCGTCCCCGCTCCAACCGACCGAACAAAGAAAGTCTCATGAAGCGCACTGTCCTTATGCATGAACTCCGCCAGGAAATCGGACTACCGCTCGGCGACGGCATCCCCGCTGATTCGTCCGCATCTCTGATGGTCTCAGCCGATGCTCTGAGCGCGTGGGGCGCGGAGACCGAAGCGGCCGCAACACGCGAGTTGGCAGCGATGCTCCATCAGTGCCTCTGAATACCGAACCTTCCACTTCACCAGCTCGGTTCGTGATGATCGATCCACGCAGGACATCGAACTCTCAACGGATCAGGACTGGAGAAGCCCCGCACCCGGTTGGAGCCACCTTCCCGATCACGGGGAAGGTGGCCCGCCGCGTTACGCACGGAATGCGCCCGTGTGCGAGTGTTCGACGTCTCCTACCCCAAACACGTACTTACTTCGGGGCTACTGTCCGTCGGCCGAGGAATCCGTCGAGCCCTCTCCTCACGCCCGCGGTAGGAACGGTAGTTGCGAACCATGCGGCCTCGACAGCGAGTCCTTCGTCGATGGGCACGTTGAGGCCGCGGGTGACGGCGGCGAGACAGGCATGCACTGCGGTCGGTGCGTGGCGTTCGATGCGTACCGCCAACTCCAACGCGGTGGACAGCAGTTCGGTGGCCGGGACGACGTGGTTGATCAAACCCATCTCGTAGGCACGGTGGGCATCGACGGCGTCGCCGGTGAGGATCATCTCGAGGGCCCGTTTGCGGCCGATATGGCGTGGCAGTCGTTGTGATCCCCCGAACGGTGGTGGGAATCCCAGTGTGATTTCCGGTTTGGCGAAGAGGGCATGGTCGGCAGCGACGGCGAGATGTGCTGCTTCGACGATTTCGCATCCGCCGCCGTAGGCGAGGCCGTTGACGGCGGCGATGATCGGTTTCGGGAATTGTTCGATGCGTTTGGTCAGCCCTTGTCCGCGGGTCACGATCTCCTGCAGGGCGTGGGTGGTGCCGGCCTCGATGCTCTGCGCCAGGCAGGAGATGTCCGCGCCGGCACTGAAAGCCCGGTCACCGGATCCGGTGAGGATGATCGAGCGGATCGCATCATCAGCGGTGGCATCGTCCAGCCACGCCGACAACTCGTCGATCGTGGTGTAGTCGAGCGCGTTGAGTTTGTGAGGGCGGTCGATGGTGATCACTGCGGTCGATTCTGCGTGGCGCACGTGGATGCTCATACGGTTCCTTCGATCGAATGTCGCGAGGCACTGGCGGCGTGGTGGTTACAGGGACAGGGTGTGGCAGGCCGGGTCGTAACGTTGGGTCTGCTGGAATTTGTCTCGCATGCCGTGCAGGAGATGCGAGGGCGTGCGTGCGATGTCGTAGACGAGTTCGCGGGCGCGGTCGAGAACGGGGCGGTCACGGACGATCTCGGTCAGCAACCCGATCGTAAGAGCTTCGTCGGCCTCGACGGTTCGACCGGTGAGGACGAGTTCGCGTGCGCGGGTGGGGCCGACGCGTTCGGCAAGGGGGCCGTAGACGACGGGGAATCGGCGGTGTTCGGGGTGGGAGAAACTCGTGCACGCGGTGCCGAGGCGGATGTCGGTGAGTACCGCGAGGTCCGTTCCCCCGGCCATGGCGGGTCCGTCCAGTGCGGCGATCACCGGCACGGGGTGCGTGGCGATGGCGGCATTCATTCGGTCGGAGGATTCCCACAGTCCGGCCTCGTCGATCCGGTCGAATTCGGTGAGGTCGAATCCTGCACTGAAGACGTCTCCGCGGCCGGTCAGGATCACCACGCGGGCGTCGGTCAGGGCCTCGAAGGTGTGGGCGAGGTCAAGTCGCATCGCGTGCGACAAGGCATTCTTCTTATCGGGACGGTTCAGGGTCACGACGGCGACGCCATATTCGTCGAGCTCGGTGGTGTCCACGTCGATGAGGGAACTATTCATGCTGCCTCCATGGCCAGGTCAGGGGCGGGGAACCCCGATGGGATTGGGTAGCGGGATGACGCCGGTGTCGAACAGGCGGCGACTGATAGGCGCAGCGATCGCGATGATCGTTTCGACGCCGGTCTGACCGAGGGCGGTCACCGGATCCGCTGCGAGGAAATCGGTGCGGTCCTCGATGCTGCGTCGCAGCGCTCCCCCGCTCTTGGTGAGCCGGCCGCCGATATCGATCAGGCCGCGGGCACGCAGGCGACGCTCGGAGGCTTCCCATTCCTCATCGCTCCAGCCGCGGTTGGGTTGCATCATCTCGCGGGTGACTGTGCCGGTCGCGGCGTGCGCGACGACCGCATCGATGCCCCGCAATCCCGCGTGCACACAGGCAATGACATGACCGTCTCCACGATGTTCACGCAGGACTGTCGCGGCGAGCCACAGCTGAGCGGCGATATCGTCGGGACGGGGAACGCGCGACCATCCGGCTGCCAGCGGTCGCCCGGCGAAATGACATCCATCCGCTGCCATTTCAAGGTACGAAGCGAGTGTGTCGAGGTCGCGTCGGGGTACGTCGCGGAGGTAGTCGGTTAGGACGAGGCGCGCGGTGGTGATTCGTGCCTCGAGTACCGTGCCAGGATCCGCGCACGCCCAGGCTTCGGGCAGGGCGCGTGCGACGCGGCGGTCGGGGAAGCTGAAGAACATCGATTCGACCGGTGCTGCGGTCATCGCCCCCAGCGGTGCGGCGCGGCCGGCGAAGTAACCCATCCAGTAGCCGCTCATGCCGAGATCGAGGGAGATCCGGCGGTGGTGCGGGGAGAAGTACGGTGCCGCGTGCAGCGGTTCGATTGCCTCCCACAGGCGTCGGGCCAGTGTCGCTGCCGGTTCTGCCATCGCCATTCCTCCGCTCGGTGGTCGTGCAGGTCCAGCATCGTGCTTGCACCACCAGCCCGGACAGTGCCATTTTTGTCGAGTGGACCAGGACACTGCGTGGTGGACAACTGTCGTCTTCGCGACGGACGAACGCACCGACCTTCCTCGCTACCTACGAATCGTCACGGCGGTCGAACGAGCCATCGATTCCCGCACCGTGACCTACGGTCAGCGCCTCCCTGCCGAACGCACCCTCGCCGCCGCACTGTGCGTCAGTCGCGGAACGGTGGTGCGCGCCTTCGAAGAACTCGTCGAACGCGGGGTCGTCGAACGCATCCACGGTTCGGGCACCTTCGTTCGTCCCCGCCGGACCTCCTCTCACGCGGTAGTGCGCCATATCGATTCGTCGACCGAGGACATCGGCGACGTCATCGACCTGTCCAGGCCAGCCCCGGTGGATCCGTCGCACCTTCCTGCAATCGACTGGAGCTTCGACCCAGCCGCTCACAGGGCGGGCGTTCCCACCCGGGGACTTCCGGTCCTCCGGCACGCCCTGGCATCGCACCTCACACGCCTGGGCCTGCCGACCGAAGCGGAACAAATCGTCGTGACCACCGCAGCAGCAGAATCACTCGATATCGTGTTGCGAGCGAACTCCGCCGCGAAACGTCCGACCGTGCTCGGCGCACCGTTATGGCCGACGCTGCGTGCAGCCTTCACCGAACACACTGCGACCTCGCTGTGCCTGTATCCCGACGCCGGGGGCATCGATCCGGCGGCGATGCGGCGCGCGCTGCGCCGCACCCGTGCTGCGACTGCCTTCGTCGATGTGGTCGAGTCCGGACCCAGCGGACAGACGACGGCCTCGTCGCGGTTACCGCGCCTCGCCGCGGCGATCGAGGATCACACCGCCGTCGTGGTCGAGGAGCTGTCATTTCTTCCGCTCGCCAGGTCGCGCGACCCCCGGCTGCGACCGCTGGCGGCGCTGTCCGAACGGGTCACCGCGATCGGGGAACTCAATCGCGTGTTCTGGGCCGGGTGCGGCATCGGGTGGATCCGGCTTCCCGCGCCGGACGCATCCCTGCTCAGCGCATTGCCCCGTATTCCGGCCCCGGCGGTCAGTGCACAGGTCCACGCCGCACGGTTGCTCGACGCAACCAGTCCGCAGTGGTACACCGCCCGCTACGACACGCTCGCCGAACGGGTGGTCCTTCTGCGCAGCATGCTGGCGGGGCTGATGCCGAGTTGGACCGTGGCGTCGACGACCGGGGACGGGCTGTGGATCCGCCTGCCGGTCGTGGATGCGTCGACCTTCGCGCACGTCGCCGTGCGCGGCGGAGTCAGGGTGTGTGTCGGGCGCGAGTGTGTCACCGACGGGAGCCTGCGCGAGTACATCCGCATCTCGGCGGCCGCGGACCCCGCCGTGCTCGAGTCTGCGGTGGATCGGCTCGTCGAGGCGTGGGCGACATATACGCGGCGATTGGCGGCCAGTGTGTGAGCTGCCGGTTCATGCGCGGGCGCGGGTGCCCTCCGCTGGGCCGAAGACCACCAGTGTCGCGAAGTCCTCGCCGACGTCGACGAAACGATGGGGCAGACCTGCTGGGACGAACAGCACCGCCCCAGTCGGTGCCGGCACGGTCCCGGGCGGCGTCCACAAGGTCGCAGCCCCCCCGCGGTGACGATGTAGATCTCGTCTTCGGTGTGCGGTTGTTGTCCGTCTACACCACCGTTCGGAATCGAGTAGGTGCCGACGCTCAGATCGGGGCGCCGCAGGTGTTCGACATAGCGAGCAGTGGAGGTGGGCTGGACCTGCCCAGCGTCATCGAGCCGTCGCGCAGGTTCGGCGCGCACCGCCCGTCCGGACACGGTGATGCCCTGCCCACTCTCGCCGATCCGCACTCCGATCTTGCTCGGCCGTCCCATGTCAACTCCTTGGTGCACGACGAACCGGTCTCCCGGCTTCGCCACGCCCAAGTGGCGGAGGTATCCGCCGAGAGCGGCCGCGGCCGATCCGGTCGCAGGGTCCTCCACGATCCCGCCGACGGGAAAGGGGTTGCGACTGTGAAGGTCCCGCCCGGAGCCGAACCAGAACAGCTGGGCGGTCATCGCGTCGAGTTCGGTGAGCACGGTCCGCAGCGCGTCGAAGTCGTAATCGAGGCGAGCCAAGCGTTCGCGGGTGCCGACGCCGAGGATTAAGTGTCGAGAGCCCGCATCACATACCGCGGCGGGGAAGCGAGAATCGAGGTCATCCGGTGCCCATCGCAGCGCTGTCAAGGCTGCCGCGACGATGTCGTCCGGCACGGTGGTGATCGTGGGTGGGACCGATGTGAAGGCCGCGTGCAGACCGTCGGGACGGCGTTCGATCTGCACCGGCACACGGCCTGCGCGGGTCAGCATGACGATGTCGTCCTCGTCGCGGTGTTCGGCCAGGGCGATGGCGGTGGCGATGGTGGCGTGTCCGCAGAAGGGCACTTCGACCTCAGGGGAGAAATAACGCAGGCGATAGGTGTGCGGCGCATCCCCGTCGGTGACGAAAGCGGTTTCCGATGCTCCGACATCGCGGGCCACCGTGAGCATCTCGCGCTCCGACATGCCCTGTGCATCGAGGACTACGCCGGCCGGATTGCCTCCCCCGGCATCGACGGCGAACGCTTCGTACAGCTCCACTCGCGCCACTGTGCTCTCTTCCTCCATGTCCGACATTGTTGCCGCTTCGGTTCAACCGCGAACGAAGGGATCAAGGACCAGGATCGCGATGCCGAAACCGCACATGACGCCACCGGTGACGATGGCAGTCCAACGCTCCGACCGTGGGCCGAGCGTGCCGATCCGGGCGGCGAGCAGTGCCACCGTCAGGAACCATGCTGCTGCGAAGACCACCAGAAACAGGCAGTGTCCGACCAGGGTTGGGTAATCGGCGTCCGGACCTGCGAACGCCGGTACGACCGTGACGAACACGACCAAGGTCTTCGGATTGGTCATATCCACGAGAAGGCCTCGTCCGAACCGACGTGCAGGTGCCAATATCCGCTGCGACGCAGGGCTTCCCGGAGCTGTTTCCTCGGTATCGGCGGGAGCACGGACAGCGCTGCGCAGGGACGTGAGTCCGACGAAGACCAGATAGAGTCCACCCACGATCCGTAGGGCGTCGAGAGCGGCGGGTGCGGCGACGAGCAGTGCACCGAGTCCGGTGCAGGCGGCGACGGTGAAGACGAGCATGCCGGTAACAGCACCGAGTGCGATCATGACACCGTCGGTCCGAGAGCGCACGGCCGCATCAGCGATCGCCAGGCTGTCCGGACCAGGGGTCATCACCATGAAGGCGACCGCAATGACGAAAGCGGCGGTCATGACCTATTCTCCCCTTCATCAGCATGTTCCGGTCACAGGCCACCGGCCACGGTGATGGTCGTGGCGGTCAGATACGAGGCGTTCTCTCCGGCCGCGAACAGCACCGCGGCGGCGATCTCGTCCGCCGTGGCGATGCGGCCGAGAGGTATCCGTTCGACGACCCTCTGTGCTCGGTCCGGATCGCCCGCAGCGGCGTGGATGTCCGTGTCGGTGGTGCCGGGCGCGATGCCGACGACACGGATGTCCGGCGCCAATTCGCGTCCCAGGCCTCGGGTGATCGCCTCGACCGCAGCCTTGGACGCGGCGTAGCCCACATACTCACCGGGCGCCCCGGTAGTCGCGGCGATGCTGCTGAGGTTGACCACCACACCCGGCAGGGAATGTGCGCGCCAGTACCGGACCACGGCGGCCGTCATTGCCCACAGTCCGAAAACGTTGACGTCGAAGACTTCCCGCACCGTCGTTTGACTGACGGAGAGAAAGTCGCCGAGCGGGCCGGTGATCCCGGCGTTGTTCACCAGAACCGTCACCTCTCCCCTTGTCCGCGTCACCGTGTCGAGGACGGTTCCTGCCGCGTCGGTGTCGGCGACGTCGGATTGGATGGCCTGGACTCGGGGGCCGCATTCGGTGACCAGTCCGGTTGCGGCATTGGTGTCCCGGTGGTAGGTGAAACTGACCTCGTGGCCCGCACGAGCTGCAGCCCGAACGATCGCGGCACCGATCCCACGGCTACCACCCGTCACCACGAAATGCTCACTCATCGGAGTTCACACCACACTGAAGTCGCTCGGAATGATTCCGCGTCCGGTCAACGCGAGCAGGACGGTCTCACCGTGACCACGGCGCACCGCCAGCTCGGTCGCCAACGACACCGTCTCCCGCAGCGCCTCGACCGGGACCGATTCCGGCTGTCCGGTCGCTCGGGCCAGGTCCAGACCGTGCACTGCCAACTCGAACGTGCGAGTCGGGAGGTAGTGCGACAGCAACATGCCACCCACCACCGTCGTCACGATCCGATCGTCGGTGTGGGCGAGAGCGTGCAGCGCCCGGTCTCGCATCTGCGCCAGCGTGGCCGCGGGATCCTCGCCGAGTTCGGCGCCGGCCTGCTCACCGCGTCGGCGGACTGCGTCCGAGTCGACGAGTTCAGCTGCCAAGAGGTAGTAGTCGGCGGTGGACGGCACAGTCTGCTCGATGGCGGGCCGTGAAAGATAGTCGACGACCGTGGTCAGCGCGCGACCGATATGTCCCACCAGCGACCGCACCGTCCATTCCCCCAACGCCGAGTTGTTCCACTGCTCCGACGCAACAGCAGCCGCTAGCGCAACAATGTGATCAGCGGCCGCCCGGAACCCATCAACCGACAGCGCTCCGCCCGGTGCGCCTGCACGAACGTGTCCGGTAACAAGTTCACCTTCGTCGATCCTCATGACGCCAGGAAACCCTCTCTGTCCCCCGTCTCAACAGTGCCATTTTGTGAGAAGCGATCGGGTTTTCCGTGAAGTGGACCAACGCGGAGAATTGGGGCTCCAGCTATTGGTCTACATGCGCGAGCACCCGACGCGCTTGCCGAGCGACTGCTTCATCGATCAAAAAGCCAGCCGCGTCCACGGCAACACCGGACTCCGCTACCTCTAGGCGGGCCAGCACGGCGCGTGCCGCACGTACCTTGTCCTGCGAAGGTGTGAACACTCGTCGGACCGGTTCGAGCTGGGCAGGGTGAATACACGCCTGACCGACGAACCCGAGCCGTGCAAGAGCACGGGTACCCGCCTCCAGAGCGTCACTGTCGCGGAAATTGCGCGACACAGCGGCCGGGGGCGGGTTTATCCCTGCCGCCACACTCGCCGCGACGACTTGGCTACGTGCGAACAGCAGCGCTGTGTCATCGCCGTCGACTTCGACACCGAGATCGGCGGCCAGATCGACTTCCCCGAGTTGCAGGAACCGCATCCGGGGCGCACGCGCGATGGCCAGGGCGTCGAGTACGCCAGCAGCGGTCTCGATCAGCGCGGATACCGCCGCCCCGGGACAGAGGTCAGTTAGGAGGCCGTCGACCTGTTCGACCTCGCGTGCGGATCCTACTTTCGGCAACCACACTCCCGTCAGTCGCGGGTGGGCGACAGACTGGATGTCCGCTTCCTGCAGGTCACCCGGGTTCACCCGCACCCACACCTCCACGGAACCGGGTGTGAGTGCAGCGATCCACCGCGCAACAGTTTCGCGCGCAAGTTCCTTCCGATCAACGGCGACCGCGTCCTCGAGGTCCAGCACTACCGCATCGGCACCCGAAGCGAGTGCTTTGTCGAAACGCTCCGGGCGGTCACCCGGGACATACAGGTAAGTCAGCGCCACGCTCACCCGATGACCCCGGAGCCGGAGACCAGCGCCTTGGCGATGACGGTCCGCATGATGTCGTTGGTGCCCTCTCCGATCGACATGAGAGGCGCGTCGCGGTACAACCGTTCGACGACGAATTCCGTCGAGTATCCGTAGCCGCCGTGGATACGCATCGCTTCGAGGCTCGCGGTGATGGCCGTCTCGGACGCGAAGTACTTCGCCATTCCAGCCTCCATGTCCACGCGCTTACCCGAATCTGCCTGCGAAGCAGCCCAATACGTCATCAACCGGGCGGCCTGCAAATGGGTGGCGATGTCCGCCAGCTTGAGCTGGATCGCCTGGAAGTCCGCGATCGGCTGCCCGAACGCCGTGCGCTCTCGCGCGTAGGACAGTGCTGCATCGTAGGCTGCTTGAGCGATACCGACGCTACGGCCTGCAATGTTGAGCCTGCCGATTTCCAGGCCGGACAAGGCCTGCTGCAAACCGCGCCCCTCCGTTCCGCCAAGCAATGCGTCCGCAGGTACCCGAATGTTGTCGAGCAGGATTTCGCAGGACTCGGTGCCCTTGTACCCCAGTTTGCCGAGATCACGTTGCACCTCGAACCCGGGAAGCGTGGTGTCAATCAGCAGGATGCTCATGCCCTTGTGCGCAGGCTCTGCAGACGGGTCGGTCTTCACCAGGACTGGGAGGACATTGGCGTGCCGGGCGTTGGTGATCCACGTCTTCGCGCCGTTGACGACGTAATGGTCCCCGTCGCGGCGCGCAGTCGTTCGAATGCCCTGCAGGTCTGTGCCTGCGCCGGGCTCGGTGAGCCCGATCCCGGTCCGCCATTCTCCGGTGGCCAGTTTCGGTAGCAGGGTCTGCTTCTGTTCCTCGGTGCCGTGACGGTTGATCATCCAGCAGGACAGGTTGTGACTGCCGAGAATTCCGGCGATGCCCATCCAGCCGCGAGCCAGTTCCTCGTACACGAGTGTGAACGACACCTTGTCGAGGTCGATGCCGCCGTACTCTTCAGGGGTGGTGATGCCGAACAATCCCATGGCCTTCATGTGTTCGACGATCTCCGTGGGATACCGCCCCGACTTCTCCCATTCATTGGCAACGGGCACGATTTCCTTGTCCACGAAGTGACGCAATGCCTTTCGGAACGCCAGTTGCTGCTCGTCGAATGTGAAATCCATGATGGCTCCTAGGATGTTCAGTGCAGGGGTGCGGGTGCAATGAGGGCCGCGAGATCGAGTACGGCGGTCAGATTCGGCTCGTCAGCCAACCCGAAGATGCGGTCGGCGAGCTCTGAGGCACGGGGATGATCGCCGCAGTTGGCGGTGAACTTGGCGAGCAACTGCTGATCGTCGAGGGGGAATGCGGCGGTGCCGCGGCTACCTTCGACGCGTCCCTCGAGTACACGCCCGTCGTCGAGGGTGATGATCGCATGTCCGGGTGCCGATGCTGCCGGCCCCTCGGTCGGGGCTTCGACGACACGGACCGTTCGAGCGGTCGCGAGCACCGAATCGCGGACGATCGAAGTGTCGGTGTAGGTCGCGACGTCGATATGTCCGTCGTGCACGAGTGCAGCAACGCTCCACGGCAGGTCGAACTTCCCGTCATAAGTGCTGCGCGGTGCGGCCACACCTGCGTTCGGACCACACACGATCGGCACCGAATCCGGATGAACGTGCACCTCGATGTCGACCACTTGGGCAGGCTCGACGGCCGTGTCGGTCAGAGCCGCTGCAACCGCGTCGAGAGTGACATGCATGAGCTGGCAACTCGGATAGGGCTTGATGCCGATACGGGTCGCTTCCCAGTCTGTGCCCAACCCGTCCGTCAGCACCGTGAGGTCCGCGGTCCGCTCCGACATCGACGCATACACACCCCGACGCCCCTCGAACACCGATTCCGGACCGCTGGCGCCCGCAGCAGCCAGCCGGGCTGCGAGAATCCCGCCCAACGTGGCCGAACCAGGGTGGAGCGCCTTGGTGTCGGCATCGGTGTCGAGGAACTCGAGCAACCCTCCACTCGATGATCCGGCGACACCAAGAGCGTGCACTAAGACCGGCACCGGCAATCCGGTCAACTTGCCGGCGACGAGGGCTGCAGCGAACGGGCCGACCACGGCTGTCGCATGAAGGCCACGTCCGTGAAAACCATGCGGGCTGACAGCCCCGAGGCGGCACGCCGTCTCCAGTCCGATCGCAGCGGCGGTAAGAACTTCTGCGCCAGTGGCTCGAACCTGCTGTCCGGCGGCGAAAGCCGCAGGCAGAGAGACTGCGGTGGCGTGAACCAGGGCGCCGGCATGAGTGTCGTCGAAGTCCAAGGCGTGCACCAGCACCGCGGTCGCCATAGCTGCAGCCGGAGCGGAGATCGCCCGCGTCCCGGTTAGCGGTCTGGCTTCGGCCGGACCGCCGAGTGCATCGGCGACCGTCCACGCCGCGCGCCCGTATCCGAGCCGTTGCGCGGCGACGGCATTGCCGACCCCGTCGAGAAGATGCCGGGCGACCGCATGCCGGACATCGTCGGACAGGTCCGCAAGAGTCAGACCGTGGGCCCATTGGGCAAGTACCGACGACGTCACGCCCGAGCCCCGCTTGCCTGCTTGCCGAAGGCACCTTGCCCGACCAGTTCCGCAACACGCTCGGCGCTGTAGCCGAGGTCGCGGATGATCTCGTCGAAATGCTCGTTGCGTAGCGGCGCGCGCCGGTACTGCGTCGTCTCGGAGCCGAACCGGACCGGTGAGGCAACTTGGCGCACCGTTCCGAAGGTGGGGTGGTCGGTCTCGACGAGGAGACCTCGTGCAAGGGTGTGCGGTTCGGTGAGGGCCTGGGCGACGTCGTTGATCGGACCCGCCGGCACACCGGCAGGCCCCAGGCGCGAGAGCCAGTAGTCCACGGGCTGGCTGACGAAGGTCTGCTCGAGGATGGGGAGCAGTTCGTCCTGGTGCTCACCGCGCAGTGCGAAGTTCGCGAAACGTGGATCGGCGCCCAGATCGGGCCTGTCGATCGCAACGACGAGGCGTTCCCAGAACTTCTCCTTGGCGCAACCGACGACGAACCAACCGTCGCTGGCCTCGAAGGCCTGGAACGGTACGAGGGAGGGGTGCGCCGAGTTCTTGGTACGTACCGGTTCGAAGCCAGCGTTCAGATGCCAGGTGGCCGGGTAGGTGAGCAGCGACATCGCGGTGTCGTAGAGCGAGACGTCGCAGTCCCCGCCGATGCCGTCCCGTTTGGCGGCGTGTAGCCCGGACAGCAAACTGATCGCAGCGACGAATCCGCCCGAATAGTCCACGAGCGAGAGCCCGGACTTGGTAGGAGGTCCGTCTGGGTCGCCGGTGACGCTCATCCATCCTGCGAGGCCTTGCAGGATATAGTCGTAGCCGGGCTCTTTCGCACGCGGTCCGGTCATACCGAAGCCCGTGAGGCTGCAGCAGACGATAGCCGGATTGAGGTGCTTGAGGTCGTCGTAAGTAATGCCGATTTTCGCGGGCACATCTCCGCGGAGATTGGAGTAGACCGCGTCGCTGGTGCGGACGAGGTCCTCGAACACTGCGCGCCCGGCGGGGGACGACAGGTCGAGTGAGAGGCTGCGCTTGTTGCGGTTGAAGGTTTCGAAGAACAACGAGTCCTCGGCGTCGTTGTAGGGCGGGACGTAACGTCCGACGTCGCCCCCCACGTTCGGATCTTCGATCTTGATCACGTCGGCACCGAGGTCGGCGAGGTGGACGCTGCCGAACGGGCCTGCGCCGTACTGCTCGAGCGAGATAATGCGGACGTCTTCGAGTGGTTTCATGAGAGCGCCCCTTCCGGGTCGGCGGGTGTCGGCAGTTGCAGCGGTCCGCCCTTGGCTTCGGGGAAGTAGTTCTGGCCGATCCCGCTCTCGCGGGTAGCGACCATGACCGACCGCTTCCACGAGATGACTTCGGTTCCATCTTGATTCAGCCCCCGGGTGATCATGGAGACGATTCCGGCATAGGGCCGGGATTCGGACCGGCGCAGTCCTATGCAGATGCTTTCTGCGTAGATGGTGTCGCCCACGTATACCGGGTGCGACATCTTGATGTCGGTGAATGCCAGGTTCGAGATGGCGTTCTGACTCATGTCGAGAACCGAAATACCGAGTACCACAGCAACAGTCAGTCCAGAGTTGACGATGACCTTGCCGTCGGTGATGGGATTCTGCGCTGCGAGATGAGCGTTGAAGTGGTTTTGGTTGGTGTTCATCGACAGCAACGTGATCCACGTGTTGTCGGCTTCGGAGATCGTGCGCCCGATGGGGTGCTGGTAGATGTCCCCTACAACGTAGTCCTCGAAAAATCGGCCGAGAACAGCCTGATGCACTGCCACCGTGTCTCCTCACATCAGTTCGGCGAGTACGTTCCTTCGAACAATACATCAGACATTTCAAGGGTCAATAGTGCAGAGCAAGGCAATCATCCGGGGATCTTCGATACCTACTCGCCTAAAAAGCAGATGTTTTGAGTCAAGCCTGTCCGCGGCGATCCATCCGGCGATACGAGTCGCCCAAGTTGTCCAGATGCCTGCGCATCAGATCCATCGCAGCCATGGAGTCTCCGGCAGCGACGACATCGAGGATCGCACGGTGATCGTGATCGACACACTGCCAGAACCCCTGCGGGGCATGCTCGCGCCCGAACCTGCTGGACAGCACTCGAAACACCGGCGCAGTGATCAACTCCAGCAACGGATTGTCCGTCGCCCGAAGAAGAACCAAATGGAACTCCTGATTCTTCGCGAACGTCTCGGGTCCCTGCAAGCTGTGTGGGTCGAAGATCGACGCTTCGAGTTGCTTGAGGTGCTCATCGGTCCGACGGAATGCCGCCATGCCGGCCGCCGGCACCTCCATGAGGTTACGCACTTCCATCAGCTGCGCGACGGTGACCGTCTCAGCCGCCGCCATCAATGCCACACCCGTCTCGAGATGCGCACTGATATGCCCGACACTCGGCGCGGCGACGAAACTACCGCCGGTGACTCCCCGAGTCGTGGTGATCAAGTTCTGGCTCGCCAGCGAACGCAAGGCCTCACGGATGGTGCTGCGACCGACACCGAATTCAGCGGTCAACTCTGCCTCTCCGGGCAACCGGACACCGGGTTGCAACTCACCGGACAGGATTCGGTTGCGCAGGTGCTCCGCGAGGACCGCATAGGCAGGTCCGTTCTTGACGGGTGCGTCCCCGGTCGTCGGTTCGGTCACGAGCGTCGACTCTTCTCTCTCGAAAGCTGCGGTGAACGGCCTGAGCCTAACCCGACGCTGCGGCCGAGTTAGGGCGCCGCGCACCTGTCCCATACCCCCTAATCATCCGCCCTTTAGGTGATTTTTCCAAGGATTGAACCGATCGGACCGCGATTTTGGGCAGATTTCTCCCGAAAACATCTGAGGTATTGATTTCTTGGTCGCCCTCAAGCACGATGACCTACATCACCCTCCCAGTGACCCACCACCCCAGACTTCGGACCGCCGCACGGCTCGGTCGTCCCCTCCGCTCCTCGCGGGCACCGAAAGATTGGAAGTATTGATGAAGAGAATTGGAGTCGACGTCGGCGGCACGTTCACCGACCTCGTGCTGTGGGACGACGACGGCACCGTAGTGGTCCACAAGACCCCGTCGACGAACCACGACCCCTCCATCGGAACCATGGACGGCATCGAGGTCCTCGCCGAACGCGCCGGCATCGACCCATCCGACATCGACATGTTCTTCCATGGCACCACCGTTGCCACCAACATCGTGCTCGAACACAACGGGTGCAACGTCGGCATGATCACGACCGAGGGATTCCGCGACCTTCTACACATCGCCCGCAAGAAGCGTCCCCTAAACTACTCGAACTACCAGGACCTGCCCTGGCAGAAATGGCAGTTGGTGCCGCGTCGCAACCGCCGGGTCGTGCCCGAACGGATCGATGCTTCCGGCAACGTCCTCGTACCGCTCGACGAAGATGCAGTGCGCCAAGAGGTTCGCCTGCTCCGTGAACGCGGAGTCGACGCTATCGCCGTTGCCTTCTTGCACTCGTACCGCAACCCCACGCACGAAAAACGGGTCAAGGACATCATTCTCGAGGAGTACCCCGAGGTGTTCATCTCGCTCTCCAGTGAGGTTGCTCCCCAGTACCGCGAGTACGAACGATTCTCCACTGCGGCACTCAACGCCTTCATCGGACCGAAGACCTCGAGCTACATCGCCAACCTCGCAAAGAAGGCCGCAGAGGCGCAGGTCGGCGACGACGTGCATCTTATGACCTCCGCTGGCGGTCTGGTCACCTCGCGCAGCGCCAGCGAACAGCCGGTCTCGCTGCTGACCAGCGGTGTGGTCGCCGGATTGCTGGGAGGATGCGCTATCGGTAAGGCCTCCGGCTTCCCGAGCGTCATCACACTTGACGTGGGCGGAACCTCCGCCGACATCGGTGTGGCGCCGAACGGCACCCTCCGAATGAAGCATCTCCTCGACACCCGCATCGGCGACTACCACGCCATGGTGCCGATGGCGGAGGTCGACACGATCGGCGCCGGTGGCGGTTCCATCGCCATGGTCGACGAAGGCGGCATGTTCCGGGTCGGACCTCGAAGCGCCGGGGCATTCCCCGGACCCGCCTGCTACGCCCGTGGCGGCACCGAACCGACCTCGACCGACGCTATGGTCATGATGGGCTGGCTGCGTGAGGACAGCTTCCTGTCCGGAACCATGAAGGTCGAACCCGAGTTGGCCCGTACCGCGATCCAGACCCACATCGCCGACAAGCTCGGAACCACCCTGGACGAGGCCGCGATGGGGATCTTCAAGATCCTCGCCCATTCCATGACCGAAGCGATCAGCCTCCACTCGGTACGCAAAGGTTACGACCCGCGCGACTTCTCGCTCATCGCCGAGGGCGGTGCCGGCCCCCTCTTCGCATGGCAGATCGCAGACCAACTCGGCATTCCCCGTGTCATCGTGCCCGGACACCCCGGCATCACCTCCGCAGTCGGATTGCTGACCACCGACATCCGGTACGAAATTCCCACCACCGTCTGGACCTCCTCCGCGGACGCAGACCTGAACCTGCTACAGACACAGATGGACCGACTCGCCCGCGAAGCCATCGCCCAACTGGAAGCCGACGGCGTTCCCACCGAGAACATCTCGCTCGAACGAAGCGTGGATTGCCGCTATGTCGGACAAGGCTACGAACTACGCGTCCCCGCTCCCGACGGCGACATCGACGATGTCTGGGTCAAGACCGTCGCCGAGGCCTTCCACGAGGCACACGGACGAACCTACTCCCAGCGTTTCGACGACAAGCCGGTGCAGCTGATCAACATCCGCGTCACGGGTGTCGGCGCCGTACCGCACGTCCGTATCACCGAGATCGACAAGGGCACCGCCGACTGCTCCGCGGCGATCAAGACCATGACCCGCGCATTATTCTGGCGCGACGAAACGGCCGCGCCCCAGTGGATCGACACCCCGGTCTACGATCGATCGCTTCTTCTGGCCGGCAATACCATCGAAGGACCCGCCATCGTCGAGCAGTTCGACTCCACGACCATCATCGGCATGAACCAGCACGCCACCGTCGACGCAGTCGGCCACATCATCATCGAGAGGAAGCCCGCATGAGCAAGACCCTGATGCCCAAAACCGGCGTATCGCTCGCGGGCGAGTCCCACCGTACGTGGAACGACGTCGAGGTCGACCCGATCACACTGCGTGTCATCGGCGGTGCACTGCAGTCGATGGCCAAGGAAATGGCGCAGGTCCTCTACCGCATGGCCTACTCGAGCCTAATCCGCGAATCCGAAGACCTCGGCGCCGGCATCTTCGACATCAACGGCCGTGAACTGTGCGAATCAGATTCGACACCGATGCACTGCGGTTCAATCCCCGCATACATCCGTGGCGTCAACCGCAGACTCGCAGGTACGTATCGACCGGGCGACGTCGTCCTGCACAACCACCCGTACCACGGTGCAGCCCACTCCCCCGACTACGGCGTGATCATCCCGATCTTCTGGGAAGGTGAGCACATCGGATTCGCCGGATGCACCGGACACGTATCCGACGTCGGTGGCAACTTCCCCGGCCTGTGCATGGATGTCGTCGATGTTTGGGCCGAAGGCAAACTCATGGATTCGATGAAGATCTATGACGCCGGTGTCCGCAACGACTACCTCATCCAGCACATCCTCGACAACGTTCGCACACCCGAACAGAACCGAGGCGATCTCGAAGCACTCATTGCCTGCGCACGCATCGGTGAGAAGCGATTCATCGAACTGCTCGAGAAGTACGGTCTCGACACCGTCATGAGCGCCAGCGAACGGTGGATGGACTACTCGGAGAACATGCTTCGCAGCCGAATCCGCGAAATACCGGACGGCAGCTACGAAGCACCCATCGGCTATCTGGACGACGACGGTAAGAACCGCGGTGTTCCCCTCAAGGTCGCCGTGCGCGTGCAAGTCGAGGGAGAAGACATCCTCATCGACCTCACCGGCTCCAACGACCAGGTCCCCACCGCCTTTAACGTGCCCTTCGAAGGATCCGTCCTCCCCGTCGCAGTCGCCGCGATCCGCACCATCCTGCTCGACGAAGACCTGACCGAGGAATTCGTCCCCCAGAACGACGGCTGCTTCCGCCCAGTAAGGGCATACGCACCCGAGGGAACGATCTTCAACCCGGACTTCCCGGCATCGTGCTTCGCCCGGTTCTCCCAGGTGAACCGAATCTTCGACTCCATCAACCTCGCCCTGGCACCCGTACTCCCCGACCACGCGATCGCGGGATCGTCGGCAGCACTATGCGCCATCGCCTACTCCGGCGTCGCTGAAGACGGCGAATCATATTGGGTGTACATCGAAATCAACGAAGGTTCGTACGGCGGACGCAACGGCAAGGACGGCATGGACGCCGTCGACTCGCTCATGGCCAATACCCGCAACAACCCCATCGAAGAACTCGAACTCAACCACGCCATGCGTGCCCTCCGATACGAACTCCGCGACGAAGCTCCCGCACCGGGCCAGTGGCGAGGCGGCATCGGCAGCGTCCGCAAATGGCTCATGGAGACCGACACCTTCCTCGGATCCGAAGCCGACAACCGCTCCGACCCGCCCGCCGGTGCGCTGGGCGGTCACGACGGCGTCGCAGGGGCGTTCACCCGCAACGCCGGAACAGACCGCGAGGAGGTGCTCTTCTCCAAGGTCACCCAGGAAACCATCCGCGCCGGCGAAACCTTGGAGATCAAGCTGCCCTCCGGCGGCGGTTTCGGAAATCCGTTCCTCCGCGATCCTTTCCAGGTCCTCAGCGACGTCTGGGACGAGTACCTCACGGCGGAGGACGCTCGACGCGACTACGGGGTCGCCGTCGACACCGACACGTGGACCGTAGACGAGGAAGCCACCGCGGCACTGCGCGCAGGGAGCGCATCCTGAGCGGCACCACACGTCGGGCCGCCGCAATCAGCGGCGGCCCGACCGCTCACGTTCTCGACGAGACGTTGGGCAGCGTCATCACCTGGATCGACACTCCGGACGCCACCATCGATGGTCCTCTGACCGGAATGCGTATCGGCGTCAAGGACAACATCGACGTCACCGGTGTACCCACGACCTGTGCGTCCCGGTTCTTCTCCGACCGCATCGCATCTGCACACGCGGAGGTCGTCCGCAGACTGATCGCTGCGGGCGCGCAGATCACCGCCAAGCTGAACATGGCCGAGTTCGCGGTCGGAGTCACCTCCCAGAACTCCGCCGCGGGCCCCGTCCGCAACCCCTGGGACCCCAGCCGGGTCCCGGGCGGGTCGAGTGGAGGCTCCGGCGCCGCAGTCGCTGCAGGTCTGGTGGACGCAGCCCTCGGTACTGACACCGGCGGATCAGTCCGCCTACCCGCAGCAGCATGCGGCATCACAGGACTGCGACCAACCTGGGGCGCAATCAGCAATACCGGAGTCTTCCCGGTCAGCGACGCCTTCGACACCGTCGGTCCGATGGCACGATCGGTAACCGAGGTTGCCCGCCTCTTCGACGTACTGCGCACCGACCAGGCTCCGGCGCCTAGCCCCGCTCGACGGATAGGGCTGCCGTCGGTGTTCATCACCGACGACGTCGACGCTGCCATCAGCGACGCAATCGACGCAGCGGCACGGCAATTGCAGAGCGTGGGATACGAGGTGGTACCGGTCGATGTTCCCGGCGCTGCTCACGCGCAGGACATCGTATACATCCTGCTGTACTCGGACCTTGCTGCGCTCCACCATGACCGAGTGCACTCGTCGCCCGATCTGTTCCATCCCGATACCCTCGCGCGTGTGTCCCTGGGTCTGTCCATTTCGGACTCCGAGAGAACAGCAGCCCTGGCCGCCAGGGCGGAGTTCCGTCGCGGACTCAGCGCGCTGTTCACAGACGTCGACGCCGTATTGACCCCGACGATGCCGGTCGACGTACCGCCCATCGCCGGTGATGACGACGTCATTGCACGCTCGCGCCGACTCGGCCAGTTCAGTTATCCCTGGTCCCTCCACGACGGACCCACGCTCGCGCTCCCGGTCGGATCTCACCCTCATACGGGTATGCCGATCGGTGCTCAACTCACGGCCGCGGCCCATCACGAATCACTACTGTTCGGCATCGGTGAAGAGTTTCAGCGCACCACGGACTGGCACACCAGGAGACCACCGCTATACATTATGCGCTGAGTCATTCTCGGGGATCACTGGCCATCACCCTGACCGAGGACGCGAAGAGTCGCCTCCCACCCAACAGGCAGCGGGTGAAAGGCGACCTGGTCCATCAACTCCGGCACACCCGGTGCTGTCAGCACCGACCTGGTCGCAGTCCTCACGCAGTCGACCTGGACCTGGGCGCAGGGACGGTTTCAAAGCGTTGAGCCCACCCGACAGCCTGGACCGATCGACATCCAGTTCGTCAGGGACCGCCATGATCATGCGGCATTTACCGCGCAGGGACGTTTCCGATCCGATGGTTCGACGACTGGTCGATCGTGCGACTTTTGGTGATGGTCATTGGTTTGACCTGGCTCACCGACGTGGCAATGACCTGCGCACCCCTTGCAAGCAACCGAGATGGATGCGTCCCGCCGTCAGCTTCCCATTGCTCACATGGCTTGCGAACGAAGACGCTCCCGGTCGATCTCCCCACTATTCAGGGCGTCCGGACGGTGCCCGATGTGGAACAACCCCTCGAGGTGCGGGCAGGCGAACACCGCCATGCCCTTCTCCCCTCGGTGACGTTTGCGGACCGTCTTCGCATCCCCTCGGGTCAGATAACCCCGGTGTCGACAGCGACCGCACCAGATCCAACGGGTGGATGGATTATGGGCGCGGGGATTCATACGGCACGTCCGATCTGGAGATTGAGCCAATCCGACAGCCATTGGATGGCACTGCGGCCGGCGTTGTCGACCACGAGAGTGTTGTAGTTGGTGTGAGCGTTAGAGGTGAAGAAGCTTGCTGCACTGAGTCCTTCGCTGACCAATGAGGCCAGATCATCGACACTCTGGGACTGTGAGAGCTCGACCAGTGAATCCGACAGCTGCCACATGTCCAGGTTCGCCTCCTGGTTCGTGATCGTCGGCGACGCAGCGTGTGTGGTCCTGCCCAGCAAGTCGGGAGCGGTCTTGGTCGGTTTGCCCGAGAGCATGTCGGTCGCTACCGATGCCAGGTCCAATCCGACGGGCAGCAAACCGGTCATCGCCGCAGCGGCCCCCACCGGGTCGGGCGCAATGCCGGGAGGGGGAAGCACCTTTTCCACCGCCGACCATGCGATCTCCTGGATCTGACCGACGATCGTAGCCAGCCTGATGACGTCGACATTCGACAGGATCGACGCGACCAACGCCGCGATCTGCGTCGCGCCGGACGGATCCGGGATCACGGCCAGCACCTGCGCTACCCACCGCAAGTCCACGGCTGCCGCCATCTCCACCAGTGGTGAGAACTGATTGTTCAACTCCCCGGCCACCTGGTGGGCACCGCGGGCGTCGAGCGCGGCAACCTTCTGCGGCAGCACGGTCAAGTTGTGCAAGATGCCGGGCATATCCAGCGAGCTCACGCCGGCCACGACGTTCAGAACCTGATCGATCACTACCGTCGGTTTGAGCACCGATAACACGCTGCTCGCCGACGCAAGCACATCAATAGGGGCGGACGCCAACGGGCCGATCTGCCCAGTCAATACGTCGGCATTCTCCGTAAGAGCCCGCATCTCGGGAGTTGACGTCGGCAAGGATGGTGACTCGTTCCCGGCGAGCATGCGTGCCGTGTCGGCGATCTCGACCGCAGCGTCGACGGCACCTGCAAGATCGGAGTCACCGGCCCTGGTGAGCACGTCGTAGGCATGATGTTCGGCGGTCCCCGCCGGTGCGGCACCGAGTTGATCGGTCGCCGCAGGGTTCACTGCCCCTGAGGAAAGCAGGTCGGCTAGCGGAGCAAGAGTCGACGCGATCGACTGCGCAGTCGCGGCGACTTGCCCGAGATCGATATTTGGTGCGGTGAGCTGCTGACCGAGGATCGTGACGTCGGCGCCTAGTGCCGGCAGATCCGCATCGGAGAAGTCCGCGGTCAGTGCGCCGGCAAGCTGTGTATTGCCGCCGGACGCGGTGGCACCGGCGGCGCTGGGGGTCTTGCTCAGGATCGAGCCGAGCGAGCCGATCAGCGGGTTCGTCCCTTTCTCGATCGAGCAGTACAGATCACCGGGATCGCAGATCGATGCCACCCGACCAGACAGAGCCCCCATTCCTCGAGGTCGTGGATCGGCGATGCCGTGTCCGGACGTCCGCGGCCCCACCGTCGCGGCCCCTGGTGTTCCGGCTCCCGGATCGGCCAGCAACCCGACAGCAAGCACACGACTTGCATCGACCGGTCCCCTGCCGTTGCCGATATCCGAGGCGAGATCACCTGCCGCATCGGCGCCCTGCGAATAACCCGTCAGCGTGAACTTCGTACGAGGACAAGACTGTGCGACATCCTCGAGCACCCGCGTGGCCCTCGACACCGCGTCCGCCTTGCTATCCGCGTAGGTGTGGCCGTTGTCGAACGCACGCGCCATATAGGGCAGCGTGTACACCTCGACCGCGTCGCCATGGGCATTGTTCAGGGCGTGCGCAACAGGTGCGAGCATGCCCACTGGCACAGCAGGGTTGGCGTTCTCGTCGGTCTCCCAGGTTCCAGGGATCAGCAGGTTGAACGTCGACACGCAGTCCGCTGGCTCCGCGTGGGCGACCGCGGGAACGGTGGACAGCGTGCAACCTCCAACAACGATCGTGGTGACGATCAACGCAGCGGTGCGGCGGGACCTCGAATGTCGCGCAGGCATGAGTACCTCTGATGGCCGAAAGGACATGTGTGCGCCTACGTTCACCCACACGGCCGATTTCCCCAACGCGGTGAACCGTGTCCCGACGCCCACTTTCGCCCCGTGATCGGCACAATCAGCCGACCTTCAGATACGTGCGCGGCGTGCATGACGTACAGACACTGTCATCGATCGACAACGCAGACAGCTGCTCTTTCGAACCCACAAAGCAGCACCGGTGCCTCGATCGTCCATCCCCAGGCTGCCACCTCCGAAAACGCGACCACGCCCGAGCCAGCACGGAACTGCCTCACGCGTCTAGTGATGAACCGGCCATCACGCTCAGCAGCGATCTGACGCGAACGATCATCACACGAACCAACCGTCAACCGCGGCCATCACCGCTCGAACCACCACTTGCCAGGTCGATGACCGCCCCCGGATCTCGCGAACTCTCTTATCGGGTGCCGCGACAACGTCATGGCCGACAGACCCCGTCCAGCGAGCGCAATAAGACGCACGCCAACACCAGCGATAACCAACCAGCTATGCGATAGCGCGCCACCAGTGGTCTTCTTCCTCCTGCCGGTCCAGCACGCCGCGATATTCCGCCGCACAAGCGATCGAGCACAACCCGTCATACTCGTCACCGGCGAGACGCTGCCGACACACCTCGCACCGACGCACACGGTCAGCAGGAAACCGGGCCATCCCGAACGCGGCGCTGACAACGATCAGGACGGCTGCCGCACAAACGAACACGACGGCAACACTGGACTCCCGGAACAGAACGGCAACCACTGCACACGCAAGGGCTGACAAAGCAACGGCGGCCGGCGCCTGGTGAAGATTCACAAACCATAGGTCGCAACCTCAACCCCACCCGTTACCAGTAGGCAGACCTCGGGGGCTCGCACCGAGCGCCACGTCATCAACAACCCGCCACCACCGACCCCTGTAGCAAATCGCGCCGTCGAAGGCGTCATGTCCTGAGCCCAACAGAGACGCTCGAGGACACGGCTCACTGGTTCCACACGAAGGCGGAGATCGGCGACGTACCGCTCAACTTCGGACGCCGAGACCAGCCCGCCCGGCACACAACTCGACATCAGATCTGCCGACGTCACACGGCACACGGGCCGATCCCTTGCCCTTACCCGTGTTCCACCCTTTCGAATGCCCCGACACCACTGGGCCCACAGGCACTCCGGATCGACTCAGCCTGCCAGCACAGCACTGCCGACCGGACCGTCCTACTCGAAACGACCAGCGGCTCTGTTCGCCACCCTCGCCGACGCCTCCCCCACCATTGTCAACCTCCCCACGTTCAGTACGTGTGTGAGCGATGGCCATGCCCCGCAACCGGATCAAACAACGACATAGCCGAGTTCGTACGCCGCGGTATCAACGGCATCAGCCAGACCAGGATGCGACAAGGGAAGCGACAGCACAGGACGCTGCGGAAACGCATCAGCAGCACGTTCGACGACAGCAACGGACGTGCTGCCGGCAAACCGACCGCGATAGATGACCCCGTCGAGATCGGTGTGAGCGCGATGGATAGTGCGGGCCCAATGCTGCGAGAGGCGGTGCGGCACGGAATCAAGAGCGTGATTGCCCCCCACCCGAGTGGCCCATGCACCTCCACCGATACCGGACACGTCGAGCAACCGCAGAACGCGGGTGAAGCGCACACCGGTCAGATAAGGCTCACCGCGATGGCGATCGATCACCCGCGCCGATTGAAACGCTTCCGCCAATGCACCTCGGGGGCTCGAAGCGCCGTACCACACGCCGTAGCCGGGATGATCCCCACGCGGAAGCGGATGCTGATCGAACCGCAAAATCGGCCCGAACTCACGCAACGCATTCCACGGGAGAACGTGCGAGCCCATCGTACGGTGCACGCGCCACACGATCGCGCTCGGCTGCCACTCGAGTACTTCCTTCGGCAGCAGACCTGCCGCACGAAGCTTCGCGATGGAGGGCGGTGGCGGAAGCATTGCCCCCATCTACGCTGATTCCCACTCGGCGGCGGCAAGCACGTCGACCACAATCTCGACCTCTTCGGGTGTGCCTGCGCTGCCGGTCAACCACGCGACGATCGAGACCGGCCGGCCATCGACGACCAATGACGACTGCGGCTGCGTGAGCAATGTCTGAACCGTCAGCGGGTGCAGGTCCTTCGGAATGTGGGGCATGACTTTGTCGAGGTGAGGCACGGCCCCGTTGTCGGTGAATTGCGCCGGAGGCAACAAGCGGTTGCGACCGGAGTCGAATGCCCACAGGGTACCGTCGGCGATTCGTTGCCTGATGCGAGCCGGCGTGACGCCGAGGCGGACTGCAGCGTGTGCAATGGACAACGAGGTCGCGACGAGGTTGGCCATCCGAACATCGCGATCAACTCGCGCCGCCGTGGCAGCGGCGGGACTCGCGGTGAATCCGGCATCGGTAAGCACGCGTGCGTCGTGCTCGGACAGTGCGGGCCCGGCGGGATTCGCCGTATGGAGGCTCTTGAGGATCTGCACGAGTTCATCACGGCCGATGTCGACTCCGGTCACTTCACGCAAGGCATCTTCGAAATTGAGGTCGCCTCGCAAATAGCGGCTCTCCGTCGTTGCTTCACTCACCACGACCTCCCGATTTGCGATGATTTACGCTCGCAAATACATGATAGCGAACTCGGTCAAGCACGCCCACCCTGACGACTCCCGTCGGTGTAACACCGACGCCGACAGCCACAAAACCCCAGAACAACGCGCCACGGCCACCACGCGCCCCCTTCCAACGGCCACGACATCCCGGACCACGGGTCGACGCCGCCAACACCTTCTCGTCATCGAAACAGCGAAGATCAACCCTCCCGATAGAGCTGCCGACCAGGATGATCGTCTCCGCAACGATCCCTTTCGCCAACCCGAGCAGACAGTCGATCAGCCCACTGGAATGCACAGCGTTCGCTCCCCGAGTCGCCGTGCCCCGGAATCAGGGACTCCGGGGCACAGGGCGGTCAGCTCCGAGGGGTGAGCGGCCTGCCAGGACTCGACCACTCCAGAAATGGAGTTGAACATTCGTCACCGCAGCTCGGTCGAAGGAGCCACAGCCAGACCGCAACATGCGTGTGGGACGTTGCGGCCGAGGTCACTGTACAAACCCGAAGGGTTCACCTCAGGTCTTCACCCCACCCGTCATGACGGGGAGAACCCCGGAGCCGTACTGCCGCCGCGTTGGTACCCCTATCTCCCCTCGGGCGGTTCAGACCTCCGAATGCCCTGATCTCGAGCTATTCGTCATGCGCACCAGCGAGAGACGCACCTGCCATCCACATCGACTCCCGTCTCAGCAAGATCATCGACCGCGGCACTATCAACTCGTCAATGCAGCACCACACCCGCTCTCGACCGATCGCTCCGCCGTCCGTAGTCCTCACTCGCGACACCCCGGGGGGCTACTACAAGAAGCAACTGGACGGCGTGCACATCCCAGGTAGTTCGCCGTCGCGCCAGTAACGAGCCTTGTGCTCCAGCCACTCCCCTACCTACTCATCAACTCCGCCGGCGTACGCATTTGGGAACTTCCTTGCTGCCGCACTTATCACGGTCGCCGGCGCTTTCGGGCACCCTCTCGTGGTACCTACTGTCCATGCACGCAGGAGGCACCGCTGATCCGTCGAAATCGATGGCGCACAAGTCTGATTCGCGTCCTTCGACACGGCCTTGACAACGTGAGCGATCCGCTACCGGAGCCCATCGACAGCGATGGAAGACGTCGTCAGTACCGAAATTCTGTTCGACTGTCAACGGCACCTGAATTTTGACCCCTTTCCGGCATCTGAAAATTGACCCCCCTGGGTCGGTGGTGGTGGTTAATCTTCGGCGGTTCGGCCGGTAGGAGTGCGGCCGAGATCTCGGCCCTTGAGCC
>NZ_NERM01000039.1:0-28892 GCF_002215235.1 Rhodococcus sp. BUPNP1
GCACGCTACCGAACCGGCGTTGTCGTTGACCGGCTCGAGCGAAACAGCATAGTATCCAGCACGACTCGTTGATCACTACGTCTACTGCAGAGCCGATCCGAAGTCCACCACTCCACGGGGCACTATCTCTACGAATCGCACGAACAGTAACCGGAGTTACGTATTCGGGCAGAACGAACACGGATTCACCCCGAAATTTCACCCTCGGAACGGAATTGTCCGTCGAGGCGGGGAAATACCGAGCAGATTATCGACGACGTGCGAGTGAGACGGCGACAGCCGTCGCCACGGATCCGGTTCCGACCTTCGAGGCGAGTCGCGCGGTCCGGCCGATATCCTCCGGGACCGGCGCGGGTCCGTCGCCGAGCGTGCCGCGATCCTCGACCACTCCGTGATACATGTTCGTGCCGCCGAGCCGGAGACCGAGAGCGCCGGCGAACGCCGCCTCGACCGGACCGGCATTAGGGCTCGGATGCTTACGGGCGTCCCGACGCCACGCCCGGATCGCACCCCGGCCGTCGTCACCGAGTGCGACGGCCAACAGGGCGGTGAGGCGAGCGGGGACGAGGTTGAGCACGTCGTCGAACCGGGCCGAAGCCCACCCGAACCGTTCGAGTCGCGGGGTGCGGTGGCCGACGCGTGCGTCGAGGGTGTTCGCGGCCCGGTACGCGAGCAGGCCGGCCGGACCGAGCAGCGCACCCCACCACAGCGGCGCGACGACGGCGTCGGAGGTGTTCTCGGCGACCGACTCGATCGTGGCGCGCGCGATCCCGTTCTCGTCGAGTCGCGACGGGTCGCGGCCCACCAGGTGGGTCACCTGTTGCCGCGCCGCGGCGAGGTCGCCGTCGCGGAGCTGAGCGTCGATCGTCCGGGCCTCGAATCCGAGGGAGCGGCCACCGAGCACGGTCCAGGTGGCCAGCGCCGTGACCGCGACCGACAGCACCGGACGACCGCGGGTCGCGCGGTCGGCGACGTATCCCAACGCCCCGGCGGAGCCGACCAGCAGCGAGGTGAACACCACCCCGGCAGCGCGGTGGTCGCCATACAGCCGGCCTTCGGCGGCGCGCGCCAGCTTCCCGAAGCCGCTCACGGGATGCCACCGCTGCGGGTCGCCGACGAGTTGGTCGGCAGCGTAGCCGAGCGCCAGTCCGAGTGCCCTCTGTTTTCCGGGTGCGCTGCGCTTCACAGGATCGTCCTCCATGCTTCGACGAGCACCGTCGTGGTCGCCGCGTCGCGCACTGCGATCCGCACCCAGTCGTCACCGAGGCCGGGGAAGGTGTCTCCGCGACGCAGCGCGAACCCCTTCTGCCGCAGTTTCTCCCGAGTTCCTTCGGGTACTTCCGCCAGCACGAACGGGGCCGTCGCGGGGGAGACCACGTGGATTCCGAGTCCGGTGAGGGCGTCGACGAGGACCTCCCTGTCTCCGGCGATCTCGTGCGCGATCACGTCGGTCTCGCGTACTGCGTCGTCGGATGCGCACGCGATCATCGCAGCCGCTGCGGGGGTGGACACCGACCAGGGCGGTTGCTGCACGGCGAGATCCGCGAGCACCGCGGCGTCGCCGACCACGTATCCAGCTCGCAGGCCGGGGATCGCCCACGTCTTGGTGAGCGACCGCAGCACCACGAGTCCCGGAACGAACTGTCCCGTCAACGATTCGGCTTCGCCGGGAACGGCGTCCATGAACGCCTCGTCGACCACGACGACGCGTCCCGGTCGGGTCAGTGCCAGGAGCGTGTCGGCCGGATGCAGGACCGAGGTGGGATTCGTCGGGTTGCCGACGATCACCAGGTCGGCGTCCTCCGGGATCACACCCGGATCGAGGACGAACCCGTCGTCGCGGCGCAACACCACCCGCGTGACACGATGTCCGGCGGCCAGCAGTGCGGCCTCGGGTTCGGTGAACTGCGGGTGCACCACCACCGGTTTCCGCCATGCCCGCGCCCGGGCGAGCAACGTGAACGCCTCGGCACCCCCGGCCGTCGGGAGGACCTCGTCGTTGCTGCGGCCGTGACGATCGGCGAGGGCGGCGCGTGCACCGCTCGGGTCGGGATAGCGCGCGAGATCGTCCAGCGAGGCACGCAGGGCGTCGTCGAGCCAAGCCGGTCGAGGTCGGCGCGAGACGTTGACGGCGAGGTCGACCAGCCCTTCGGTCGCGTCGCGGTCGCCGTGATGATGCAGATCGGGTTCGTGTGTTCGACGACGTGCCGGTGCCGAGGTGGGTTCGGGTGCGGGTTCCGCCGCCCGCGCGGCGTCCGCGAACCGTCGTGCGAGATCGGGATGTCCGGCCCAGTGCGTGTGCAGGTACGACGCATGCACCGTCGCGGTGGCGACGCCGTCCGGCCGGCCGTCGAGCAGCCACGCGGGAGAGGCGCCGGGGTCGATCGCGGTGCGGTGGAATTCGTGACCGGTGACGCGGGTGCCGGCGGGAGCGAGCAGGGTGTCCTGCGGTGCGATCGCGGTGCGGTAGCCGAGGGTCAGGCGCGAGGTCATCCGTGCCGACGTGTCGAGGGCGCCGACCATCCCGTGTCCGTCGACCTCGCGCCCCAGATAGAGCAGACCGGCGCACTCGGCGACGGTTGGAACTCCCGCCGCGATCGCGGCGCGCAGGTGCGTGCGCAGGGGGAGGTTCGCGGCGAGGTCGGCGGCGTGCACCTCGGGGAACCCGCCGCCGAGGTAGATACCTGCGGTGCCGGCGGGTAGTCGTTCGTCGCGCAGGGGATCGAAGGTCACCGGTCGGCATCCGTGTGCGCGCAGGAGTTCCTCGGTCTCGGTGTAGCGGAAGGTGAAGGCACGGCCTCCGGCGACAGCGATCACCGGACCGTCCTCGGTGGACGTGCCCGGTGACCACGGCGTCGCCGGCAGGTCGGGTGCTGCCGAGGCGATACCGAGGATGTCGGCGAGGTCGATGCGTTCGGCGATCTGCGCGGCAAGCCGATCCACCTGCGCGGTCGCCTCGTCGCGTTCCTCGGCGGGCACCAGGCCGAGATGGCGCGACGGAACGGTGATGCCGTCGTCGCGACCGAGCACGCCGATCACCGGGATGCCGGTCGGTTCGAGTGCGCGGATCACCTCGTCCGAATGTCGCTGCGATCCGGCCTTGTTCAGGATCACGCCGGCGATCCGCGTGCCGCGGTCGTAGGACGCCATGCCGTGCACGATCGCCGCGATCGACCGGGAGGCGTGCGAGACGTCGACGACGAGGATCACCGGTGCGGACAGCAGGGCCGCGGTGTGGGCGGTGGACGCGTACCCGTCGGTGCCGATCATCCCGTCGTACAACCCCATGACACCTTCGATCACGGCGATGTCCGCATCGGCGGCGCCGTGCAGGAAGAGGGGAGCGACGAGGTCCTCGCCGACGAGATGCGGGTCGAGGTTGCGGCCGGGTCGGCCGGTGGCGAGCGAGTGGTAGCCGGGATCGATGTAGTCGGGACCGATCTTGTGGCCCGACACGACGTGCCCGGCGCGGCGCAGTGCCGCCATGAGACCCGTGGCGACGGTGGTCTTCCCGTGCCCGGATGCCGGTGCGGCGACGACTACACGTGGAACTCTCACCACTCGATCCCTCGCTGGCCCTTCTGACCCGCATCCATCGGATGCTTGACCTTCGTCATCTCCGTCACCAGGTCGGCGACCTCGACGAGCTTCGGGTGCGCCCGCCGCCCCGTGATCATGACGTGCTGGCGTCCCGGCCGAGAGGTCAGCGTATCGACGACCTCGTCGATGTCGACCCATCCCCACGCGATCGGATAGGTGAACTCGTCCAGCACGTACAGGCCGTGCTCCTCCGCGGCGAGGCGTCGCTGGATCTCGCGCCATCCGGCGAGGGCGTCGGCAGCGTGGTCCTCCTCGGTGCCCTCCTTGCGCGACCACGACCATCCGGATCCCATCTTGTGCCACTCGATGGGTCCGCCGGTGCCGCGCTCGTCGTGCAGGTCGGCGAGGGTCTCGAAGGCGGTCTGCTCGCCGAGGCGCCACTTGGCGGACTTGACGAACTGGAAGACGGCGACCGACCAGCCCTGGTTCCAGCCCCGCAGCGCGAGACCGAATGCGGCCGTGGACTTACCTTTTCCGTCACCGGTGTTGACCATCAGCAGCGGCCGGTTGCGGCGCTGGCGGGTCGTGAGACCGTCGTCGGGTACGACGGTGGGCTGTCCCTTCGGCATCAGGCGGCCCTCTCCCGAACGATTCCGGTCAGTGCCTCAGCATCGACCTCGCCGACGGGTACGTAGTCGGCGCCGAGGCGTTCGGCGAGACGGGCCGCGAGACCCATCCGGAAACGTCCCGTCTCGGAATCCACCACGACGGAGGAGATTCCCTGTGCGGCAATGACGTCCGCGGTGTCGAGCGAGCGCTGCACGGCGTCCGGTCCGGCGGTGGCGCGACCGTCCGTGACCACGACGAGCAGGGCGCGTCGTCGCGGATCCCGCAGCGAATGGCGCCGGATGATCTCGGCCGCTTCGATCAGGCCCTCCGCCAGCGGGGTCCGCCCACCGGCGGGGAGTTCGCGTAGCCGTGCGGCGGCCACGTCCACCGAATTCGTCGGCGGGAGTGCGACGGTCGCGCCGGCGCCGCGGAAGGTCACGAGGCCGACGGTGTCGCGACGGCGGTACGCGTCGAGCAGCAGCGACAGGACGGCGGTCTTGACCTGCACCATCCGGTTGCGTGCGGCCATCGACCCGGATGCGTCGACGCAGAGCAGAACGAGATTGGTCTCGCGACCTTCGACGATCTTGCGGCGCACCTGCCGATCCTGATCGGCAAAGGCGGTCGCGCGGATCGTGGCGGGGAGGTGGACGGGACCGGAGTCGCCGCGGCGACTGCCCACGGTGCGGCCGATCGTGGTGACCGCCCGCGACCGGCGACCGGCTGCGCCGCGCCCGACCCGATCGACGGAGAACACCCTGGCGCGAAACGGATCCGACGCCGACGCCAGGCTGGTGGACGACCGATCACCCGAGCCGGAGGACGTCTCCGCCGCCGAGCCGTCGGGTGTGCTCTCGCCACCACCGGGATCGTCGTCGGGGCCGGGATCGGGGTCGTCTCCACCGAGAAGTTCGTCGAGCAGATCGTCGCTGCTGGTGGGGGCGTCGAAGGGGTTGCGGCGCCGACGGTGCGGCAGGGCGAGTCGGGCCGCTGCCGCGATGTCCTCGCGTGTCACCTCGAGGCGGTCGTGCCAGGCCGCGTGCGCGATGGCCGTGCGGGCGGTGACCAGGTCGGCACGCATGCCGTCCACATCGAACGCCGCGCACACCTCGGCGATCGAGACCAGCGCGTCGTCGCTCAGTACGACCTGCGGGACGCGTTCGCGCGCGGCGACGACGCGACGCGACCACTCGGCATCCCGATCCGCCCACCGCGCGGTGAATCCGGCCGGATCGGCGTCGAAGGCCATCCGCCGCCGCACGATCTCGGCGCGCACGTGCGGGTCGCGGGGCGCGGCCACATCCACGGCGAGTCCGAAGCGGTCGAGCAACTGCGGGCGAAGCTCACCCTCCTCGGGATTCATCGTTCCGACCAGGACGAATCGGGAGGCGTGCTCGACGGAGACCCCGTCGCGTTCGACGGTCGAGCGACCCATCGCCGCGGCGTCGAGCAGCAGGTCGACCAGGTGGTCGTGCAGGAGATTGACCTCGTCGACGTACAGCACGCCGCGGTGGGCCAGTGCCAGAAGACCGGGTTCGTATTCGGCCGTGCGGTCGGCCAGTGCCTTGCCGAGGTGCAACGCTCCGGTGACGCGATCCTCCGCCGCGCCGACGGGCAGTTCCACCAGTCGCACCGGCCGGACATGCGAGCCCGTAGCGGCCGGATGGGGGCCGTCCGGGCAGGACGGATCGGGGGTGTCCGGATCGCACGAGAACCGGCACTCGTCCACGACGGTGATCTGCGGCAACAGCGCGGCGTGGGCACGCACGGTCGTCGATTTCGCGGTGCCCTTCTCGCCGCGCACGAGCACACCGCCGATCGACGGCGACACCGCACACAGGGTCAGGGCCAGCGCGAGGTCGTCGGAACCGACCACCGCGCCGAACGGATACACATGCACTTCGACCTCCACAGGCTCCCGCTGGGATGTTCTTCGCGGCAAGCTGTTCGAAGGCCGGTATTCGGACTTCCCGGTCGGACGCCGTGCGATCGCCTTCCCGGACCGGACGGTCCAGTGGCTGCGCGGATGCGCATGATCGACGACTCCCGGGTCACCGCAGCGGGCCTGTGCCGGATTCTCACCGGCTTCCCGATTATCCCCGTGAGGGGCACCTTCGATTGCCTTGCCGCGGCCGAGTCTAGGCCATGGCGCGTGGGCTATGGTTCACCGCCATGGGACCGATGCGACAGACGACAGGCATCACCGTTGTCGGAATCGGGGCGGACGGATGGGCGGGCGTGCCGTCAGCCGTCCGGGAACGGATACTCACAGCCGAGGTCCTGCTGGGCGGCCGGCGCCACCTCGACCTGGTGCCCGCCTGCGCAGCGGTGCGCGAAGAGTGGCCGTCGCCGCTCCTGTCCGGACTCGACGACCTCTTCGACCGGCACGCCGGCAAGGACGTCGTCGCGCTCGCATCCGGTGATCCGCTGGTCTCCGGGATCGGTACCACACTGATCCGGCGTCTCGGAGGCGACGCCGTGGAGGTGATCCCGGCGGTCTCGTCGGTGGCGCTGGCCCGCGCACGCATGGGCTGGTCCGCGGAGGAGTGCGAGACGGTCACCGTCGTGGGTCGCGAGATCGATGCCCTGCGCAGAGTTCTGACGCGCGGACGCAAACTCGTCGTCCTCGTCGACGGTGCACGTGTCGCGGATGTTGCGACGCTCCTGGTGGCCGCCGGTTTCGGGAACTCACGGGTTGCGGTGTTGTCGCATCTCGGTGCTGCGGACGAGTCCCGGATCGATGCGAAGGCGGCCCATCTGACCGATACGGGCGTCCGGTCTCTGAGTCTGATGTGCGTCGAGGTCGACGGACCGGCAGGACTGTCGACTGTGCCCGGTCTCGACGACTCCCTGTTCGAGCACGACGGACAGCTCAGCAAGCGGACCGTGCGTGTCGCGGCGGTGTGCGCACTCGCACCGCGACCGGGAGAGTTGCTGTGGGACGTCGGTGCGGGAGCCGGGTCCGTCGGAATCGAATGGGCGCGAACCGATCCGCGCTGTCGTACTCTCGCGATCGAGAAGGACGAGAGGCGCGCCGGCGCGATCGAGCGCAATGCCGCCGCTCTGGGAGTGCCGTCGACCGTGCGCGTCGTCCGTGGTGCCGCTCCCGCCGCGCTCGACGGACTCCCGGTGCCCGACGCGATCTTCGTCGGCGGGGGAGGAAGTCGTGAGGGTGTGCTCGACACGTGTTGGGACGCATTGCCTCCCGGCGGTCGGCTCGTCGCGCACGCGGTGACGCTGGAGACCGAGGCCGGCCTCGTGCAGTGGTGGAAGACGCACGGCGGTGAACTCACCCGTCTGTCCGTCGAACACGCAGATCCCATAGGAACATTCACCGGCTGGCGTGCGCAGCGACCGGTCGTGCAGTGGAGCGCAGTGAAAGGCGAACGATGACCGTCCATTTCGTCGGATCCGGACCCGGAGCGGCCGACCTGCTCACGCTGCGAGCGGTGAACCTGCTCCGCGAGGTCCCGGTCGTGCTGTACGCCGGTACCTATCTCGATGCCGAGACCCTCTCGCACTGCCGTGACGACGCCGAACTGATCGACACACAACACCTGGACCTCGACGAGATCACCGCCCACCTCGTCGACGCGCACCGGTGTGGCCTCGACGCCGTGCGACTGTGCTCCGGCGACCCGTCGCTGTACTCGGCGCTCACCGAACAGACGCGACGACTCGACGCCGCAGGCGTGCCCTGGGACGTCACGCCCGGTGTGCCCGCCTACGCCGCGGCGGCCGCGGCACTCGGCACCGAACTGACCGTTCCCGAACTCGTGCAGACGGTCGTGCTGACCCGCACGCAGGCCCGGTCGACGGCGATGCCCGACACCGAGGCTCTGACGCGGGTCGCGGGGATCCGGGCGAGTCTCGTCCTGCACCTGGCGATCACCCGCATCCGTGTCCTGGCCGAAGAACTCACTGCCGAATACGGCGCCGATTGTCCCGTCGCGGTGGTCGCGTTCGCGTCGCGGCCGAACCAGGTCGTGCTGCGCGGCACCCTCGCCGACATCGCCGACGGTGTCGAAGCCGCGGGACTGAAGCACACCGCGGTCATCGTCGTCGGACACGCTCTCGGCGTGCGTGAACGGCCGGATGTGGCCTGCTCGCATCTCTACGACCCCGCCCGCGAGCGCCCCGGTCTCGGATAGTTCCCTCCTTGCGCGCCGAACCGGGGTTCGCCCCGGTTGCAGCAGCGGCGAACCCCGGTTCACCGCGCGAACCTGTTGACAACCCCGGGGTGAACACCGTTCACTCGATCATCGGGTGAACGGTGTTCACCCCGCGGGGTGGCAACGGAGATGGGGACATGGGACGAACGACACCGGCGTCGGGCACGACGATCACGACGCTGCTGAGCCTGGCGGGTCTCGTCGTGGCTCTCCAGACCACGCTGGTCATTCCGCTGCTTCCGGACTTCCCCGAGATCCTCGACGTCTCCGCCGGCGCCGCGACGTGGCTGGTGACCATCACGCTGCTGACCGGAGCGGTGGCGACCCCCATCGTCTCGCGGTCGGCCGACATGTTCGGCAAGCGCCGAATGATGGTGCTGTCGCTGGCGATGATGGTCGTGGGGTCGCTGATCGCCGCGCTCGGCGGGAGCTACATCGCCGTCCTCGTCGGCCGCGCGCTGCAGGGCTTCTCCTCGGCGCTCATCCCGGTGGCCATGGCCGTGCTGCGCGACCTGCTGCCTCGAGAGAAGGTCGCGGGCGCAGTGGCACTGACCAGCGCCACGATGGGCATCGGTGGCGCCCTGGGTCTACCGGCAGCGGGCATTCTCTACGACACCCTGGGATGGGCCTCGGTCTTCTACGTCTCGGCGGCTGCCGGTGTGCTCCTGCTGGTCGGCATCCTCGTCACGGTTCCGGCGGGCGCCTCGGGCACCCGGGGCCGCTTCGACCTCGTCGGCGCGGTGCTGTTGTCGCTCGCACTCGTGGCGCTGCTGCTCGGGATCTCGAAGGGACCGGTCTGGGGATGGTCGAGTCCGCAGACCCTCGTGAGCCTCGGGGCGGCCGCCGTCGTCCTCGCGATCTGGGTCCCGTACGAACTGCGCGTTCCCATCCCCATGGTGGATCTGCGCGTCTCGTCGCGTCGGCCTGTTCTGCTCACCAACATCGCCGGACTCTTCGTCGGCTTCGCGGCGTATGCGAACACCCTCTCCACGACGCAGCAACTGCAACTTCCGGAGATCACCGGCTTCGGATTCGGTCTCAGTGCGGCGACCGCAGGTCTGTGCATGGTTCCGGGTGGACTCACGATGCTCGTCGTCTCCCCGCTGTCGGCCCGCATGACCGCACGATTCGGCGGCCGCACCACTCTCCTGGCTGCGGGACTGCTCATGACCGTGGCCTACGGATTCCGCATGACCTTCGACGACACCGTCGCACTCATCGTCATCGGTAGCGTCCTCGTCAGCATCGGCAACGCGATGGCCTTCGCGACCATGCCGGCGTTGATCATGGGTGCCGTCCCGCTCTCGGAGACCGCAGCGGCCAACGGACTCAACAGCCTGCTGAGGACGATCGGATCGTCGAGCATGAGCGCGGTGGTCGCGGCACTGGTCGCCGGGCTCACCATGGAAGTCGCCGGGACGGTCTTCCCGGCCCACAGCGCCTTCGTGGCGATGTTCGGGATCGCCGGCGTCGCGACGTTCTCCGCTAGCCTGGCAGCCATGTTCCTTCCGAGACACCGACCGTCGACGACGAGCGTCGCAGGCGCATCCGTGGAGGCGAAGGCGTAGGTGACCGAGCGAACCACCCGCGACGTCATCCTCGACGCCGCACGACCGCTGTTCGCCGAGCGCGGATTCAACGGCACCACGATCAGGGACGTCGCCGAAGCAGCCGGTGTCTCACCGGCTCTCGTGATGAAACTGACCGGCAGCAAGGCCGAGCTCTTCCAGGCAGCAGCTCCGGACTCGCCCGGACTCGCCGAAGCCACGCGTCACGACGAGCCGGTCGGGTACCGGATGGTGCGTGCGGTCGTCGAGCGACGGGATACGGACGACTACGACTTCTGGGCGATGGCACCCTTCCTGATCCGTGAGGCAGCGGATCCGGCTGTGGCGCGCGCGCGGACGAACGAGCGGGTCGTCGCCCGCATCGCGGCACTGATCGGGGACGAATCGGCAGGGCTGGTGCGCTCGCAGATGGTCGTCACCCTCCTGCTGGGATTGGCGGGCAGCCTGAGGACGTTCGAGTTGCTGCCGCGTGACGAGATGCCCAGCGAGTCGCTGATCGAGACCTACGGCCGGCTCGTCCAGTCGGTCGTCGACGATCCCGCACTCTGACCGTCCACCGACCGTTTCGTCCACACCGCGCCGGTCGGTGTCACGGAGGTGCCCGCAGCGCCGACGATGAGCAGGCACTTCATGTCGATGTTCGCCGGATCCAGTTTCTCGAGTGTCGTGACCTCGAGCGACTCACCGGGCCGTCCCACATCGCGCCCGATCACGACGACGGTGTCGGCCGGACGATGCTTCAGCAGTACCGTTCTCGCATCCGCGACCTGCGTGGTCCGAGACCGGGACGCCGGGTTGTAGATGCCCAGGACGAGATCGGCCTCCGACACCGCAGCCAACCGCTTCTCGATCACGTCCCACGGCTTGAGTCGATCCGACAGGCTCATCACCGCGAAGTCGCCGCCGATCGGGGCGCCGGCACGCGCCGCGACGGCCTGCACCGCGGAGACACCCGGCAGGACGCGGATCGGCACCGACGCGTAGGCATCGTCCTGCGCGGCCTCGAACACCGCCGACGCCATGCCGAACACCCCGGCGTCACCACCGGAGACCACCGCGACCTTCTCACCCGCCAAGGCGAGGTCGAGAGCGAATCGCGCACGGTCGACCTCGACGGTGTTACCACTCGAATGACGGTGCAGGCCGGGACGTACCGGGACGCGGTCGACATACGGTCCGTATCCGACGACGTGATCGACCTTCGCGAGTGCGTCGGCGGCCTCGGCGGTCAGCCACTTCTCGTCCGCGGGACCCAACCCGACGACGAACAGTTCGTTCGCCTCCGGATGTGTCACCTCGGCCGCTACGGAGGGCCGTGATCGGTCGGCGACGGCGCGATTCCTCGGCGAGCGGTCACCGGCCGTGAGGATCACCGAGAAGTACGGCACCGCGTCGGCGTCGACCTCGGTGACCGGCAGGATACGTTGCCGATCCATCGACGCGCGTTCGACATAGACGGCGTCGTCGAGGCGACCGGACTGGGCGAGAGCTTCCCGGACTGCGGGAAACGTCCTGCCCAGCTTCATGATCGCCGCGCCGTCGGTGTCGGCGAGTCGCCGTGCGAGTTCCGGGGCGGGCAACGTGCCGGGCAGGATGGTGAGGACATCGGTGCGGCGCACCATCGGTTCGGCGGCCGCAGCAGATGCGGCGGACACCGACGTCACCCCCGGCACCACTTCCGTCGGGTATCGCGGAGCGAGACGGTCGTGCAGGTACATGTACGAGCCGTAGAACAGGGGGTCGCCTTCGCAGAGCACGACGACGGTGCGTCCCGCGTCGAGGTGGACGGCCAGCCGGGCGGCGGACTCGTCGTAGAAATCGGCGATCGCACCGTCGTAGCCGCCCGGGTGATCGGTGGTGCCCGTCGTCACCGGGTACACGAGCAGTTCCTCGATCACCCCGTCCGGGATCAGGTCGGCGGCGATCGACCGGGCGATGGAGCGGCCGTGCGTGCCGGAATAGTAGGCGAGCACGTCGGCCTCGGCGATCAGCCGCGCGGCCTTGCGTGTGATGAGTTCGGGATCACCGGGACCGAGGCCCACGCCGTAGAACCTGCCTGGCATCGTGTCGCTCATTCCTTCTCCTGGGCAAGTGCATTGATCGCGGACGACGCCATCGCCGACCCGCCGCGGCGCCCCCGCACCACCAGATGGGGGATCTGCAGCGGATGGTCGAGCAGCGCCTCCTTCGACTCCGCGGCGCCGATGAACCCGACGGGAACACCGACGATCGCGGCCGGTCGCGGGGCGCCGTCGTCGAGCATCTCGAGCAGGTGGAACAGGGCCGTCGGGGCATTGCCTATCGCGACGACGGAGCCTTCGAGGCGGTCGGCCCACAACGACACCGCCGCTGCGGAGCGGGTCGTGCCCCACCGCTCGGCGAGTTCGGGGACACGTGGGTCGGCGAGCAGGCACACCACGTCGTTGCCCGCGGGCAGGCGCGTACGGGTGACCCCGGAGGCCACCATGTTCGCGTCGGTGAGGATCGGAGCACCTGCGTTCAGAGCAGTGCGGGCGGACGGAACAAGATCGGAGTGGATCACGAGATCTCGTGCCAGATCGGTCTGCCCGCTTGCATGGATCATCCGGACCGCGACCTTCTCCGCACTCGCAGGAATCGCGGACAGCTCCGACTCGGCGCGGATCGTCGCGAACGACCGGACGTAGATCTCGGCGCCGTCGGTGACGTAGTCGTACCGACGCGGGGGAGGTCGAAGGGTCACGGGGTGCTCCTGGCGAAAACGAGGCGGTGAGGCGAGTGCGGTGCGCCGCAGGCGCGTTCGCATCCGGCGACGTGAATTCGGGAATCGGTGGTATCTCCGGCGACGATCCGGCGAGCCAGCGCTCGGGTGTCACCTCCGGCGAGGCTACACCCGGGCGCTCCCGTGCACGCGGTCACCCGCTGCCACGGTGAATCGGGGATCGTCTCGAAGCCGGTCTCGCGCAGCGCGACGAGATTCGATCCGGACGGAAGTATCAGACCGCGCCAGGGCGTGACGACCACACCGCTATCGGGCAATGCAGCGACCATGGTGGGGGTGAGAATCCCCAGCGGCACCATCACAGACACCGCGTCGCCGATCGTGCCGTACGGCATGGTGAAGGCCCGTGGCCGCGGAGCGGAAACGGTACCGCCGAGTTCCGCTCCCGCACGCGGAAGTTGACGCACGTGCCATACCGACTCGCGAATCTCGACGAAGCGGCGGGCCCGGCGCAGGAGCGTCTCCGGGACCTGGGTGAGCCGTACCGTAGGGCCGGCGAGTCCACCCACGACGATCCGCGCGGTCCCGTCGTCGAGCGCGACGGCGATGAGATCGCACCGCAGCGTCGCGACGTCGCCACGGCCGTCGTCGAGGCCGAACAGGAACCGGCCGGGCAGGTCGGCGAGGACCGGATCGGCGCACAGTCCGGCATCGAGTTCGCGGACGAGAGGCCGGACGTCGGTGAGTCCACCCGCGAGTCCCGACAGCGGCGAGGCGACGATGTTCCGCACCCGTTCGTGGCTCGCCGACGGCAGCAGTCCGGCCGCCGTGACGACTTCGGCCAGTCCGGCGGGGACGGCACCGCACTCGTCGAGTCCGATGCCTCTGAGCTGCAGGTTTCCCCGCGACGTGAGGTGCACGTCGCCATCGGCGTAGGCGATGGCCGCGTCCGACAGTGCTCGGAGCGCCCCGTCGGGTACCTGCCCTCCGGGCACGCGAAGCCGCACCAGCGCGCCGTCCGCCGCGACATGCGGGCGAAGGATTCCGGGGCACCGATCGGGAGGGCGAGAGGGTGGCAGAGCATCCACGGACGCACATGGTTGCACACCTTTCCGGACAGGTGCGCTACTCTCGGTTTGCCGTGGTGCTCGGGAAGCCGGTGGGAAACCGGCGCGGCCCTCGCCACTGTGAGCGGATAGTTGCTCGCCCTCGTCCGTACCGGTCCGCCGGTTCGGAGGCCACTGGAGGAATCCGGGAAGGTCGGCGGAGCAGCGACGACCCGTCAGCCAGGAGACCGGCCACGGCACGTGAGGTCCACGAGGGTTTTGGAGACTGAACATGGCTGTACGCCTGTGTTTTCGGGTTGCGTCGTGACGCGCCTGACTTTGTTGTCGACGTCCGACACCGACCTGCTGTCGGCGCGGTCGAGCGGTGCCGACTGGGTGCTCGGCAACCCGTCGCGCCTCGACGTGTCCACCGAACTGCCCGCTCTGCTCGACGGATCCGCCCTGGTCGTGGTGCGGATCCTGGGTTCCGCCCGCAGCTGGCGATCGGGGCTCGACACCGTGCTCGCCGCGGGTGTCCCGGTGATCGTCCTCGGCGGCGAACAGACCCCGGACGCCGAGCTCATGGAGCATTCGACGGTGCCGATCGGCATCGCTGCCGAAGCGCACCGCTATCTCGCACACGGCGGCCCGGCCAATCTCGGGCAGCTCCACGCCTTTCTGAACGACACCGTGTTGCTCGGCGGTGACGGTTTCGAACCGCCCGCCGAGCTGCCCGAATGGGGTGTGCTCGACCGTCCCGAACCGTCCGGCGGTGCGCGGTTGCCGCGCGTCGGCGTGTTGTTCTACCGAGCCCACCACACCAGCGGAAACGTCCAGTTCGCACACGACCTCGCCGACGCGATCGACGCGACCGGCACGGCTTGTGGTGTGGTGATCCACTGCGCGTCACTGCGCGGTGCGCCCGACGACCTGCTCGCCGAACTCGGCACCCTCGACGCGCTGGTCGTGACGGTGCTGGCTGCCGGGGGCACCAGACCTGCCACCGTGAGCGCGGGAGGCGAGGACGAGGCATGGGACGTCGGAGCGCTCGCCGCGCTCGACATCCCGATCCTGCAGGCCCTGTGCCTAACGTGGAGCCGCGACGACTGGGCGGAATCGGACGACGGTGTGTCACCGCTCGATTCGGCCACGCAGATCGCCGTCCCCGAATTCGACGGACGCATCATCACGGTGCCGTTCTCGTTCAAGGAACTCGACGCCGACGGCCTGCCCCGCTACGTCACCGACCCGGAACGGTGTCGACGCGTCGCCGGTATCGCGTTGGCGCACGCACGATTACGGCATATACCTCCGGCACAGCGCCGGATCGCAGTCATGTTGTCCGCCTATCCGACCAAGCATTCCCGTGTCGGCAATGCCGTCGGCCTCGACACGCCGGTGTCGGCGATCCGGATGCTGCGCGCGCTGCGCGATGCCGGATACGACCTGGGAGACGGCTTCCCCGGCATGGACGTCGAGGACGACACCGAGGCCGGAAACGCCCTCATCCACGCCCTGATCGATGCCGGCGGACAGGACGAGGAATGGCTCACCGCCGAGCAACTCGCCGGAAATCCGGTGCGGGTGACCACCTCCGACTACCTTCGGTGGACCGACGGTCTACCGGCCGAGCTCACCGACGCCATGATCGAAGCGTGGGGACCGGCACCGGGACGGTTGTTCGTCGACGGTGACGCCATCGTGCTGGCGACCCTGCAAGCCGGCAACGTGGTGCTGATGATCCAGCCGCCCCGCGGATTCGGCGAGAATCCGGTGGCGATCTACCACGATCCCGACATGGCACCCTCGCACCACTATCTCGCCGCCTACAAGTGGGTCGAGCACGGCTTCGGTGCCGACGCCGTGGTGCATCTCGGCAAACACGGGTCGATGGAGTGGCTGCCGGGCAAGAACGCGGGTCTGTCCGCCGCCTGCGCGACCGACGCCGCGATCGGGAACCTGCCGCTGATCTACCCGTTCCTCGTCAACGATCCGGGCGAAGGGGCGCAGGCCAAACGCCGCGCGCACGCGACGATCGTCGACCACCTCATCCCGCCCATGGCGCGCGCCGAATCCTACGGCGACATCGCTCGTCTCGAACAGCTACTCGACGAGTACTCGAATATCGCCGCGATGGATCCGGCGAAACTGCCCGCGATCCGGGCGCAGATCTGGACGCTCATCCAAGCGGCGAAGCTGGACCACGATCTCGGACTCGACGACCGCCCGCACGACGCCGAATTCGACGACTTCCTGTTGCACGTCGACGGATGGTTGTGCGAGGTCAAGGACGCGCAGATCCGCGACGGCCTGCACGTCCTCGGCGACGCGCCGACCGGCGAGGCGCGAGTGAATCTCGTGTTGTCGATACTGCGGGCCGCGCAGGTGTGGGGCGGCAGGAGCAACGCCGTCCCGGGTCTGCGCACCGCACTCGGGCTGAAGTCCGATGCTCCGTCGAAGGAGGTCGACGCCGTCGAGAGCGTCGCGCGGTCGCTCGTGCAGGCCATGGAGGACGACGGCTGGAACGCCGGGTCATCTGCACGCATCGTCGAAACCGTGCTCGGCCATCCTGATTCCGAGGTCGCGAGGGTGCTCACCTTCGCTGCCGACGAAGTGGTTCCCCGCCTCGCGGGCACGAGGGCCGAACTCGACGCGGTGCTGCACGCACTCGATGGTGGATACGTCCCGGCCGGTCCGTCCGGCTCACCCTTGCGCGGCCTGGTCAACGTGCTGCCGACCGGGCGCAACTTCTACACCGTCGACCCGAAGGCCGTCCCGAGCCGGCTCGCCTACGACACCGGTGTCGCATTGGCGGACAATCTGATCGGACGGTATCTCGCCGATACCGGGGAGTACCCGCAGTCGGTCGGCCTGTCGGTGTGGGGGACCTCGGCGATGCGCACCGCCGGCGACGACATCGCCGAAGTGCTCGCACTCATCGGTGTGCGGCCGGAATGGGACGCCGAGTCGCGTCGGGTGCGCGAACTGACCGTGATCCCGCTCGAGGAACTCGGCCGGCCCCGCATCGACGTCACCGTCCGGATCTCCGGCTTCTTCCGGGACGCGTTCCCACACGTCATCGGGATGCTCGACGACGCGATCCGCATGGTCGCCGCCCTCGACGAACCCGACGAGCAGAACTACGTGCGAGCCCACGCTCGGCGGGACGAAGCCGAACACGGCGACGCCGACCGTGCGGTGCGGCGCATCTTCGGATCGAAGCCCGGCTCGTACGGAGCCGGCATCCTGCAACTCATCGACTCCGGCAACTGGCGCACCGACGCCGATCTCGCCGAGGTCTACACCGCGTGGGGCGGATTCGCCTACGGGCGCGGTGTGCACGGAGTTGCTGCTGCCGACGACATGCGCACGAACTACCGACGGATCGCCGTGGCGGCGAAGAACACCGACACCCGCGAACACGACATCGCCGACTCCGACGACTACTTCCAGTACCACGGCGGCATGGTCGCGACGGTGCGGGCGCTGACGGGCACCGACCCGAAGGCGTACATCGGCGATTCCACCACCCCCGATGCGGTGCGCACCCGCTCACTGGCGGAGGAGACCGCACGGGTCTTCCGCGCTCGGGTCGTCAACCCGCGGTGGATCGGTGCGATGCGCCGGCACGGCTACAAGGGCGCATTCGAACTCGCCGCGACCGTCGACTACCTGTTCGGCTACGACGCCACCGCCGGTGTCGTCGAGGACTGGATGTACGAGTCGCTCGCACAGAGCTATGCGCTCGACCCGGAGAACCAGCAGTTCCTCCGCGAAGCGAATCCGTGGGCGCTGCGCGGGATCGTCGAACGGCTCACCGAGGCCGCCGATCGCGGGCTGTGGGGCGAACCGGATCCCGAGACGATGAACAGACTGCAGCAGGCCTATCTCGACGTCGAGGGCGATCTCGAGGACCGGGGGTGAGGGTTCGGCTCATCGGGATCGGCCCCGGGGGACCGGACGATCTCACGGTGGCGGCGGTGCGCGCCCTCGAGAGCATCGACGTCTTCCTCGTGCCCGACAAGAAGCGGGGCGTGGACGATCTCGTGGCGGTCCGCGAAGAGATCCTGCGCCGTCACACCTCCGGCTCCCACCGGATGATCGTGGTGCCCGACCCGCCCCGCGACCGGAACCCGGAGCGCTACGGAGACGAGGTGCGCGACTGGCACGCCGCCCGCGCGGAGGCGTACGAGACCGTTCTGCTCGAACAGGTTCGGGAGGACGAGGCGGTCGGCTTCCTGGTCTGGGGGGATCCGAGCCTGTACGACAGCACGATCCGCGTCGTCGAACGCATCCTCGAACGTGGGAGGGCGCGGTTCGACTACGACGTCCTTCCCGGTATCAGCAGCGTGCAACTGCTCGCGGCCCGACATCGTCTCGTGCTCAACACCATCGGCGGGCCGATCACCGTGACGACCGGTCGTCGGTTGCTTCGGGACGTCGCAGAGGGTGCGTCGAACATCGTGGTGATGCTCGACGGCGGCCTTGCCTGCGCCGACCTCGAGGGGACGTGGAGCATCTGGTGGGGTGCGAATCTGGGAACCGACGACGAAGAACTCGTCGCGGGCAAGCTTGCCGAGGTGCTTCCCGCGATCCGTGAGGCCCGTGTCCGGGCCAAGCAGGCCCGCGGCTGGGTAATGGACACCTATCTACTGCGGGGAGGGTGAGTTCCGTTCGTCCGGAACCGTTCCCCGCGCATACCAGGCGCGGGCGTCGAGCGAGAACGGTCCGGACGGAAGAGCAGCACGGCAGGCGTCACGCACTGCGACGCGGTGCCTTTCGGACATCGAGACCAGGTGCCGACCGGCCGGTCCCACACCGAACGTGAAGGGCTCCCAGAAGTCGGAGAAATCGGCGTAATCGGCGCGCGCGGACAGGGCGCCGCCGACCACCTCGTGCAGACCCGCCCGCCGAAACCGCTCGGCGATGTCGCCCTCGCTGGTACCGGGCAGTGTCCTCTCACCCGGAGTGCCGGGCTCGACCGTTCCCACTGCGGTCCAGAAGACGCGGAGCATCGTCATCCCGCCGGCCGTGGTGTCCCACATGCACGCGGCGACGGTGCCGCCCGGACGGGTCACCCGCACCATCTCCCGCACACCCAGTTCGGGATCGTTCATGAATCCGAGAACCAACGATGCCAGGGTGACGTCGAACGTTCCGTCCGGCCACGGCAGGTTCTCGGCCACCCCGACGCGGACGTCGATCTCCGGTGCGATCTGCCGGCACGCCGCCGCGAACTGGGGAGCGGGGTCGATCGCTGCGACGTTCGCTGCGCCGACCCGGGCGACCAGTTCACGGGTGAGCCCACCCGGTCCGCATCCCACGTCGCAGACCCGATGCCCGCCCCTTACCCCACCCGCGTCCGCCAGGGCGGGCGCGAGCGTCGCTGCGTAGCGGCCCATGAAGCGGTTGTACTGTTCGGCCGGTTCGGCGAACTGCATGTACTCAACCTATCGGCCCGATCGGTGGCCTCGTGGCCGTTCACATCGTCCGGATCGGGTCACTTCTCGTCGTCGTCCGAACGCTCGACCACCTCGGGGGCGTTCTCCCGGGTCGCCATGCCGCCGTTACGACCGTGATCGACCGGACCCGGCGGGTCCTTGCGCACCTCGTCGTCCTTCTTCTTCGACGTCGTCACTTCTACCTCCGTACGCTGGGCCGACTCGTGTCCGGGCGGATACCCGAAGACGTGCACGCGCACACTTCGGGTGGCGTCGGGTCGCCGGACCGGATTGACTGGACCCAACGACACGAGGAGGCAGCATGCAGATCCGTGACAGGGTTTTCGTCGTCACCGGTGGAGGCAACGGGATCGGACGCGACGTCGTCCTCGAACTCCTCGTGCGTGGGGCGCGGGTCGCGGCGGTCGACCTCCGCGCCGAGGCTCTCGACGGCACCCGTGCCCTGGTGGTCGCGTACGACGACCGTCTGACCACCCACACGGTCGACGTTTCCGATCGCGCCGCCGTCGAAGCCCTGGTGGGCGAGGTGACCGCAGCACACGGGCAGGTCGACGGGGTCGCCAACGTCGCCGGCATCATCCAGAAGTTCGTCCCGTTCGCCGACCTGCCGTACGACGAGATGAACAAGGTCCTCGACGTCGACTACTGGGGCGTCGTGCACATGTGCAAGGCATTCCTCCCCGAGCTGCTGAGCCGGCCCGAGGCAAGCCTGCTCAATGTGTCGAGCATGGGTGCCTTCGTGCCGGTGCCGGGCCAGTCGGTCTACGGCGCGAGCAAAGCGGCGGTCAAGCTGCTCACCGAAGGTCTGTATGCCGAACTGCGCACGACGAAGGTCGCGGTGACGCTGGTGTTCCCCGGCGCCGTCCGCACCGGCATCGCCGAGAACTCCGGTGCCGCGATCCCGGGACGCAGCACCGACGCCTCCGTCAGGATCACCTCGTCCGCCGAGGCCGCCCGCAGGATCGCGGACGCGATCGAGAAGGGCACCTTCCGGGTGTGCATCGGCAAGGACGCGACGATGCTCGACCTGCTCGCCAGGCTCATGCCGCGTCGCAGCATCGAGTTCCTGGCGAAGAAGATGGGTTCGCTCGTCGAGCGCTGACCTACCGGCGACCGGTCCGCAGCGGATGCGGCCGGGGCGGGACGTCCGTGGGCGACCGGCTCAGCACGATCGGCAACCACTGCGACGTCATCACGATCATGACCAGCCATTCGGCGATCAGCGCGGCGGTGGGGTGATGCGGAGCGTTCGTGATCATCCCCGCCTGCGACCAGTACGCCAACAGTCCGAAGAACGACGACAGTCCCGAGCCGAGCATCGCGAGCGACGCCAGTTTCCACCGTCGCAGCCACAACGCCAGCGTCGAGATCACCACCCCGAACACGAGGGCCAGGACCGCGAAGATCCGCAGCGGCACGGCCACGGGCGCGGTGTCGCCGAACCAACTGCCGAAGACCGTCCACGACCACGCCGACGACGTCTGCGGAAGCACCATGCACACCGTCAGGACGACGACGCAGATCGCCAGGACCCGTCCGCGGCGACCGGCGTCGAACTCCCCGGCGACCTTCTTCTCGATCCGGGCGAAGTCGTTCCGATAGGCCGACAGGTCCGCGCTCGTACCGTCCGCGCTCATGCCTCGACCTCTCCGTTCCGACACATGGGTGGCCATTATGCGCCGGACGCCGATGTGACCTCGCTCATGTCGTCCACCTGCAATTATGCTCCGACACAGCCGTCGGGAGGGGTGCCGGTGTGGCGCTGTGGTGCATCGGGTACCGCCCCATACGAACCCGATCGAGGGAGGGCGAGAATGCCGGACCAGGACCAGTACCGCATGCAGCACCCGGGAGAACAGCACCCGGTTCCGCCGCTCGAGGAGCAACCGGAGATCGCCTACCCCGGCGCGACCGCCGATCTCCTCTCCGCGCCCGACCACGGTGAGGCGACGTATCGGGGGAGCGGACGACTCGAAGGTCGCCGCGCGCTGATCACCGGTGGTGATTCCGGTATCGGACGGGCGGTCGCGGTCGCCTTCGCGCGGGAGGGCGCCGACGTCGTCCTGGCCTATCTCGACGAGGAGGACGAGGACGGCAAGCGGACCGCCGAACTCGTCGAACAGGCGGGACGCCGCGCGGTGCGCATGCCCGGCGACATCCGGGAGGAGGAGTTCTGCCGACGATTGATCGACACGACGGTGTCCGAACTCGGCGGCATCGACATCCTCGTCAACAACGCCGCCTATCAGCATCTCGAACCCGGCGGCATCGGTGACATCTCCACCGAGCAGTTCGACCGCGTGATGAAGACGAATCTCTACGCCCTGTTCTGGCTGTCGAAGTTCGCCGTCGCCGCGATGGGGCCGGGTTCGACGATCGTCAACACCACCTCGATCCAGGCAGTGAGCCCGTCGCCGGGTCTGCTCGACTACGCCACCACGAAGGCCGGCATCGTCGACTTCACGAAAGGCCTCGCCTCCGATGTGGCGAGCAAGGGTATCCGCGTCAATGCGGTTGCACCCGGCCCGATCTGGACGCCGCTCATTCCGGCCACGATGCCGAAGGATGCGTACGAGCAGTTCGGCAAGGACACCCCGCTCGGTCGCCCCGGCCAGCCCGCCGAACTCGCCCCGGCCTACGTCTTCCTCGCCTCCCAGGAGTCGAGCTACATCACCGGGGAGACCATCGCCGTCACCGGCGGAGTCCCGTTCACCTGACGACTTCGGGACCGACCGGATCAGAGCGCGAAACGGTCATCGGAGCGCGTAATTGCGCGCACCGATGACCGATTCGCGCTCCGCTGTTCACGAGGGCTGCATGTCGAGCAGTTCCGACACCGTGACGAACCGGTACCCCTCGGCGCGCAGGCCGTCGACGATCCCAGGAATCGCCTCCAGCGACGCCGTCCGGGAGGGATACATGACGTGCAGCAGGACGATCGAGCCGGGACGTGTCTCGTCGAGCGCGGTCTGCACGATCGTGTCGGTGTCGGACGAGTCGGAATCCGGTTCGACGTCCCACATCACGGTGGTGCGGTCGTGCTGGTCGAGATAACGGGGGAGCGCGACGAGCTTCTTGCCGTAGGGCGGGCGGAAGGTGATCTCCCCGTCGAACCCGGTCTCCCGGATCGCCGCGTCGGTGCGCTCGATCTCCTCGGCCACCGTGCCGCCACCGACGAGCATCATCCTGCGGTGCGTCGCGGTGTGGTTGCCGAGTTCGTGGCCGGCCTCGACGATGGCCCGGCCGAGCTCGGGTCGTTGTTCGAGTTCCGATCCGGTGACGTAGAAGGTGGCCGGGACGTCGGCGTCCTCGAGGGTCTGCAGGACCTGCGGGGTGAGAGCGCTCGGCCCGTCGTCGAGAGTCAGCGCGACCACCTTCTCGGGCGTCTCCACCCGATGGACGAGGGCCCCGAACAACTGGAAGGTGCGCGAGTTCGCGAGCTGGAAGATCGCGACCGCGGCGACGACCAGCACCCCGATCACCGAGGACACGACAACGAGAATTCTTCGACGACGTGAGCTCATCCGGGGCATTCTGCCTCATCGTCCGAGACCACGAAACGACGCGGAGCCGGAGCGGCGCGCGAAACGGTCATCGGAGCGCGTAAGTGCGCGCACCGATGACCAAGTCGCGCTCTGCTGTTCACGATCGGAAGACGCAGTCGCCGCACAACCCGCCACCGGGCATGCGGTAGTAGAGGCAGCAGCTACGACGTCGACCGGTTCTCGGGTCGAGGGCGTCGGCGAGACGCGGATCGCTCATCAGGGCGTCGACGTGGGGTCGCGCATCGGCGCCGATCATCTGCGCCGCCCCGACCAGGGCCGATGCCGTGTTGCCCCACAACGCACCGGACGCGATCACCTCGCTCCATGCGTCGACGAGCGGTTCGACCTGCACGTCGAGCACTTCGACCGCCGCTTCGCCACCGAACTCCGGGTCGACGATGTGCAATTGGAGGCCGGCGTCGTCGCGCCACAACAATTGCCCGGGATCGAGCCGGACACACCGGCCGGAGTCCACGACGGAACCGACAGCCACCGACCACAGACGTGCCACGTAACCGAAGAAGAACGTCGACGCCGCGACCCGCATCTCGTCGGTGCCCATCCGCGCGGCAGTCGTGGCCACCAGAGCGTCGCGGACAGCGGGATCGCGCAGATCGGAGGTCGGACGCCACGTGTCGTCGACGGGACCGGTACCCACCCGGAAGTACGGGCTCCACGCACCGATGCGTTCGAGCATCCCGACGACCTCGGACACGGATTCCCCTCAGGGTCGAGGCGAGGTCACCTTCCTCCATCGCCGCTCGTCCGCATCGTATTGGACGAGGCCCATCCGCTCGAACTCGTCGAGCCACCCCCGCATCGGCCACCACCCCCAACGCTGGTGGAACAGCGCGGCATTGGTGAGGATGTCGTCGAGATGCTCGACCGGTGGGCTCGACACCGGGTGGTACTGGTGGAAGGCGTGGGCGCCGCCGACCCAGGCCATGGGGACTCCGGCACGGGCGGCCTTCTGTCCGAAATCGGTGTCCTCGCCGCCGTATCCGCTGTAGGCGGTGCAGAACCCACCGATGCGATCCCATACGAGCGACCGGGCTGCGAAGGACAGCGACCAGAACAATTCGTGCCTGTCGTCCAGCGTGATCTCGTGATCGGGCGGGAACGGCCGCGCCGGATGCGGAGCGATCGAGTCACCCAGCCGGGCGAGGTCGTAGCCGTCGGGTCCCGGTTCGGGCAGGTAGGTGACGGGGCCGTTGAGCAGTGCGGCCGGGTGCCGACCGGCCGCCTCGGCATACCGTTCGATCAGGTCGGGAGCCGGGATGCAGTCGACGTCGAGGAAGACGAGCAGATCCGACGACGCCGTCCGCGCGCCCAGATTCCGCGCTTCTCCGACCGGCAGTTTCGCGGAGTCGACGTCCATCTCCACCACCCGCGCCGGCGAGCCGGCCGTGGCGACGACCTCCGCGACCTCCGGATCACCCATCGCGACGACGATGTGCTCGTCGGGTGTCCGGGTGCTGCATGCGAGGCCGTCGAGTTGCCGTCGTAGATGGGTGCTGCGACCCGCAGCGACGGTGACGACCGAGACCGTCACGATCTCTCCGCTAGTTCGTCCAGGATCGCAGCCGCACGTGCCGCGGCACCGTCGACCTGCCAGCGTTTCCATTCGACGGGGTCGAGACCGCGTGCTCGCTCGATCAGTTCGGGCCAGCGGTCCGGGTCGGGCCACCCGTCGAGCCCCACCGCCAGTCCGGCCTTCTCCAGAGCCGTTGCGGTGGAGTGCTGTTCGTCGAACGGTCGGGGTTCGGCGATGACGACTGCAGGTCGCGCGGCGGCCGCGATGTCGGCGACGGTGTTCTGACCCGCGTGCCCGATCACGACGTCGGCGCCGGTGAGGACGGGCCACGGGTCGTCGATCCACGGACCACCGGCGACACCGAGACCCTCCCACTCGTACTGAGGGAAGCGCGACGAGAATCGGTGCAGGTCGTCGACGGTGATCGACGACCCGCCGCTGCCGCTCATGACGAGGACCTTCGGCTTCTCACCGACTGCCGGCGCGGGTGCCGGGCGACCGTCGAAACGGCTGATGCCGCCGACGTACGAGGTCTGATACGAGCGCAGCCAGTGCGGGTCGTAGACGTCCTGCGACCACGGTGCGATGAGATGGTCGGCGACGCTGTAGGCCAGCATGTGCGCGGTGTCTGTGCGTTCGCCCGGCATCGCGAGCACCACCACAGGGACGCCGTACAGGCGGGCGAGGAGAGTCACCTCGACCGACACGTCCACCACCAGCAGACTCGGGCGGGTCGCGGCGATCCACGAACCGAGCGCGTGCATGCGCTCGCGCAGACCGTCGTCGTGGGTGGGCACCCAGTGGAGGACGTCGTGGGCCGTCGGATCCTGGGCGGTGTCGACGGCGAGGTCGTCGCGGGGGAGCAGCACCACGTCGTCGAAGGCATCGGCGGCGGTGCCGAGCGGCGCCGACGACAGTGCCGTCACCGGCGTCCGCAGACGCGCGCAGATGCTGCTCGCGCGGGTACGGTGCCCGTGCCCGTGGTGATGGATGTAGTAGCCGATCATGCCGCTCCCGCGAGTTCCCGGTACAGCGAGACGTAGGCGTCGACCATCGTGCGCTCCGAACAGCGCTGCTCCGCGCGGGCTCGAGCGGAGGCACGGGACAGGCCGGCCGCGCGGGGTATCGCCGCGGCCAGGCCGTCGATGTCGTCCGGCGCGACCAGGCATCCGCTGCTTTCGTCGACCACCTCCGGGATGCCGCCGCGCGCGAAGGCCACCACGGGTGTGCCGCACGCGAGGGACTCGGCGACGACGAGCCCGTACGGTTCGTCCCACTGTGGGGTGATGAGTGCCGCTGCCGAACTCCCCACCGCAGCAGCGAGATCCGGCTGGGAGAGATGACCGAGATAGGTCACGTCGGGACCGAGGAACGGTTCGACGTGCTCCGCGAAGTACCCGCGGTTGCTGATCGGGCCCGCGATCCGCAGCCGGTAACCGGCCCGGCGCGCGGCCTCGATCGCGAGATGTGCACCCTTCTCCGGTACGAGGCGACCGAACCAGATCAGGTCCTCACCACCCGAACCGACCGGCCACGCTCCGAGGTCCACACCGTTGGGCACGACCGCCACCGGACCGGGCGTGGCGTGTTCCCAGGCCGACGCGGTGTGCCGGCTGACCGCGACGAACGTGCCCGGGCATCCCCCCGGGGTCGCCATCGCCGACTCGAGCCACGGCGTCGGCGGCGTGTGCAGCGTGCAGAGCAACGGGGTGCGCAACATGCGGGCCATCGCGATCGGCAGGTAGTGCAGGCTGTGGTTGTGCACGACGTCGAAGGCATCGGCGGACGGGCCGGCGAGATCGAGCATCAGCGACAGATAGGCGTGGTGGTCGCCGAGGAAGCCGTTCGCCGGGGGCATCGACACGTCGCTGCGTGCGAGTTCGCTGACCTCGAACGACGGCACCTCGAGGAACGAGGCCGGAAGTTCCGGATCGGATTCCGGTGCGGCGAAGAGCGTCACCTCGTGGCCGTCCTTGCCGAGCGCGTGGGCGAGATGCCACACGTGCGCTTCGAGTCCGCCGGCGAAGGGCTGGCGGATCGGATACCTGTTCGACGCGATGAGCGCGATGCGCAACGGCGTCATGATCCGCTCCGGCCGCTCATCGCCCGCAGGTAGATGTCACGGTGTGCGCGTGCCAGCGCGCGACGTTCGTCCATACGCTGCGACCAGTCGGCTCGCGGAAGATCCCTGCTCTCGTACAGTTCTCGCACGCACCGGTCGAGCGAGTCGGCGTCGAAGGTGTCCTCGTCGTAGGTGTACACACCGCACCGGCGCTGCTCGCCGTAGAAGCCGCAACTCGGCGCGACCACCGCGGTGCCGAGGTCGAAACACGCCTCGAGCCAACCCGAATGGGTTCCGAAACGGTAGGGCAGCACCGACACCGACAGATCCGAGAGGTACTGCCACAGTTCGTCGTCGGAGAAGTACGGATGCACCCGCACGTCCACCCGGGGGTGCTCCCCGTACTGCAGGATGCGGGAACCGGTGTCCGGGTTGTACCAGTACGCATTGTCGGGATCGAAGATCTCGTCGTGCACGTTGATCTGCAACACCGCGTCCGGAAGGGACTGCACGGTCTCGGCCAGCGTGTCGAGCACCGGGAACAGATCCATGTTCGCGCGCAGGCTCTTCGCGTGGACACCCACGACGAACGGGTTCTCGTCGCGACGCGGTCGTTCGAGCCAGTGTTGTTCGACGACGTGCGGGTGCGGCAGGACCGTCGCCTCCCGTCCCCAGCGCAGACGGATCCGCTCGGCAGCGCCCGGCGTGAGGGTGATCAGTTCGTCCGCGGCCGGGATCAGCACGTCGAGTTGCTTGTGGTGTTCACCGGGCGTGGGATGGTGCGGGTTCCGCAGGTCGTGCACCGTGTACACGAGAGGCTTGTCGTGCTCGGCGAGTTCGGCGACGACGTCCTGCAGTTGCTCCGCACCGATCGCGTCGAAACCGAAATGGATATGGAAGACGTCGAATTCCTCGTGGTGGTCGCTCACCCAGCCCGGTTCGAGCATCAACGGCGGCCACCAGCCCCCGGGAACCTTGCGGCCGTCGGCGGGAACCGGATCCGTCAACCGGATCACGTCGTCGCCCTCCGGGCACGCGAGGTGCCTCACGTAGACGTGCGACGCAGGAACCGACGCGACTCGAATCACCACAGCCGACCCTCTTCTCCCTCACGCGACATCCGGCGTACATACCGAATGGCCGGGAACGCCGTCCCCGGCCATCGTCCGGTGCACTGCGACTACCCCTGCGGGACGGCCTTCACACGTCCCTGCCCGACTCGTCCGGTCTTCACTAGGGTGGCGGTAGGCAACGATCATCGAGCGAGAGGATTCGGTATGGGTGTGAGCTTGGCCAAGGGCGGCAACGTTTCGCTGTCGAAGGAGGCTCCGAACCTGACGGCGGTGACGGTGGGTCTCGGCTGGGACGTGCGCGCGACGACCGGCGCGGACTTCGATCTCGACGCCAGCGCACTGCTGACGGGCGAGAACGGCAAGGTCCTGTCCGACCAGCATTTCGTCTTCTACAACAACCTGCGTTCGCCGGACGGCTCCGTCGAGCACACCGGCGACAACCTCACCGGTGAGGGCGAGGGCGACGACGAGAGCGTGAACGTCGACCTCGTCGCCGTTCCCGCGGAGGTCAAGTCGATCGTCTTTCCGGTGTCGATCCACGACGCCGACGCGCGCGGCCAGTCGTTCGGCCAGGTGCGCAACGCGTTCATCCGCGTCGTCGACCGCGCCGACGGCCGGGAACTCGCCCGCTACGACCTCACCGAGGATGCGTCCACCGAGACCGCGATGGTCTTCGGCGAGCTGTACCGCCACGGTGGCGAGTGGAAGTTCCGCGCCATCGGCCAGGGCTACGCCTCCGGCCTGGCGGGCATCGCGCGGGACTACGGGGTCAACGTCGGCTGAGCCGACAGAGGGTCGACGTCGGCTGAGCCGACAAAATGTCGACGTCGGCTGAAAATGGGTCTCAGCGGACGAGCTTCCACTTCTTGTCGTGCCGGTAGAAGGTCGACCGCTTGAGAGCCCGGGGGTTCGCGACCCCGTCGCGGGTGACGACCGCGGCGGGGGAACCCAACTGCATTGCCCGGCCCGTCAGCCACTTGTAGCCGCCGAACCAGCGCGGGCGGTCGATCGCGGCCCGTAGACCCGGCATCGCCGGTGTGGGTTCGACGCGGATGCCGGGCACCGTGCCGGAGAACAGGCGGGTGTCGTCGACGTAGGCCTCCCCGACGAGCGCGTCGCCGTTCTCCCCGCACAGCAGCGCACGGCCGACGAGGGCGATACCGGCGTCGTCGCGGATGAGCGGCAACGGCTTCGCGACCCCCTGCAGGGCGACGGTGGCGGCCTTCGACCCCGTCCGCAGCCCGTACGCCTCCGTGGCTGGGGTGCGCTTCTCCGGGACGTACGCGATCTCCAGGTCGAGACGTTCGGTGCGCATCAGCCGGGTGACGGTCGCGGCGAAGGCCGCGTCGTCGCCGACGACGACCAGACGAGGGTCCTCCACCGACTCCAGGTGGGCGAAGACGTCCTCGAAGTCGTCCTTCTCGGGGAGGGCAGGCGCAGACAGTGCGGTCACGGGGGTCAGCGCCAACGGCAATGGCACGTCACCGCATCTGAGCACTACCGGGGTCAACGGGTCTCCTCGAGGGGTCGGGTTCGTCGGGCTCTCGGCTGCGTCCACTCTAATGGGAAGGCGGTGGGGG
>NZ_NERM01000004.1:0-288658 GCF_002215235.1 Rhodococcus sp. BUPNP1
AAGATGGAAATCATCCGCTGCCTGAAACGGTATCTCGTTCGGCAGCTCTATCCACTCATCGTCCAGACGCTGCAGCCTCGACGCCAAACGACCGCCGCTTGACAGCAAGTCAATAGGAGTGTCGCAGTTGAGGGGGTGGGTGGCTGAGCGCGTCGGTCGCCGGATGAAAGTCGAGGCCTTCCGATGATGGAAGCTCTCACACTGACCATCCGCCGGAAGACCTCGACGTGCACCACGCTACCTTCGCGACCCCCGACCTGACCGTCTTCTTCCACCTCGACGAGCTCGGTCTTGTGGCCGTCGGTCAGCTGCTCGAGCCGGATCGCGCGGTGATCGAGTGCCGCGTCGCCGAGCCGGACCCGTGGTGCCGGGGATGCGGTAGCCGGGCGCTCTCGCGCGGGACGGACACGCGGCGTCTCGCCCACGAGACATCCTCGCGTTCTTCGACCGGACCGGCACGTGCAACGGCCCGACCGGGACCGTCAACGGGTGCCTGGAGCGCCTCCGCGGCTCGGCCCTGAACTTCCGGAACCTGACGAACCTCATCCGGTCGAGACAGCTGAGGAAGGCTCCGCCTCGGTGCGCCTGGTGGACACGCACGCTTCCGAATAGCCCTGTGGCTCGGGACCATCCGTCCAGCGCTGGGGCAAGTTTCGATAAGCCTCCCGCTAGGTCCACCGTTCGGAAGACATTCCTCGCGGGAGACTTCCTCGCAGCAGCTCTTCTCGTCGTTCTGCAGCGGCCCCGCGCGTCGCGAGGCCGCTGCATTCCCACGATCTCAGCCCGCCGAGCCGGTGGACGTGTACAGCGTCATGCCCCAGCCCACCGTCGTGCGCTCGGGTTCCGCGAGGCCGGCCGCCTCGAACAGTGCCAGGTGGTCCTCGTGCGTACGACCACCGCCGCCGCTGAGCGCGAAGTCGATGAGATCGTCCTCGTAGTCGTGCTCACCGGCGATGTCGTCGAGCACAGTGCCGAAGACGAGGACCCGGCCGCCCGGATTCAGTCCGGCCGCCGCCTGCTGCAGCACGTGCACGGCGTCGGCCTCGGGCAGTTCGTTCAACCGCCCGCTCAGCAGCACCGCGTCGACCGGCTCGGGCCGGGCTTCGAGCATGCTGCCCGGCGTATAGGCGACGCGCTCGTGCTCGCCGTGGACGCGACGCAGGACCTCGATCTCCGACGGCGCGGCCACCACGGTCGCCCGTGCCGACGGATTCGCCGTGACGAGGGCGTGGGCGTAGGAACCGGCGGCCTCACCGGAGACCACGATCGTCATGACGTCGGCGGGCACCTTCGCCGCGAGGGCACCGGCGAAGTAGACGGCCATCTCGGCTTCCTGCTCGTACCGGTCCGTCAGGAGGGCGGTGTCGTCCGCGATGCGCTGCGCGAAGCTCTTCCCGAACCGCTGTGCGTCGTCCCCGTGACCCGTGCGGACGGCGGCGAGGAGCGCGAGCATGCCCGCCAGTTCCCGCTGCGCGTGCACGCCGTCGAGTCGCAGTTCCTCGATGTGGTGGTCGTCCTCGAGTTCACGGCCGACGCCGGTGAGCTGGAACCGGCCCTCGCCGAGATCCTCGGCCACCCCCACGGCAGTGAGATAGCGGAGCAGTTTGCCCAGACCGGTGCGGTCGGTTCCGGTCTTGGCCAGGAGTTCGTCGAGGGTGCGCGGCGACGCGTCGAAGGCCGTCGCCAGTCCGATGGTCGCCGCGACCCGCAGCGCGAAACCCGGTGCGATCTCGGCCAGTTCGTCGAAGCGGTCGCGTTCGTCCTCGGTCGCCTCGAAATCGGGCAGGGAGGCGTCGGCCTCCGACACCGCGACCTCCTGACGACGCCAGTAACCGGTGACCTCCACCTGCTCCTTGGGCAGGCCCTTCTCGTTGCGCAGCCACCGCCGGATCGGGGTGAGCGTGAGGGCTTCACCGGCCACCCACGCGAAGACCGTGCCGTCCCACCACTCGGCGGCCCGGAGGGCATCGAACAACAGGGTCGTCGTGCCAGGCTCGGCGCCGTCGCGGCTCAGCCAGGTCAGCGCCACCCCGTCGGGAACGGGAAGATCCTGCTGATGCGAGTCGTCGGCGATCTCGACGAAGATCCGGCCGCGTGCACCCTCCGGCCAGTTCTCGAGCCAGCGCCCGATGGCCGGCAGAGCCGTCTCGTCGCCTGCCACGAGCGTCCAGTCCACGCCCTGCGGGTGTCCGGCCGACGACTTCGGTCCGGCGATCTGGATGGTCTCACCGGGTTCCGCGCGGTACGACCAGCTCGACGCGGGACCCACGCCGTGGCGCACGAAGTCCACGTCGATCTCGCCGGCGACCGGATCCCAGCGCCGGACGGTGTAGGTGCGCATGAGCAGCTTCGGATCGCGCGGCCAGTTCACCACGCCGTCGGCCTGGGTGGGGCCGAGGGCCTCGTCGAGTTCGGGATGCTTGAACATCAGCTTGAACTCGTCGTCCACACCGTCGGACCGGAACGCCTCCACCGGGAACCCGTTCGGCGCGACGTGCGCCTGCAACTGTTCGCCCCCGAGGGTCACCCGTCGCATCCCGGGGCTCACGTCCGTCACGCGGAGCACCTTCAGGTACCGCGTGGTGATCGGGAAGACCTCGATGGGGCGAAGACTACGGGCCATGGGTGCGTTCTCCTCGGCAGGGGATCGTGGACGGCGGAACGACCGGACTCTCCGGCCGCGCGGTGACCTGCGTTTAGGCGAACCTTACTTCAGACGGCATTCGGCTGCCGCGACCCGTCCTGGCCCGCGCGACGACCGTTCGCGTACATCTCGTCGACGAGACGGGCGTACCGGGCGAGCACGCGATCACGGATCGGACGCCCGGCCGGGTCGAGATCGTCGGCGTCCGGCGACGCGCTCACCGTGACGAATCGGCGGATGCGTTCCCACGGATCCGATCGGGCGTTGAGCTGCTCCAGCGCGGCCGCGACGACCGGCTCCGGCGCGGCGGTGAACACGAGGCCGACGCAGTAGGGGCGCAGCTCCCCGGCCACGACGAGTTCGCTGCCCGGGCACACCCTCCTCCAGCGGTCCGCGAGTGCGGTGGGGCCGACGTACTTTCCGGTGCTGGTCTTGAAGGTGTCCTTGCGGTGCCCTGTCACGACGACGAATCCGTCGGCGTCGATCTCGGCGAGATCGCCCGTGTGGAACCAGCCGTCGGCGTCGAGCGCGGCGGCACTCTCCGCGGGATCGTCGTGGTAACGGGTCATCACTCCGGGACTGCGGATGAGAAGTTCACCGGTATCGGCGATCCGGACCTCCGTGCCGCGCAGCGGCCGGCCGACCGTGCCGGGCCGGTGCGCGCCGAGCAGGTTCGCGCACGACGGTCCCGACGTCTCCGTGATCCCGTAACACTCGAGCACCGGCACACCGAGCTGCTCGAACCGCCGGGCGACGTCTTCGGACAATCGCGCCGATCCGGAGATGACGAAGCGGAGCCGACCCCCGAGCTCGTCCCGTTCCAGCCGGGCGATCTTCCCGAGCACGTGCGGGACCGATCCCAGGAAGGTCGGCCGGACCGTCCGCAGATTCGCGGTGACGCGGTCGGCGCGACCGTCGACGGCGGTGCTCACGCCCGTGTGCATGGCCATGATCAGCAACGACCGGCCGAAGACGTGCGCGAGCGGCAACCACAGCAACTGACGGTCGGACGACGAGATCATGCCGGTCTGCGCGACGGCACGGGCACCGTAGGTCGTGCCCCGATGGGTCAGGCACGCGCCCTTGGTGCGGCCGTCCTCGCACGCCGTGTAGATCAGCGCGGCCTCGTCGTCCGGGGACAGCGCCGCGATCCGTCGCTCCACGACGCCGGGGTCGGTGCGCAGCAGACGACGACCCTCGGCGGCGAGCTCGCCGAGTCCGTCGGTGCCCAGGAGATCGGTGGTGGCGATCGGCCGGTCGGCGACGGTGAGGACGGCGTGCGCACGCCGGATCTGCGACCGCACCTCGTCGTCGCGGGTCGCCGGGTAGATCGGGACGGTGGCGCCGCCCGCGCACGCGATCGCGAGGTCGGCGACGACGGTCCGGTAACAGGTCGTCGCGCAGATCGCGACCCGCGATCCGGCTTCCACACCCCGGCCGATCAGTCCCGCCGCGAGGTCGAAGACCTCCCGCCGAACGTCCGTCCACGTCGAGGGGCGCCACCGCTCGCCGTCGGGACGCAGGTAGGCGACGGAGTCGGGGGAGCGGGACACCCGGTCGAGCAGCAGACCGGGCACGGTCGCGGGGAACCCGTCGCGACCGTCGATCGCGGTCGCGGTGCCCGTCGTCGAGCGGGGGTCCGCCACGGTTCGCAGCACCTCCCACGGACGAGGAATCGAAGTCGCCCCAGTGGTCGGAATGTTACCGCCGGTCGGGGTGCGAGGGGCCGAAGTGCGCAGTACGCGATGCTCGCGTCGCCGAGGGATGGCTCGCCGGGAAGGGCGCCGGTGGACGCCGATATCGTGGGCACGTGAGTCCCGCTGCCCGTCGTCCCGAGGTCCTGATCGCCGAACTGCGCGACGTCCTGACCGGTCCGCTCGCGGAGATCGCGCAGCGCTTCTCCACCTATGTGGACGACCTCGCTCCGCACAGCGCCATGGTGATCTTCACGAGGGAATGCACCGGACGGCCGCGGAAGGTGGCCGGCGACCCGTCGATCGTCGACCGGGTGACCATCGCCGAGCTGGATCGGGTGCGGAACGAACTCGCCGCGGGGGAGATCCGGCGCGGCAGCTTCCGTCTCGCCGGTCGCGATCGTGAGGTGTGCGCGATCCTCGACAGCACCGACACGCTCCTGGTGCTCGTGCCGCGCGGGGCCCGGGCCACGTCCGCGGCCCTCGACCTCGTGCGGGCGGCGTTCGGCGTGGTCGCGACCGGCATCCGGTTGCAGGTGCACACCGCCAGCCCGGCCTACCTCGCGGAATCGCGGGCCGCCTCGGCGGAGCGGGCCCGCACCGTCGCCGAACTCACCGAATCCCATGCCGTGACCCTCGAGACCATCCTCGCGACCCTGCGGTCGAAGGATCTCGACGACACCCGTGCCCGGACCACGGCGCGGGAGACGGCGACCGAGGCCCTGATCGGCCTGCGATCGGCGGTGGACCTGCACCGCGAACTCGCGGAGGAGGCGCTGACCACCGCGTTCGCCCGACTCCACGGTGAACTGCGCGATCTGGTGCGGCACCGTCCGCTCGACCTGCAGATGGTCGCTCCGCCGGTGGGTGGGCGGGGACTGCCCGGCGAGGTCGCGCACGCGGCACGCGCGATTGCCCGGGGCGCGGTGCTGGCGATGTCCGGTCAGACCGACGTGACGCGGGTGCGCGTCGCGTGGACCTGCGACGACTCGACCCTGCTGGTGGACGTGCGCGACGACGGCAACGGCGAGATCGACGTCGTCGAACTCGGACGCCAGCTCCGCGACCGCGTCGAAACCCTCGGCGGTGGAATCGAATCCGAATCGACGCCCGGCTGGGGGACACGGGTCGCGGTGAGCTTCCCGCTCGACCTGCCGATCGCCGCGACGGACGGCCCCGCCCTCGATGCGCTCGCCGCCCTCGCGCCCCGGGAGATCGAGGTCCTCGAACATCTCGTGGCCGGACGGCGCAACCGCGTCATCGCCGAACGCCTCGGCGTGAGCGAGTCGACGGTGAAGTTCCACGTGGCCGGCGTACTACGAAAACTCGGCGTCAGCACTCGCGGTGAGGCCGCGGCTCTCGGTGCAGAGGCCGGGGTCCGCGCCGCGGGCTGACGCCGAGTTCTCGGTCGTCGGGTGGCCCGTCGAGGACGGTCAGGCAGCCGGTGCCGGCGACGTGGTCGTCGTCGGTGCGACGGTCGTCGTGGGCGTTCCGGAGGTGGTCGATCCGGCGTCGGTGGTGGTCTCGCCCGTGGCCGGAGTCGTGGTCTCCGACGGGGTGGGGACCGGGGCCGTGGTGGTCACCGGGGTGGACGTGGCCGCCGGCACGCCCGCCTCGGTCGCGAGCGGATCCACCGGTGCGGCGGGGTCGCCCGCGAGAGCCGGGGCGCCGTCGACGGCGGCGGGCACGCTGCTGTCGGCGACCGTCGCATCGTCGCTCACGGTCGAGGACGGCGAGGTCTCCGGCGTGGTGGACACCTCGGCGCTCTCGGCCTTCGCCGTCTCCTCGGCGATCATGAGCACCGCGGTCTGGTCGACCTTCTTCGGATCGACCTTCTTGCCCTCCCTGGCCTCGCGGGCCAGGTGCTCGAGCCAGGCGGCGGCGTACTCGACGGTGGACGTGCCCTTGCCGTCGATGTCGTCGTCCCAGTAGTCGAAGTGGTGACCGTAGTGGTCCCGAGTCTCCTCGTTGTAACCGAAGGTCTGGTCGTACGGGTCGGCGAGCACCACCGCGAGGGTGTTCTGGTTGCTCCGGATGAACCCGACGACCTCCTTGACGATCTTCTCCGGCAGGTACGCGAGGTTGGACAGACGCTCCGCGGGGATGGGCGCCTCCGCGCCGTCCTCTCCGGTCGCGTCCTCGTCGGCGTCGGCGGCCACAGGCGTGGTGGGGCGTGCGGTGGCGGGGTCGTAGCTCGGGTCGGAGACCTTGATCAGCACCTCGAGGAAGGTCTCGTCCGACCGCATCCAGTCCGGGTTCGCCGAGATGTCGGCGAGAGCGAGCAGTGCGACCCGGCCGACGACCTGGGCGAGATCTGCGCCGGTCGCGGGGGTCAGGCCCTCGCGCTCGAGAGCGTCGCCGTTGACCTGACGGCCCACGTTCGCGAGCAGTTCGATCAGCGCGATGTTCTCGGGTGCCGAGCAGGTGAAGTCGCCCTCGGAGCAGAACGAGGCGACCTTGCCGGCGAGATGACCGAAGCCGCCGTTCGTGTCGGGGAGGACGCCGCGTCCGGGGACGGCGTCGCCGCCGGGCTGGTAGGGGCGATCGAAACCGTCGGGGTTCGTGCCGTTCTCCGCACCGGGGAAGAAGCCTTCGCCCGCCTGGCGGCCGGCGTCGGAGAGGATGACCACGCCGCTGACGGAGTCGGGATCGATGATGTCCCAGGAACCGTCCTCGCCCTGCTCCTGCGCACCGATCTCCATTGCGGCGCGGCGCGCGACGTCGGCGCCCTCGCTGAAGCCGACGATGGCGAACTGGGTGTTCGGGCAGGACCTCCGGATGGCCTTCATGACCTCGATGGTGTTCTCGGCGCCCTTGTTCACGGCGTTCTCGTAGCTGGCGAGGTCGGCCGGGTACTCGATGTAGATGGCGGCGTATCCCTCGCCGTCCGCGTGCTCCCCCATCGGGGCATTGATCACCGGATCCACCCACATACTGCTGTAGGCGTCCTGCTGACCGGCGGGAAGTCTTTTGCCGTTCTCGTCGACGAGCATCTTCGACTCGTCGCGAGGGATGTCGCCGCGACCACCGATGCCCAGGCTGACCATGTCGTGACATTCGGTGGTCTTCGCCAGGCCGGCGAGATACGGGTCGGCAACGGTGGGGGTGTCCTGTTGCGGAAGCACGATCGCGGCCGCTGCCACGACTCCGAGCGCGGTGGGGGCGAAGACGCCGGCGAGAATCCGCCGACGCGACAGCGACTTTCGAAGTGCCATGGGCCTCTACCAATCCGTTTCTGACCGAGGAATTGCCGGCCCGCCGAAGTGCGGCGGGTCGTAACGGATTTCGTGAAGGTCGCTCGCGGCGTTACATCGACACGGGTTTTCCGAGGTGGCGACGGAAAATGCCGGCCCGAGCGTCGAGTCGCAAAATCCAAGGGAAATGCGCTAATCGGACAATTCGAGTTCGCCGCTCAGCGCCTGGCCGTTCGGCCGGGTCGGGCCCGCCGAACGATCAGGAGCAGAGCACCGCGGGAGTGGCTAGGGTCGGAATCACCGGAAGTCGGAAACACCGGACACTGCCGGTCTCATCACGAAACGGAGACACCATGTCGCAAACAGTCCGCGGAGTCGTCGCTCGCTCGAAGGGAGCGCCCGTCGAGGTCGTGCCCATCGTGATCCCCGATCCCGGACCCGGTGAGGTCGTCGTCGCGATCGCCGCGTGCGGCGTGTGCCACACCGATCTGCACTACCGCGAGGGCGGCATCAACGACGAGTTCCCGTTCCTGCTCGGCCACGAGGCCGCCGGTGTCGTCGAGTCCGTCGGTGAGGGTGTCGACTCGGTCGCCGTCGGCGACTTCGTCGTCCTGAACTGGCGCGCGGTGTGCGGCCAGTGTCGCGCCTGCAAGCGCGGTCAGCCGCAGTACTGCTTCGACACCTTCAACGCCACGCAGAAGATGACGCTCGAGGACGGCACCGAGCTCTCCCCGGCGCTGGGCATCGGCGCGTTCGCCGACAAGACCCTCGTCCACGCCGGCCAGTGCACCAAGGTCGACCCGAGCGCCGATCCGGCCGTCGTCGGCCTGCTCGGCTGCGGTGTCATGGCCGGTCTCGGTGCCGCCGTGAACACCGGCGGGGTCACCCGCGGCCAGTCCGTCGCCGTCATCGGCTGCGGCGGTGTCGGCGACGCCGCGATCATGGGTGCGCGCCTGGCGGGCGCCGGCACGATCATCGCCGTCGACCGCGACGACAAGAAGCTCGAGTGGGCCACCGACCTCGGCGCCACCCACACCGTCAACTCGACCTCGACCGACGCGGTCGAGGCCATCAAGGAATTGACCAACGGTTTCGGCGCCGACGTCGTCATCGAGGCCGTGGGCCGCCCGGAGACCTACAAGCAGGCCTTCTACGCGCGCGACCTCGCCGGCACCGTCGTCCTCGTCGGCGTGCCCACCCCGGACATGACCCTCGAGATGCCGCTCATCGACTTCTTCTCGCACGGCGGCTCGCTCAAGAGCTCATGGTACGGCGACTGCCTGCCCGAGCGCGACTTCCCGACCTACGTCGACCTGTACCAGCAGGGACGCCTGCCGCTCGAGAAGTTCGTCACCGAGCGCATCGGCATCGACGACGTCGAGAAGGCGTTCGAGACGATGCACCGCGGTGAGGTCCTCCGTTCGGTGGTGGTCTTGTGAGCACCTCGCCGATCCGCGTCGACCGGGTCGTCACGTCGGGCACCTTCGCGCTCGACGGCGGTGAATGGGAGGTCGACAACAACATCTGGCTCGTCGGCGACGACTCCGAGGTGGTCGTGATCGACGCCGCGCACACCGCGCAGCCGATCATCGACGCCGTGGGTGGGCGGAAGGTCGTGGCGATCGTGTGCACGCACGCGCACAACGACCACATCACCGTGGCGCCGGAACTGTCCGAGAAGCTCGACGCGCCGATCCTGCTCAACCCGGCCGACGACGTGCTGTGGGAGATGACCCACCCGGGCGTCGCGCACGGCACGCTCGAGGACGGCGAGCGGATCCGTGTGGCCGGCACCGACATCCAGGCGATCGCCACCCCGGGTCACTCGCCGGGCTCGACCTGCCTGTACCTGCCGGAAGCGGGTGAGCTGTTCACCGGCGACACCCTGTTCTCCGGCGGGCCGGGCGCGACGGGCCGCTCGTTCTCGGATTTCCCGACCATCATCGGGTCGATCCGCGAGAAGCTGTTCGTCCTGCCCGCGGAGACGAAGGTGCACACCGGGCACGGTGACGGGACCACGATCGGCACCGAGTCGCCGCATCTCGAGGAGTGGATCAAGCGCGGTAGCTGACGCCGCCGGTGCGCGGTTCCGGTGGCGATCGCCGCCGGAACCGCGCACGAGCGCACGACTAGTCTCACCATCATGGCGAAGAAGCAGATCCCGGTGATCGTGGTGGCCGGATTTCTCGGCGCGGGGAAGACGACGCTGCTCAACCATCTGCTGCGCAACACCCGGGGTGCGCGGATCGGCGTGATCGTCAACGACTTCGGTTCCGTCAACATCGATTCGATGATGGTGGCGGGGCAGGTCGACTCGATGGTCTCGCTGAGCAACGGATGCCTGTGCTGCGCAGTCGATGTCAGCGACATGGATGCGATGCTCGACAAGCTCGCCCACCGCTCGTCCGATCTCGACGTGATCGTCGTCGAGGCGAGCGGACTCGCCGAGCCCCGCAACATGATCCGGCTCGTCGCCGGCTCGGAGAACGAATACGTCTCCTACGGTGGCCTCGTCCTGGTCGTCGACGCGGTGGAGTTCGACGCGACCGCGGAGCAGCATCCCGAACTCGAACAGCACGTGGCGCTCGCCGATCTGGTGCTGCTCAACAAGACCGACCGGATCGACGGCGACGCCCACGACGATCTGCTGACCCGCCTGTGCCGGCTCAACTCCCGCGCCGCCGTCGTCTCGACCGATCACGGTCGCATCGACCCGGCGTTGCTGTTCGACATCCCGGAGCGGCCGGGGCCGCAGCCGGGGGAGCAGCTCACCCTCGACCAGTTGCTCTACGAGCAGGACGACCACGAGCACACCCATCTGCACGACGGCTACGACGCGATCACCTTCGAGTCCGCAGATGCACTGCACCCCCGCGTGCTGGTGGATTTTCTCGAGAACCAGCCCGCAGGGGTGTTCCGTATCAAGGGATACGTGCGAGTCGCTGCCGGACTGGATACCGGCGCCTATCTGTTGCACACCGTCGGCGACCACATCCGGTTCGAACCGGCGGGTCGCGGCGACGACGTGCCCGACGGGACGCAACTCGTCGTCATCGGTGCCGATCTGGACTCCGACGACGTACGCGAGCGCCTACGCCGCTGTGTGCCGACCGAACCGGTGTCCGCGGACGCGATGTACGCGATACACCGATTCACGCCCCGCTGAGGCGGAAGGCCGATTCACCCGGCTGACGCGGGAGGCCGGCCCGTCGGCTCAGCGTGCAGCGGAGGTACGGCGCTGGGGACGACGACGGCCACCGGTGGTAGCTGCGGCGCCCTGACCGGCCGAACGCTGACCGCCGGCTGCGCGCTGCCCACCCGAGGAGCGCTGTCCGCTCGACGAGGAACGCTGCCCCGAGCCGGAGCGCTGACCGGAGCCCTGACGGGGAGCCGACGAACGGCGGCTGCCACCGTTGCGCTGCGGACGCGACGGCGCGGCAGCCTGCTTCGGGGCCGGCGCGACGTACGGCGCGATCTCGCCGACGAGCTTCAGCACGTGCTCGGAATCCGCCGTCACCTTGATGGGGGTGACGTCGATGGCGGCCTTGCGCATGATGGCCGCGAGATCCCTGCGCTGGTCGGGCAGGACGACGGTGACGACGTCGCCGGTGCTGCCGGCGCGGGCCGTGCGACCGGAGCGGTGCAGGTACGCCTTGTGCTCGGCCGGGGGATCGACGTGCACGACGAGTTCGACGTCGTCGACGTGGACACCGCGTGCGGCGACGTCCGTCGCCACGAGCACCCGGGCCTCACCCGACGAGAACGCGGCGAGATTGCGGTCGCGGGCGTTCTGGGAGAGATTGCCGTGCAGGTCCACCGCCGGGATACCCGAGTCGGTGAGCTGCTTGGCGAGCTTGCGGGCCTGATGCTTGGTGCGCATGAACAGGATTCGGCGACCGGTACCCGATGCGAGGGTGCGGACGAGTTCCTTCTTCGCATCCATGCCCGCGACGTCGAAGACGTGGTGGGTCATCGCGGCGACGGGGGAGGTGGCCTCGTCGACCGAGTGCATGACCGGGTTCTTCAGGAACCGCTTGACGAGCTTGTCGACGCCGTTGTCCAGGGTGGCCGAGAACAGCAGGCGCTGGCCGTCTTTCGGTGTCGCCGTCAGGATGCGGGTGACGCCGGGCAGGAAGCCGAGATCGGCCATGTGGTCGGCCTCGTCGAGCACGGTGACCTCGATGTCGTCGAGCACGACGAACTTCTGGCGCATGAGGTCCTCGAGGCGGCCCGGGCAGGCGATGACGATGTCGACGCCGCGACGGAGGGCCTCGACCTGGCGCTTCTGTGACACGCCACCGAAGATCGTGGTGACCTTCAGGCCCGACGAATGCGCGAGCGGTTCGATGGCCGCGGCGATCTGGGTCGCCAGCTCGCGGGTGGGAGCCAGGATCAGGCCACGCGGACGGCCTGCTGCCCGGGTGCTCCGGCCGGCGAGGCGAGCGGCGAGCGGGATCGAGAAGGCCAGGGTCTTACCGCTACCCGTACGTCCGCGTCCGAGCACGTCGCGACCGGCAAGGGTGTCGGGGAGGGTGTCCACCTGGATGGGGAAGGGGCTGGTGATCCCGGCGTCGTTCAGCGTGGCGACGAGCGGGCGGGGCACCCCGAGATCGGAAAATGATGTGGTCATGGAACAGCGCTGCCTTTCGATGCGGCGTGTGTGCACTCGACGGGCCGTGTGCCCGTGGTGCTGTGCGATCGCCGCAAGGAAGGCCGGTGCATCTGTGCGTACTGCATCTGTGCGTGCGGGCCGGGCACGATCCCGGGCCGCCGGTATCCCACGACGGTGGGCGTCGTCGTGACGCCCGAACCATGTCACCCTACCGCACGGGGTACGTCCGACCCGTCGTCCCGGCTACAGACCCACCCATTCGGAGGCGCCCTCGGTGAAGTGCTGACGCTTCCAGATCGGCACCTCGGCCTTGATGCGTTCCACCAGTTCGGCGCAGGTGGCGAAGGCTTCCGCGCGGTGCGGGGCGGCGACCGCCGCGACGAGTGCGAGATCGCCGATGGTGAGATCGCCCACTCGGTGCACCGCCGCGACCGGCAGCCCGGACTTCGCCGCGACGTCCTCACAGCACCGCCGCAGGAACGCTTCGGCATCCGGATGGGCCTGGTACTGCAGCGCGGTCACCGACTGCCCGCCGTCGTGATTACGGACGACACCGGTGAAGAGCACCACCGCACCGTGTTCGGCGCCCGCCACCGCGGCGTCCACCGCTGCGGGATCGAGCGGTTCCGAGGAGATCCGGGCCAGTAGTTCACTCATGAGCGCCGCCTCCTGCGACTTGTGCCAACAGATGGTCGAGGATCGGGTCGAGGGCGGCGAGACCGTCCTTCACCCCGCCGGGCGAGCCGGGCAGGTTCACGACGACCGTGCGGCCGACGAGACCGGCGACGCCGCGCGAGAGCACGGCGTGCGGGGTGACCTCGAGTCCACGCTGCCGGATCGACTCCGCGATACCGGGCAGTTCGCGATCGAGCAGGGCGAGAGTCGCTTCGGGGGTCGCGTCGGTCGGCGACGCCCCGGTTCCGCCGGTCGTCACGACCAGGGCAGGGCCGGGACGGACCGCGTCGGCGAGACCGGCGGCGATGTCGGCGTCCGCGTGCACGAGAGGGCCGCGGACCGTGAATCCCTTGTCCTCGAGCCACGACCGGATGAGCGGGCCGGTGCGGTCCTCACGGGTGCCCGCGGCGACACCGGTCGACGCGACGACCACGGCGGCGGAGCGTCCGGTCTCCCCCACGGGCTGTTCGTCGGCCCCGGCGGTCTCGTCCCGGCCCGGTGCGTCGTCGCGGGTCCAGTGGCCGCGCTTGCCGCCCTCCTTGGAGATCAGCCGCACGCCGTCGAGGACGGCGGCCGGATCCACGGCCTTGACCATGTCGTGCAGGGTCAGGCCGGCGACGGCGACCGCGGTGAGCGCCTCCATCTCGACTCCGGTCGGGCCCTTGGTCTTCGCGGTGGCCTCGATCGTGATCGAGGTGTCGGTGAAGTCGAACATCACCTTCACCGACGACAGCGCCAGCTGGTGGCACAGGGGGATGAGCTCCCAGGTGCGTTTCGCCGCCGCGATGCCGGCGATGCGGGCCGTGGCCAGGACGTCGGCCTTGGGCATGTCGTCGGCGCGGATGAGCGCGACCACCTCGGGAGTGGTGACGAGTTCGCCTGCCGCCACGGCGATCCGTGTGGTGTCGGTCTTCGAGGAGACGTCCACCATGCGGGCGCGTCCCTGGTCGTCCAGGTGGCTGAGGTCGGTCACAGGATCCGTACTTTCACGAGGTCTCCGGCTTCGAGGGAGGTGGTGTCGGCGGGGATGTCGAGGAGCACGTCGGCGGCGGCGAGTCCGGCGACGAGATGCGACCCGTGCCCGCGGAAGGGGGTCACCCCGTTCTCGTCGAGTCGCCCGCGCAGGAACTGCCGGCGTCCCGGGATCGACGTGAGATCCTCGGTGAGCGGCAGGCTCTCGCACACGACGGGCGGATAGCCGGCGGCGGCCCGCAGTGCAGGTCGCGCGAACACCTCGAACGAGACGAGCGCGCTGACGGGATTGCCGGGGAAGGTCAGGATCGGCACGCCGTCGACCACGGCGGTGCCCTGAGGGCCGCCCGGCTGCATCGCCACCGAGACGAACTGCCCGCCCCGCGGCGCGAGCGTGTCCTTCACGACCTCGAAGTCGCCTTTCGACACTCCGCCCGAGGTGAACACGACGTCGGCGACGCCCACGGCGTGTTCGAGCATCGTCACGAACTCCTCCGGATCGTCGTGGCAGTGGTCGATGGTCACGACGTCGGCACCGTTGGCCGACGCGCTCGCGGCCAGCGCCGGTCCGTTCGAGTTGAAGATCTGGCCCGGCCCGAGTTCGCTCCCTGCGGTGACGAGTTCGCTGCCGGTCGAGATGATCGCGACCCGCGGTCGTGCGCGGACGGGGATCGAGGTCAGGCCGACGGCGGCGAGCGCGGCGATGTGACGGGCAGCGAGGACCGTGCCCGCGGGAAGCAGCAGATCGCCCTTGCGGACATCGGTTCCCGCCTCACGCACATAGGTGCCGGGCGTGACGCTGCGCTCCACGGTCACCGTGCCGACGCCGTCCGAGTCGGGAGGGGTCGCACGAGTGTCCTCGACCGGGACGACGGCGTCGGCGCCGTCCGGGACAGGAGCGCCGGTCATGATCTTCAGAGCGTGCCCCGGTTCGAGTGCCGCGACGGTGTCGCCCGCGGCCAGCACGCCCTGGACGGGCAGGTCGGCGGGGGTCGATGCGAGATCGCCGGCGCGGACCGCGTAGCCGTCCATCTGGGAGTTGCGGAAGGGCGGCAGGTCCAGCGGGGACTCGATGTCCTCCGCGAGGGTGCGGTGCAGCGCGTGCGCGAGCGGCACACGCAACGGGCTCTTCTTCCGCAACGGGTCGAGCAACGCCGCCACGTGCTGTTCGTGTTCCTCCACGGACCGCTTGCCGCTCGTCATGCCGCCATCCTAGGCACACGAGGGCCGTGTCCCGCCGTCGACGACGCGCCGCGTGTGCCCCGTCTGTCCGGATGCGGTGTCACGATCTGCGGTTGTGGGCATACTGGGCTGTATGAAAGCGATGGTCGTATGACAGCGGTGGACATGGGCATCCCGGTCGTGCGCGATCGCGCAGACGACGTGTCCGATCGGCCCGACGTGCCCGAACTCCTCGATCGTTTCGGTCGCATCGCCCGGGACCTGCGTGTATCCCTCACCGAGAAGTGCTCGTTGCGCTGCACCTACTGCATGCCGGCCGAGGGTCTTCCCGAGATTCCGCGCGACCAGCTGCTCACGAGCGCCGAGATCGTACGGCTGGTGGGGATCGCGACCGGCCGGCTCGGTGTCCACGAGGTGCGCTTCACCGGTGGGGAACCGCTCATGCGCCGCGATCTCGAGGAGATCGTCGCCGGGTGCGCGCAGGAGACCCCGGGGCTGCCGATCGCGCTGACCACCAATGCGGTCGGTCTCCGGCACCGTGCGCAGGCGCTCGCGGACGCCGGACTGACCCGCGTGAACATCTCCCTCGACACCATCGACCGCGAGCACTTCGCGCGGCTCACGCGCCGCGACCGGCTCGATTCGGTGCTCGACGGCATCCGTGCCGCGGTGGCGGCCGGACTGGGTCGGGTCAAGGTCAACGCCGTCCTGATGCCGGAAACCCTCGAGGGCGCGGCCGACCTGCTCGCGTGGTGCCTGGACGAGGGCGTGGAACTGCGGTTCATCGAGCAGATGCCCCTCGACGCCGATCAGAACTGGGCGCGCTCGCAGATGGTGCCGGCCCAGCAGTTGCTCGACGTCCTCGGGCGGCGGTTCACGCTCACGGAGACCGAACGCGAGGATCCGTCCGCGCCGGCCGAACGCTGGCTCGTTGACAGCGGACCGGCGACCGTCGGGATCATCGCGTCGGTGACGCGGTCGTTCTGCAGCGACTGCGACCGCACGCGGCTGACGGCCGAGGGAACGGTCCGCTCCTGCCTGTTCAGCGACCGGGAGACCGACCTGCGCGCTGCCCTGCGGGGCGGCGCCACCGACGAGGAACTCGCCGCGCTGTGGCGCGGAGCGATGTGGAACAAGTGGGCCGGACACGGCATGGACGCGGCGGACTTCGCGCCGCCGCAGCGGAGCATGGGAGCTATCGGTGGCTGAGGTGACGACCGGGATCGAGGTGCGGTACTTCGCGGCCGCAGCAGACGCGGCCGGACGCGAGAAGGACACGATCGACCTGCCGGAGGGCGCCGATCTCGGCGCGCTGCGTGCCGTCCTCGTCGACCGTTACGGGACCGGCATGGAGCGGGTGCTGTCGGTGGCAGCCTTCCTGCTCGAACCCGGCGACGGCGGCACGGGCGAACTCACCCGGGACCTCGGCCGACCGGCCGGGTCCCGAGTGGACGTCCTGCCGCCCTTCGCGGGTGGTTAATCCTCGCGCCACCAGGTGTCGAAGGGCGCAACGGGCATCACGCGCTTGTGCCGCGTGTCGAGGAACTTGGTCTCAAGGCGCTTGGCGAGGTCGTCGGTGACGTCCTTTCCCTCGAGATAGTCGTCGATCTCGCTGTAGGTCATGCCGAGCGCTTCCTCGTCGGGCAGCGCCGGACGGTCGTCCTCGAGATCGGCGGTGGGGATCTTGATCCAGGTGCTCTCGGGTGCGTCGAGTTCGCGCAGCAGCGCCGCGCCCTGCCGCTTCGTGAGACCGGCCAGCGGAGTGATGTCGACGCCGCCGTCGCCGTACTTGGTGTAGAAACCGGTCACCGCTTCGGCGGCGTGGTCGGTGCCGACCACGAGGTAGCCGAGTTCTCCGGCGATCGCGTACTGGATCATCATGCGTTCGCGGGCCTTGATGTTGCCGCGCACGAAGTCGCGTAGACGCGTCTCGGCGCCGTACAGCGCGCGAGCCGCTTCCGACGCCGTCGCGTCGGCACCGGGCTTCACGTCCACACCGAGAGTGCGGTCCGCTCCGATGAACTCCAGTGCGACGAGGGCGTCGTGCTCGTCGGCCTGCTTGCCGTAGGGCAGGCGGACCGCGACGAACTCCGCCGTGTGGCCTTCGGCGCGGAGCTTCTCCGCGGCGAGCTGGGCGAGCTTGCCGGCGAGAGTGCTGTCCTGCCCGCCGCTGATGCCGAGCACGAATCCCTTCGCGGGAGTGCTGCGCAGGTAGTCGGCGAGAAACTGCACCCGCGCGTCGATCTCGGCGCGTGGGTCGATGGAGGGTTTCACCCCGAGTTCTTCGATGATCCGATCGCGAAGGTTCGTCATCTTCACGACCCTAGCGTTCCCGTGTTACTGCTGCGATACAACGGAGAAGAGGGCGGGGCGAAGAGTGCGCGGGCAGACTCTTCGGGGTGAGCACCGGAGACGTCTTCCGCAAACACGACCCGCACGCGCATCCGGATTTCTTCCGGGCCGAGGCGGCCGGTCTGGCCTGGCTCGCCGAGGCCGGTATGCCGGTCGCGGCGGTGCGGTCGGTGAGCGGGCACCACATCGAACTCGAGCGGATCGCCGAAAGTTCCCCGGCCGCCGAGGCCGCACGGGAGTTCGGTGCGGCACTCGCCCGGATGCACGACGCGGGCGCCGCCGGTTTCGGTGCGGCACCCGACGATTACGACGGGCAGCTGTTCATCGGCCGCCGTCCCATGAGCCGCACCGTGCACGACACCTGGGGATCGTTCTACATCGCAGAGCGGGTGCTGCCCTTCCTGCGCAGCGCCGTCGAGGCGGGCAGCGTCACCGACCGGCAGTGCCGCGACATCGAGGCCGCCTGCGATCTCGTCGCCGCGGGAGCCTTCGACGACGAGGATCCGCCTTCGCGTCTGCACGGAGACCTGTGGAACGGCAACGTGCTGTGGTCGCCGCGCGGCGTCGTCCTCATCGACCCGGCCGCGCACGGCGGCCACCGCGAGACCGATCTGGCGATGCTCGCGCTCTTCGGTTGCCCGCACCTGGGCCGGGTCGTCGACGGCTACGAGTCGGCGCATCCGCTGCGCGCCGGGTGGGAGCAGCGGGTGCCCGTGCACCAGCTGCATCCCCTGGCGGTGCATGCCGCGGGATACGGTGCCGGGTACGGGCGGGAGCTGCACCGGGCGGCACTCGCGACTCTCGAACTCGGAGGCAGTACGTGAACGGGATCCTCGTCGTATCCGCAACCCGCGCCGAGGCGGCGCACGTCCCGGAACGCTACGAGACGGTGATCACCGGGATCGGGAAGGTCGACGCAGCGGTGGCCGTCACCGCGGCGCTCGCGGCGTATCCGGCCGACGCGCGACCGCTCGTCGTGAACATCGGCACCGCCGGCGCGTTGCACACCCACCACTCGGGACTGTTCCTGCCGTCCGCCGCGATCAACCACGACATCAGCAGCGAGATCCTGAAGAGCCTCGGTCACCCCGTGCAGGACGTCGTGCAGATCGACGAGGGTGACGGCAGCGTGCTCGCCACCGGCGATTCGTTCGTCTCGGACGCCGAGATCCGCGACGCGCTGTCCGCCCGCGCCGATCTCGTCGACATGGAGGGTTTCGCGGTCGCCTACGCCGCCCGCCGCATGGGCGCGCGGTGCCGGCTCGTCAAGCACGTGAGCGACCGGGCCGACGATTCGGCGCTCGACTGGCCGAAGCAGGTCGACCGCAGCGCACGGGAACTCGCGCGGTGGCTCGTCGAGCGTTACTGAACGATTCGCTCTCGGCCGGCCTCAGCGCCCGTCCGTACGTTCGGTGAGGGTGACGGTCACCGCGCCGGTGGTCAGGGTGAGCACCTCTCCGTCGAGAGTCCACCGGGGGGTGGCCGCGAACAGCGTCCGCACCCAGTCGTCGGCGCCGTCGCGCGGGGGAGGGCACGCCATCCTCGTGGACGCGAGCGTCCCGGCACGGATCCTGCCCCCGGACAGGTCGGCGGTGCCGGTGAACCGGTTGCATCCGGCGGATGCCGCGACCCGCTCCCGGGCGGGGAACGACAACTGGAGCGGGCCGCCGCCGGGGATGGGCCGCCCCTCGACCTCGGTCGAGACGTAACGGCGGCCGATCGGGTCGGACGGCGACGACCCGAACATGCCGCACCCGGACAGCAGCGCACCCAGTGCGAGGACGACGACCACGCGGACTGCTCCCGGCATGGGTCTCACGGTACCGAGGAGGGGTCAGCGGGCCGTGAACTCCAGTCCGTCGGTGCCGTTCGCCGCGGTGAGGGTCATCGACGAGCCCTGGACGGCGTAGGTGGTCTCACCTGCGAGCACGTTCAGGATGTGCGTCTCGATGTCGGCGACCTCGGGATCGGCGCACGCCGCGCGGGTCATGGTGAGCGGTTCGAACAGGATGACATCGTCGCCGACCTCGGCGCTGCCGCCGAACTCGTTGCACCCCGTGTTCCCGGTGAGGGTGCCGTCGTCGGACAGTGTGAGTGTCGGCGCGGCGTTCTCCAGGGCGACCGACCTGACGACGGCGTCGGCGGTGCGCAGCGAGGTCACCACCCACTCGGTGCCGGCGATCGGCAGATCGGGGTCGACCACCTTCTCGTCCTCGAGCGAGACCGTGATGTCGTCGCCGGTGAGCGTGAAGGTGTTCCCGTCGAGCGACCAGCGCGGCTCGGCGCCGAACAGCGTGGTGAGCCAGGCGTCGGCTCCCTCGCGTTCCGGCAGGCAGGCCATCATCGTGCTCGCCAGGTTCGATGTCTTCACTCGGCCGTCGGCCAGGTCCACACCGCCGACGAAGCGGTTGCAGCCGGCAGTCGCGGAGATGCGTCCGTCGTCCGGGAACTCGACGACCATCGGTCCGTCGCCCGGGATCTGCGTGCCGGTCACGCTCGTCGAGACGAAGGTGCGGCCGGTGAGGTCCTCCGCGGAGTGGGTGTCGGCCGAATCCGAATCGGTGCTGCACGCGGCGGCCACCGCTGCCAGGGAGACGACCGCGAGCACCCGGAATGTGCGAATCATGCCGTTACGGTACGGCGCTCGACCCGGTTTCATGGGTACCTCGGCCGGTCACGACGCGGTGTGCCAGTTCGGCCCAGTTGTCGGCGAGTCGGCGGAGCGGATGCCCGAGCTCGCGCCACTGGTGGAGCACGAGGGTGGCCTCGAGCGACGCGACCAGCGAGGTCGCCAGCAATCGGGTGTCGCCGGTGACGCCGGCGGCACGCAGCAGCGCGTCGACGTGGGCGAGCGAGACCAGATGGGCGGGAGCGGTGTAGCGGGAGTCGGTGGCGGATTCGGCCGCGCGGAGCAGTTCGCCCTGCACCTCGACGAGTTCGATGCGCGCACGACCGAAGGCGATGAGCCTGGCCAGGGGTTCGGCGTCCGGGCCGAGCGGCGGCGGGCCGAACAGGAAACCCTGCTGGAACTCGCGCTCGCTGTGGTCGAGTAGCGCCCGGACGAGCCCGGCGCGGGAGCCGAACCTGCGGAAGACGGTGCCCTTGCCGACCCCGGCCCGCGCAGCGACGGCGTCCATCGTCACGGCGTCGACGCCGCGTTCGGCGACGAGCAGGGCGGCGGCGTCGAGCAGACGGGAACGATTGCGCGCTGCGTCGCCCCGTTCGGAGAGTCGCTCGTCCGCCAGAGGGAGGGCCCGACTGTTCGCCGCAGGCAGCGCCCGACCGTCCGCGTGCGGGAGGGGGCGAGTGTTCACAAGGTCACACTCTAGCGGGGCGGGGAATAAAGCGGACCGCGGTCCGTTTAACATTGCGTAGTCAACCACTTCGACCCGAGGATGTTCCCATGACCCGAGTTCTCGCCCTCGTCGGCAGCCTGCGCGACGGCTCCATCTCCCGCCAGATCGCCGAGACCGCCGCGGCGGTCGCTGCCGAGAACGTCGAGGTGACCCTCTACGAGGGCCTCGCCGACGTTCCGTTCTACAACGAGGACCTCGACGGCGAGGCTGCCCCCGCTGCTGCCGTGGCCCTGCGCGACGCCGCTGCCGATGTCGATGCCGTGCTGGTCGTCACCCCCGAGTACAACGGCACCGTCTCCGCGGTGCTCAAGAACGCCGTCGACTGGCTGTCGCGCCCCTACGGTGCCGGTGCACTGAGCGGCAAGCCCGTCGCCATCGTCAGCCAGTCGCCCAGCCAGAATGCCGCGAAGTGGGCGCTCGAGGACGCGGTCAAGGTCGTCGGAATCGCCGGCGGCAAGGTCGTCGACGGCGGCTCGCTGTCCGTCGGCGAGACCTTCGGCAAGTTCGGCGGCGAGCACGCCAAGGAGCACGCCGAGACCGCGCAGCAGGTCGCAACGGTCGTGGCCGCACTGGCCGACGCCACCAAGGTGCTCGCCAACGCCTGATCGAGACGTCCGCCGCCCTTGCCGGTACCGCCGGCACCGAGAGCGGCCGGCGGACCGACCGACACCCCGGTGCCGGAGACCCCCGAGGTCTCCGGCACCGCGCGTATCCGCACGGTCCGGCCGAGCAGCGAACGCACCACTCGTCGCATCCCGACGGTTCGATGACGCCTGCAGCGGGAATGCCCCGAACACAGCCCACTGTTCGGAGGTTTGCCCATGACAAGCGGGGACACGAGGACCGATACCGGCCACCGACCCGATCTCGACATAGTTCTCCACGTCGACGGGGTGGAGCGCCGCGTCCCGATCGACGTCCGCACCACCGTGCTCGACGCGCTGCGCGACCGCCTCGGGATCACGTCCCCGAAGAAGGGATGCGATCTCGGTCAGTGCGGAGCATGCACCGTGCTGATCGACGGCCGGCGCTCCCTCTCGTGCCTGGCCCTCGCCGCCTCGCACGACGGCGCCGAGATCGTCACCGCCGCCGGACTCGGCGACGGGGAGATGCATCCGCTCCAGGCGCAGTTCATCGAGGACGACGCCTTCCAGTGCGGTTACTGCACCCCCGGCCAGATCTGTTCGGCCGTCGGCATGCTCGACGAGTTCGCCGACGGGTCACCGAGTCACGTCACGGCCGATCTCGACCAGGCACCCGAACTCGACGACGACGAGATCCGGGAACGCATGAGCGGCAATCTGTGCCGTTGCGCCGCCTATCCCAACATCGTCTCGGCGATCCGCACCGTCGCCGCCGGCGACAGCCGACTCGGTACCGGCGACAGTCGACTCGATACGGAGGCGTCGCGATGAGCTCCCTCCGCTACGAGCGACCGACAGATCCCGCCGCGGCCGTCGCCGTCGTGCACGAGACACCGGGCGCGGTCTTCCTCGCGGGCGGCACGAATCTCGTCGACCACCTCAAACTCGGCGTCGCGACCCCCGACGTTCTCGTCGACGTCTCGCATCTACCGCTCGACACCGTCGAGGAGACGACCGACGGAGGAATCCGGGTGGGCGCCAACGTCCGCAACAGCGACCTCGCGGCACACCCCTTCGTGCGGCGCAACTACCCGGTGCTGTCGCGTGCACTGCTCGCCGGTGCCTCGCCTCAGCTCCGGAACACCGCGACCACCGGTGGCAACCTGCTCCAGCGCACGCGGTGCTCGTACTTCCGGGACGTGAGCACCCCCTGCAACAAACGCGAACCCGGCAGCGGCTGCTCCGCCATCGGCGGATACACCCGCTACCACGCGATCCTCGGCGCCTCGGAGCACTGCGTGGCCACCCATCCCTCCGACATGGCGGTCGCCCTGCTCGCGCTCGACGCCGAAGTCCTCGTCCTCGGCCCGGACGGTGAACGCGCGATCGCGGTGGAGGACTTCTACCGCCTTCCCGGCGACACCCCCGAGCGCGACACCGTGCTCGAACGTGACGACCTGATCGTCGGCGTGCAGATCCCCGCAGCGCAGAGTTCGCTGTCCACCTACCGCAAGGTGCGCGACCGGGCGTCCTACGCCTTCGCGCTGGTCTCCGTAGCGGCCGAGATGACCGTCGCGGACGGGACGATCACCGGGTGCCGCATCGCATTCGGCGGGGTCGCGCACCGGCCCTGGCGGGCACACCGCGCGGAGGAAGCGCTCCTCGGGCAGCAACCCTCCGACGAGGTCTTCGCCGCTGCGGCCGAGGCCGAACTCGCCGACGCGAGCCCCCTCGACGGCAACGCCTACAAGATCCCGCTGCTGCGGCGCACCGTGGTGGCGACCCTGCGCGAACTCGACGAACGACGGGAACGAGGTGGATCCGCATGAGCCCCGAGCCGATCCGAACAGGTGGGCGCTCCACCGCGCGAATCGACGGACCGGCGAAGGTCGCCGGGACGGCGCCGTACGCCTACGAGCATCCGGTCGACGATCCCGCCTACCTCGTGCCGCTCACCTCCACCATCGCCCGCGGGCGCGTCGACCGGATCGACACCGCCGCTGCCGAAGCGGTGCCCGGGGTGCTGAAGGTCCTCACTCCCTGGAACGCCCCGCGTCTCACCGAGGAGGCCGAAGGTGAGTACTCCGTCCTGCAGACACCCGAGGTGCTGTACCGGGGGCAGATCATCGGTGCGGTCGTCGCCGAGAGCTTCGAGATCGCCCGGGAGGCATGCTCGCTCCTGGAGGTCGAATACAGCGAGGAACCGCACGACGCGCTCTTCCGCGCCGACCATCCCGATGCGTACACCCCCGAGACCGTCAACGGTGGCTACGAACCCGACACCGAGCGAGGGGATGTCGACGCGGCGTTCACCCGCGCCGAGACGGTGATCGATCAGTGGTACTCCACCCCCGAGGAACACAACAACCCGCTCGAACCGCACACCGTCGTCGCGATCTGGCGGATCGACGTCGTGCCGTCGAACGGTGAGGTCGACGCACACACTTTGACGCTGTACACCTCGACGCAGCATCCGCACGGTGTCGTCGAGACCCTCGCACCGGTCTTCGGCCTCGACACGGCCCGGATGCGGGTGGTCTGCCCGTACATCGGTGGGGGATTCGGTTCCAAGGGCGGTCCTCACGCGCACGACGTCCTCGGCGGACTCGCGGCGCGGGCCCTGCCGGGCAAGGCGATCAAGTTCGCGGTCTCCCGTCCCGACATGTTCGGTTACGTCGGCTACCGGGCTCCGACCGCCTCGCACATCCGGCTTGCGGCCGACAGTGACGGCAGGCTCACCGGTCTCGTGCACGAGGCGTTCGCCCAGTCGTCCCGGGTCACCGAATTCGTCGAACAGGCGGGGGTACCGCTGCGCAATCTGTACGACGTCGCCAACGCCCGCACGTCGCATCGCGCGATCACCCTCGATGTCCCGGCGCCGTTCTGGATGCGCGCGCCCGGTGAAGCCCCGGGCATGTTCGCCGGTGAGGTGGCGATGGACGAGCTCGCCGCCGAACTCGGGATCGACCCGATCGAACTGCGCATCCGCAACGAACCCGAGTCCGATCCGGAGACGGGGAAGCCGTGGTCGTCGCGCCGGCTCGTCGAATGCCTCCGCGAAGGCGCACAGCGGTTCGGATGGGATCCGTCCGACCGCGAACCCGGAACCCGGCGGCAGGGCCACACCCTGATCGGTACCGGCATGGCGGTCGCGACCTATCCCCACATGGTCAATCCCGGCTCGGAAGCCCATATCCGGCATCTGGGGGAGGGGCGCTACTCCGTCCGCATCGGAGCCACCGACCTCGGTACGGGCGCGTGGACGACCCTGACCCTCATCGCCGCCGACGCACTCGGATGCCGACCGGAGGACGTGGACCTCGAGATCGGCGACAGCGCACTGCCCAACGGCACGGTGGCCGGCGGGTCGTCGGGCACCTCGTCCTGGGGCACCGCGATCGTCACGGCCGCAGAGCAATTCGGCAAACGCTTCGGCGACGATCCGCCGGTGGGCGCCGAACTGTCCGCGTCGGCAGCCGAGAACCGCGAACTCGAGCACTACACCGCACAGTCCTTCGGTGTGCACTTCGCCGAGGTGCACGTCGACGCCGACACCGGCGAGATCCGGGTGCCCCGGATGTTCGGGCTGTTCTCCGTAGGACGGGTGATCAACCCGCGGACGGCGCGGTCGCAGTTCATCGGCGGGATGTCGTTCGGGATCTCGATGGCGCTGTTCGAGGAGAGCATCCGCGACGCGCGTTTCGGGCACGTCGTCAACCACGACCTGTCGGAATATCACGTGCCGACGCACGCCGACATCCGTGGCATCGAAGCCGATTGGCTCGACGACGAGGATCTGCATGCGACACCCATGGGGTCGCGGGGGATCGGTGAGATCGGGATCGTCGGCAGCGCCGCGGCGGTCGTCAACGCCCTGTGGCACGCGACCGGCGTACGGGTTCGGAACCTGCCGGCCCGGCTCGACGACCTACTGCCCGGACTGCCCTGACGCATCGGACCGGTGACAGATCAGCAGCCAGCGATTGGTGCCGGCCTGTCGCCGGTACCGCAGTTCGTCGAGCGCGGCGAGGGCGATGGCGAGTCCTCGACCGCGCTCGGCGAGGGCGTCCGGGAGTTCGACCGAACGCAGATCCACACGGGCCGGAGCGCCGTCGTCGACGAACACGGCCTCGAGACGATCCGGATGGAGTTCCAGGGTCAACGTCACCGAGACGGCTCGTCCCCGACCTGCGTGTTCGATGATGTTCGCGGCGATCTCGGCAACCGCGATCTCGAACTGCACGCGGTCGGACTCGTCGAGTTCGTCGGCGGCGAACATCTCCGCGACCAGATCCATGATCCGGTCGAGGGTGCCCTCGCTCGTCGGCGCGGACAACTCCCACCGGCCGGACGCGCCGTCGGCAGAACGGATGTCGGGTGATCCGTCAGTCGCCATCGAAGGCCGTGTCCGCGGAATCGTGGGTCGCCAGGACCCGATCGAGCCGGGTCAGCGCGAGCACGCTCTGCACCTGCGCCGTGGGCGAGGCGATCCGCAGGTCGCCGCCGGCCTGCCGGGCGGCCTTCAATCCGGACACGAGTGCGCCGAGCCCGGAGGAGTCGATGAACTCCGTCGTGCTGAGGTCGACGACGAGCCGATGGGATCCGCTCTCGACGAGATCGCGCAACTGCTCGCGAAGACGTGGTGCCGCAACCATGTTCAGGCGACCGGTGGGCTGCACGACGGTACTCGTTCCGACCGTACGCGTTTCGTAGTGGCTCATCGAACTCCTTCGTTCTCGGGTCCACGGTAGCGAGCCGCGCCGATCACCACCGACAGAATCAACAGGTCGAACACGACCCAGACGAGGTTCGCGGTCACGCCGAGAACCGAGATGTCGCCGAGGAACAACCGCACCGCGCCGACGACCGCCGCCACGACCAGCAGCACCATGACGAGCAGTTGCTGACGGAACAGATACCAGGGGACACCCTCGCCTCCCTGACGCGTCTTCGGGGTGACCGCGAAATCCAGCGGCTTGTCGAAGTACACGTTGAGGAAGGCCGTCCAGCACGCCCTGATCCACACCGGGAACAGTGCGAGGCTGTACTGCTGGCCACGCCAGGTCGGTGTGCCGCGGCCGACGACGAAGAACAGCAACTGACTGAGGACCAGGAACGGGACGAGCCGCGCGAAGAAGTCGAGACTGTAGGCCTCCACCGGCAGGACCCCGAAGACGAGATAGATCACCGGCGCCGCGAAATAGGCGAGGGCCGCGAACCCCGAGAGATAGCTCCACATCGTCGCCCAGTACATGAGGCGCTGCGCGAGGGTCATGCCCTTCTGGACGAGTGGGTTCTCCCGCAGCATCACCTGAATCGTGCCCTGCGCCCACCGGAGCCGCTGCGTGACCATCGTCTTCGGATCCTCCGGCGCCAGTCCGTACGCGAGGATCTCGTGGTGGTAGACGGACTTCCAGCCCGCGCCGTGCAGACGCATCGAGGTGGCCATGTCCTCGGTCACGGAGATCGTGGCCAACGCGAGCATCGGCTCGGCCTCCTCGGCGCGGTCGACGTCGACGGCCCGGATCATCGCGCGGATCGATTCGAGTGCACCGAGCGGTGACCATTCGCGGTCGGCGAGGCGTTCGAGCACGGTCTCGTCGATGGTGAGCGCATCGGTTCCGTGTGCGTCGAGCGCGGCGATCTCCTCGAGATCGGCTCGGATACCACCGAAGTCGGCATCGACGATGCTGCGCGCAGCGGCGTCGACCGCCTGCTGGAAGCGGAAGGTGACGTCGGCGAGTGCTGTTCCCGCCCGCAGTTCGCCCCGTGCCGAGCGAACGGCCTGTCGCACCGACTCCAGTGCCGCGGCCACGTCGGGCTGATCGGCGGGCACCTTCCGGCGTGCGCGGTCGACCACCTTGCCGGCGGTGCGCAGGGTGCGTTCGACGCCGTCCTCGACGGCCCGGACATAGCCGGAGATGCCGAGTTGCATGAGCGCTTCGCGTCGGAGGATCGCGTTGGACCCGCAGAAGAACGCTGCGTTCCAGCCGTCCTTGCCCTGCTGGATCGGGCCGTAGAACAACGGGGCCTGGCTGCCGAGCGGGTCGGACTCGGGAACGTTGGTGAAGTACTGCGGTGTCTGCACCAGGGCGGTGCGGTCGTCGGTGAAGTATCCGAGTGTGCGGTCGAGGATCTCGGGTTCGGGCACCTGGTCGGCGTCGAGGATGAGGAGGAACTCGCCGTCCGAATGCAGCAGCGCGTTGATCAGGTTGCCGGCCTTGGCATGGCGCGGCTTGTTCGTCCAGCTCGCCGCCCGCGTCATGTAGTCGACGCCGAGTTCGGCGGCCGCTGCGGCGAGTTCGGGCCGGGCTCCGTCGTCGAGGATCCACGTCCGGTGCGGATAGCGGATCCGCTTCGCTGCCGCGGCGGTGTGCAGCACCAGGTCGACGGGTTCGTTGTAGGTGGTGATGAACACGTCGACCGTCAACCCCTCCGGCGCTGCGGGTGGTTCGGGCCGTCTCTTCAGCCGCCACATCGTCAACGCGAAGAGCAGCGAGTCGATCAGGCTGTACGTCTCCGCCAGCACCAGCGGTATCGCGATCCACCAGGCATCCCAGTTCACGGAGAACAGCCAGCGCCAGACGATGTAGTTCAGACCGACGACGACCGTGAGGACGATGAGGACGCGCAGGAAGGGGGACGGGTAGCCCTCTTTCGTGACAGCCTTCACGACACCTCGTTCCGTCGTATCGCGACGACCGTGACGTCGTCGAGCGGAGGTTCGTTCTCCGTCAGGGCACGTGCAGCGGCCACCAGCGCCTTCGGGGTCGGATGGTCGGCGACGAAACGGCACAGTGCCGCCGGATCGCTGTTCTCGTCGAGCAGGTCGAGCAGTCCGTCCGAGCAGACCACCAGCATGTCGCCCGGGACGAGGTGCGCGGTCTCCGATGTCCATGTGGTGGCGGGGAACACCCCGAGCGGTGGGCCGTCGCCCTCGACGGGTTCGACCCTGCCGTCCGCGCGACGGATCGCCGCGAGTCCGTGCCCTGCATCGGCGTGGTCGACGTCTCCCGTGGAGAACTCGATCGCAGCGACGAAGGAGGTGGCGAACGTTCCCGTGTGCTCGAAGTCGTCGGCGAGATGCTCGGCGCCGAGGGTCAACGCCATCCCCGTGTCGAGCACGCCGACCGGACGGCGTCCGAAACGGTCGAGCACGCGGCCGGCACCGCGCAACGAGGAGCGCACGCCCGACGCCAGGATCGCCGCGCCGAGACCCTTTCCCATCACGTCGGCAACGGAGATCACGACGCCCTCGCGGAGCCGGTAGTGGTCGTAGAAGTCGCCACCCACCACGAAGGCGGGCAGGCAGACGGTGGCGATCTCGTAGCCCGGGAGGTCGGGTAGCGGCCGGGGGAGGAGTTGCTTCTGGATCTCGGCGGCGCGGTCGAGTTCGTCGGAACGGTCGAGTTCGCGTTGCGCCCATTCGGCCAGCTCCGCGAAGGTGTCGAGCTGATCCGGGTCGAGGTTCCTCTCCTCGGTGTCGTAGATGCAGAAGGTGCCCACGGGATGACCGGCCGGACCGAACAGTGGGTAACCCGCGTAGAACCGGATCCCACCGTCACCACCGATACCCGGGATGTCCATGAAGGCGGGATCGGTTGCGGCATCGGGGAGGACGAGTGCGAGGTCGTCCGGTCGCTCGTACGCGCGCGCGATGGTGGTGCGGCACACCGTCCTCTCGCGAGGAACCTCGGAGAGTTCCAATCCGAGGATCGACTTGAACCATTGCCGGTCGTGGTCCATCAGCGACAGCGACGCCATGGGGACGCCGAACACGCGGCACGCCATGCGGGTGATCTTGTCGAAGCGCTCCTCGCGAGGGGTGTCGAGCAGCTCGAGCCGCTCGACGTCGCGCATGCGCTCGTCCTCGAGATGGTCGGGGAGCAACGACGCCTCGGATGTCATCGTGCGGTGTGTCTCCTGTGCAGAGCGTCGCCCAGGGCCGCCGCGCACTCGGCCGTGCTGGTCAGGCGCCAGTCGGTTTCCTTGTTGTGATGGAACCACACGAACGTCGTTGCCGCGGGGTGACTGTCCAAGTAACCCACCAGACCCCGGATCCAGTCCGGTTTCGATCCACCGGCCTCCGCGCTCGCGACCTCGGTGACCGCGACGGGACGACCCGGGGCGATCCGGCCGAGTTCGTCGAAGGTCGGTCCGAACAGCTCCTCGGGGGACTGCCAGCGACTCCACGGCCGCGTGGTGCCCCAGTTGTAACCGTCGACCCCGACGACGTCGACGTGGTCGTCACCGGGATACAGGGGTGCGATGGGACTGCTGCCCTCGTGCGGGACGTTGACCGTCCAGATCCAGCGCACGTTCTCGGCCCCCTTGGAAGCGAACAGTTCGTGCACGTGTCGCCACGCCGCGACGTAGGTCTCCGGTGGGGTACCGCCGGCGGGACCCCACGGGTACCAGTCCCCGTTCGGCTCGTGCGCGAAGCGCAGGTACACCGTCCCGCCCCACGCGGTGAGTTCGTCCGCCCACCGGTAGAGATGGTCGTCGTGGACCCCGGCGGCGATGTCGGCCATCGTGATCGACGTCCGGTCGTACGTCCCGTCGCCGCGCTGCAGCCACGGCTCCCACGTGACGATCGGGTCGGCTCCCGAGGCACGCACGATGTCGAGGGCCCCGACGGGTGGAGGGGAGAGGAAGTCGACGAACCACAGCACCGCACCCGGCGCGGCGCCGACCGCCTCGGTGACCGCGCGGTACTCGTCGACGGCCACCGGGCCGCCCGGGGTGCTGATGCCGAAGCGGGGACACGCGGTGCTCGTCTCGTCGAGCGGGGCGGAGATCGGCTCGCACTGACGGCGCGAGTCGCAGGCGGCACACAGGGACAGTGCCAGCAGTGCGGCGACCATCGCGCGAACCGGGTGCACGAGGAGTCATTCTTCCCGGGCGGAGCTCCCCGCGCAGGCCCTCCGGAGGGTGTTCTCGCAGTGACCTCGGGAAGTTGTCGGTGGCACCCGCCACACTGTGCTCGAGGTCTCTCTCGGACGCGCTGCGGCGACACGCCGAGACACGCCCGAAACGCCGTGGAGGGAGGGTCGCGACCTGGGAATATCACCTTTGTAAGTCACAACATCCTGGGTTCTGTGTATCCGACGGACACAAGGTGTAGTGTCTAGACCGCTGGAGGGCCACAAGTGCCGACGATCTCTCGGGGAAGCGGGATCGGACGGATAAGTGGGCTTCCGGGTAACGCACAGCAGTCAGTCGTCAGGCCGCCCACGGCCGTCGGAAAAAGGGGCATTCATGAACATCACCGTCTACACCAAGCCTGCCTGCGTCCAGTGCACCGCCACCTACCGCGCCCTCGACAAGGCCGGCATCGAGTACGACGTCGTCGACATCAGTGAGAACCCCGAGGCCCGCGACTACGTCATGGCGCTGGGATACCTCCAGGCGCCCGTCGTCGTCGCCGGCGACGACCACTGGTCGGGCTTCCGCCCCGATCGCATCAAGGCGCTCACCGTCGCGGCCTGAGCCCGGGCCGCGTTCGCGGCGGCCCGATCGTCGTCGTCTCCGGGCGGACGTGTTCTTCCGTGTCCGCCCGGGCCGGTCTTCGCAATCGAATGAAGAGTGGTGACTACCGATGGCTTCGCTGGGGTCGATCCCGGGAACATCGCTGGTGTACTTCTCGAGTACATCCGAGAACACCCACCGATTCGTGCAGAAACTCGGGATTCCGGCCAGCCGGATCCCGCTGCACGATCGTGAGGGAAATTTCGAGGTCCACGATCCGTACGTGTTGATCGTGCCGACCTACGGTGGCGGGACGACCGCCACGGGTCGCGACACCCGCTACGTTCCCAGACAGGTCATCCGATTCCTCAACAACGAGCACAATCGGAGTCTGATCCGCGGTGTCATCGCGGCGGGTAACACCAACTTCGGCGACTCGTACTGTTTCGCGGGAGACATCGTCTCGCGCAAGTGCAAGGTGCCGTATCTGTACCGGTTCGAGTTGATGGGCACGACGGACGACGTCGAGCGTGTCCGCGACGGTCTCGCCCGATTCTGGGAGTCCGTTCTCCAGAACGCCTGAGCCACATCCGTATCCGTATTCGACGCGCGTCGCGGACGTGACTGCGCGGCCGTTTCCTAACTCCGACAAGTGGGGACAGCACTGTGACCATTACCGATCCCGCTCCCGCCACGAGCGCACACCTCGACGATTCGATCAAGGATCTCGACTACCACGCGCTCAACGCGATGTTGAATCTGTACGGCCCCAACGGCGAGATCCAGTTCGACAAGGATGTGGCCGCCGCCCGCCAGTACTTCCTGCAGCACGTCAACCAGAACACGGTCTTCTTCCACAACCTCGACGAGAAGCTCGACTATCTCGTCGAGGAGAACTACTACGAGCCCGAGGTGCTCGAGAAGTACTCGCGTGCGTTCGTCAAATCGCTGTTCGAGCACGCATATTCGAAGAAGTTCCGGTTCCCGACCTTCCTCGGTGCGTTCAAGTACTACACCTCGTACACGCTCAAGACGTTCGACGGCAAGCGTTACCTCGAGCGCTTCGAGGACCGCGTGTGCATGGTTGCGCTGACGCTCGCCGACGGCGACGAGATCCTCGCCCGGCACCTCGTCGACGAGATCATCTCCGGTCGTTTCCAGCCGGCCACCCCCACCTTCCTCAACTCGGGTAAGAAGCAGCGCGGCGAGCCCGTCTCGTGCTTCCTGCTCCGCATCGAGGACAACATGGAGTCGATCGGCCGCTCCATCAACTCCGCACTGCAGCTGTCCAAGCGCGGTGGCGGTGTCGCCTTGCTGCTCAGCAACATTCGTGAGCACGGCGCTCCGATCAAGAAGATCGAGAACCAGTCCTCCGGCGTCATCCCGATCATGAAGCTGCTCGAGGACTCCTTCTCCTACGCCAACCAGCTCGGTGCCCGTCAGGGTGCCGGTGCGGTCTACCTGCACGCGCACCACCCCGACATCTACCGCTTCCTCGACACCAAGCGTGAGAACGCCGACGAGAAGATCCGCATCAAGACCCTCTCGCTGGGTGTCGTCATCCCCGACATCACGTTCGAGCTGGCGAAGAAGAACGAGGACATGTACCTGTTCTCGCCGTACGACGTCGAGCGCGTCTACGGCAAGCCCTTCGCCGACATCGACGTCACCGAGAAGTACTACGAGATGGTCGACGACAAGCGCATCCGCAAGTCGAAGATCAAGGCGCGCGAGTTCTTCCAGACCGTCGCCGAGCTGCAGTTCGAGTCGGGCTACCCGTATGTCATGTTCGAGGACACGGTGAACCGGGCCAACCCGATCGCCGGCAAGATCACGCACTCGAACCTGTGCTCGGAGATCCTGCAGGTCTCGACCCCCTCGGAGTTCAACGACGACCTGTCCTACAGCCATGTGGGCAAGGACATCTCGTGCAACCTCGGTTCACTGAACATCGCGAAGACGATGGATTCGCCCGACTTCGCGCAGACCATCGAGGTCGCCATCCGCGGCCTGACGGCCGTCTCCGACCAGACGACGATCTCGTCGGTGCCGTCGATCGAGCGGGGCAACAACGAATCCCACGCCATCGGCCTCGGCCAGATGAACCTGCACGGCTTCCTCGCCCGCGAGCACATCTTCTACGGGTCCGAGGAAGGCGTCGACTTCACGAACATCTACTTCTACACGGTGCTGTTCCACGCCCTCCGTGCGTCGAACAAGATCGCGATCGAGCGCGGCTCGTACTTCAAGGGCTTCCCGGAGTCGAAGTACGCCTCGGGTGAGTTCTTCGACAAGTACACCGATCAGGTGTGGGAGCCGGCGACCGAGCGGGTCCGTCAGCTGTTCGCCGAGTCGAACATCACGATCCCCACGCAGCAGGACTGGCGCGAGCTGAAGGAGTCCGTGCAGAAGCACGGCATCTACAACCAGAACCTGCAGGCGGTTCCGCCCACCGGTTCGATCTCGTACATCAACCACTCGACGAGCTCGATCCACCCGGTCGCGTCGAAGATCGAGATCCGCAAGGAGGGCAAGATCGGGCGTGTCTACTACCCGGCGCCCTACATGACGAACGAGAATCTCGAGTACTTCCAGGACGCGTACGAGATCGGCTATGAGAAGATCATCGACACCTACGCTGCTGCGACGCAGCACGTCGACCAGGGTCTGTCGCTGACGCTGTTCTTCAAGGACACCGTCACCACCCGCGACGTGAACAAGGCGCAGATCTACGCGTGGCGCAAGGGAATCAAGACCCTGTACTACATCCGTCTGCGGCAGATGGCGCTCGAGGGCACCGAGGTGGAGGGTTGCGTCTCCTGCATGTTGTGACCCTGCTCCACGACAGTCCTTGCACCAGCACACAATTCAGGTAGGTAACCGATGACTGCAGCAGCACACTCGCCGGCCGACGGCGTGCGCGTCAAACTCATCGATCGCGTCTCCGCGATCAACTGGAACCGCGTCCCCGACGACAAGGACGCCGAGGTCTGGGATCGTCTCACCGGCAACTTCTGGCTCCCGGAGAAGGTGCCCGTCTCCAACGACATCCAGTCGTGGGGCACGCTCACCGAGTACGAACAGGAACTGACGATGCGGGTCTTCACGGGCCTGACGCTGCTCGACACCATCCAGGGCACGGTCGGCGCGGTCTCGCTCATCCCCGATGCGGTCACCCCGCACGAGGAAGCGGTGCTGACGAACATCGCGTTCATGGAGTCGGTGCACGCGAAGAGCTACTCGCAGATCTTCTCGACGCTGTGCTCGAGCCGTCAGATCGACGACGCCTTCCGTTGGTCGGAGGAGAACGAGCACCTGCAGCGCAAGGCGCAGATCATCCTCGACTACTACAAGGGCGACGACCCGCTCAAGCGCAAGGCCGCCTCGACGCTGCTCGAGTCGTTCCTGTTCTACTCGGGCTTCTACCTGCCGATGTACTGGTCGTCGCGGGCCAAGCTCACCAACACCGCGGACATGATCCGCCTGATCATCCGCGACGAGGCCGTCCACGGCTACTACATCGGCTACAAGTACCAGCGCGGACTCGAGACGATCACGCAGGCCGAGCGCGACGAGCTCAAGGACTGGGTCTTCGAACTGCTCTTCGAGCTGTACGACAACGAGACCCACTACACGGCCGACCTCTACGACCAGGTCGGGCTCACCGAGGACGTCAAGAAGTTCCTGCGCTACAACGCGAACAAGGCGCTGATGAACCTCGGTTACGAGGCGCTGTTCCCGAAGGACGAGACGGACGTCAACCCGGCCATCCTGTCGGCGCTGTCGCCGAACGCCGACGAGAACCACGACTTCTTCTCGGGCTCCGGCAGCTCCTACGTGATCGGCAAGGCCGTCGTCACCGAAGACGAGGACTGGGACTTCTGACGTAGACGTTCTCCGTCACCGGCCCGAACGCATCGATCCCGCACACCGGCGCAGCAGCGCCCCGTGTGCGGGGTCGCGTGCTTTTCGCGGCCCGGCCCGTCACCGATAGCATCGCTCCTCGTGACCGAGACAAGAGAAGCGTCGGACTCGCCTCGGCCGGTGACAACCGAACGCGCGCCGTCGGGCGGGCGAGCACTCGAGCAGCGGACCCGTCTGTGGGCGGTGCTCGCCGCCGTCGTGGGGATCGTCGCATCCATCGCGATGCCGTTCCTGCCCGTGACGCAGACCACTGCGACCATCGACTGGCCGCAGAACGAGAGCAACGCCGGCATCTCGGCGCCGCTGGTGTCCTACGCACCGGTCGACCTCGACGCCACGATCGAGTGCCGGTCCGTGCGCGACGCGCTGCCGGACGGCGGCACCGTCTTCTCCACACTTCCCGCAGGAGCCCCCGACCGCGAGCGCTACGGGCTGATCGCCCGTGTCCGGGCGGCCGGTGACGACGGGCCGGCGACGTTCGAGGTGATCTCCCGCAACACACTGCTCGCCTCCGCGCCGGTGGACGACCTGGCCGGGGACTGCTCGGTCACCCTGTCCTCGAATTCGGAACGTACCGTCGCCACGATCACCGGCTCGGCCGCGGCGTCGGGGGAGCGGACCTTCGACCGCGACCTGCGGCCCCAGCTCGTCGGCGTCTTCACCGACCTGCCCGGACCCGCACTCGACGGTGTCTCGGTCACCGCGACCGTCGACACCCGCTTCACGACGTCGCCGTCGGTGCTGAAGATCGTCGCGATGATCGTCGCGGTGGTGGCCACGGCACTGGCGTTGTGGACACTGGCCCGGCTCGACCGCGCCGACGGTCGTCGCCACCGCCGCCTGTTGCCGGCGTCGTGGTGGTCGTTCACCCGCATCGACGCGCTGGTCGTCGGAACGCTGCTCGTCTGGCACGTCATCGGGGCGAACACCGCCGACGACGGTTACCAGCTCGGGATGGCCCGCGCGGCGGGCGAGGCCGGGTACATGGCGAACTACTTCCGGTGGTTCGGTGTGCCCGAAGCACCCTTCGGCACGCCCTTCTACGACGTGCTCGCCCTGATGACCCAGGTCTCGACGGCGAGCATCTGGATGCGGCTACCGGCACTGACCGCCGGAATCCTGTGCTGGTGGGTGCTCAGCCGCGAGGTCGCTCCACGTCTCGGCGTCGCACTGCGTCGCAACCGGCTTCCGCTGTGGACCGGGGCGCTGGTGTTCCTGGCGTTCTGGCTGCCGCTCAACAACGGACTGCGCCCGGAACCGATCGTCGCGACGGGCGTCGTGCTCACCTGGTGCTCGGTCGAACGCGCGATCGCCACCCGGCGTCTGCTGCCCGCGGCGGCCGCGATCCTCGTCGCCGCGCTCACCGTCACCGCGGGACCGTCGGGCATCATCTGTTTCGCTGCGCTGATCGCCGGTGCCCGTCCGATCGCCCGCATCCTCCATCGACGGGCGCAGACCCTGGGATGGCTGCCGGTCCTCGCGCCGATGCTCGCGGCCGGGCTGGTGATCCTGGTGCCGGTCTTCGCCGATCAGACCCTCGCGGCGGTGCTGGAGATGCAGCACGTGCACGGCGTCGGTCCGAACGTGCCGTGGTTCCAGGAGTATCTGCGCTACCAGTACCTGCTGCAGATCACCGTGGACGGCTCGCTGGCCCGCAGGTTCGCGGTCTTCACGCTGGTGCTGTGCCTGGCGGTGGCGATCGTGGCGATGCTGCGCCGCGGTGGGCACATCCCCGGCACCGCACAGGGACCGTCCCGCCGCATCGTCGGTATCACCCTCGGCGCGCTGGTGCTGATGATGTTCGCGCCCACCAAGTGGACCCACCACTTCGGTATCTACGCCGGTCTGGCCGCCGCGGTGGCGATGCTGGCCGCCGTGGCCACCGGCCCCGCGGTGCTGCGGTCGCGCCGCAACCGCGCCCTGTTCGCCGCGGCGGTGTCGTTCGTGGTGACCATGTCGTTCATCGGCCCCAACGGCTGGTGGTACGTCTCGAGCTATGGGGTCCCGTGGTGGGACAAGCCGCCGTCGGTCGCCGGATTCGGCTTCTCCACCGTCTTCTTCGCCGTGACGGTCGTCGCCTTGCTGCTCGCCGCGTGGTGGCACATCCATCCCGTCGCGTCCACCCGCACCGACACCCCGTCCCGGTTGTGGGCGGTGCCGCCGTTGACCGTCGCCGCCGCAGCGATGGTGCTGTTCGAGGCGCTGTCACTGGCCAAGGGCGCGATCTCGCAGTACCCGGGTTATTCGGTGGCACGGTCCAACGTGGACACGCTCACCGGCAACTCGTGTGCACTCGCGAACGACGTGCTGCTCGAGACGGACCCGAACGCCTCGGTGCTCACCCCCATCGGCGCCGACACGGCCACCGCTCTCGATGCCGGGGGAGGGGACGGGTTCACGCCGGGTGGTGTCGCGCTCGATCTGACCCCGGACGACGACTCGGCGTCGGCCGGCACCGCCAACACCGTCGACACGAACGACGACCAGACCTCGACCGGCGGTACCGGTGGCACCGGCGGCGGTACCGGCCGAGCCGGAATCAACGGCAGCACGGTCGCATTGCCGTTCGGGCTCGATCCGGCGACCACACCGGTGCTGGGCAGCCACGGATCGTCCCTCGGCAACGTCACGAGCGCCTGGTTCCGGCTGCCCGAGCCCGACGCGACCGGATCGCGTGGGGATCTCGTCACCATCGCCGCGGCCGGCCGGATCTTCTCCGTCGACGCCGACGGCACCGAAACCTACGGTCAGCGACTCGAACTCGAATACGGAACCACCGCGGCCGACGGCAGCGTCACCGCGCTGGGACGGGCGCTGCCGATCGACATCGGTCCGTCGCCCTCGTGGAGGAATCTGCGTGTCCCGATGGACACGCTGCCGGGCGAGGTCGACGCGGTGCGGATCGTCGCCTCCGACAACGATCTCGCGCCCGAACAGTGGCTGGCGTTCACCCCGCCGCGCGTGCCGCAGACGCAGACCCTGCAGCAGGTCGTGGGGAGCGACACGCCGGTCCTGTTGGACTGGGCGGTCGGTCTCAACTTCCCGTGCCAGCGACAGATGCTGCACCGCAACGGGATTGCCGAGGTCCCCGAGTACCGGATCCTGCCGGACCGGATCGGTGCCATCTCCACGGATCTGTGGCAGGACCACAACGGTGGCGGTCCTCTCGGCTGGACCGACCAGTTGCTGCGGGCCCGCACGATCCCGTCGTATCTCGACCACGACTGGGACCGCGACTGGGGAGCGATCGAGCAGTACACACCGATCGATCCGTCGACGGGGACCGCGGAACTCGACACCGCCACGGTCACGCGCAGCGGTCTGTGGAGCCCGGCTCCGATCAACACCGCCTACTGACGGAACCAGGCCTCCGCACGGCCGGCGAGGGCCTTCCCGAGCCGCAGACGCGACGTCTCGGTGAGCGGCTCGGGAAGGTCGTCCGGCGCGAACCACGCCACCTCGAGGTTCTCGTCGTCGGCGACGCGTGCGTCCCCGCCGGTCGCGCGGAGCAGGAAGCACACGTCGAGGTACTGCGCGACGTCGCCGTTGGGATAGGTGATCGGTGCGGTGACGTCGACGCTCGTGAGCCGCACGATCTCGGCGGTGACACCCGTCTCCTCGAGCACCTCCCGGACTGCGGCGACGGCCGGTTCCTCTCCGGGTTCGAGGATTCCGGACACCACGGCCCACATGCCGTTGTCGGCGCGGCGGGTGAGCAGGACGCGGTCGTCGTCGTCCGTGACGATCGCGCTCACCCCCGGCAGCCACAGGGGAGCGGTTCCTACGTGTGAGCGGAGCTGGACGACGAAATCGGGTATCGGCACGCCCTCGTTTCTATACCGGCAGGCGTGCTGCCGCCGGTCGAGCCGGCGATCAGTTCGAATATCCGTTGAGGGTGTACGTCAGGTCGGTGAGGATCGCCCGCGCGGCGACCGGTCCGGGGGTCGACCACACGTCGTCGGTCACGGAGAACAGACGGTTGTCGCGCACCGCCCCGAGGTCGAGCCACTCGTCGGTCTGCATGTAGTCCTTGCCGGCCTCGAGCCCGTCCTCACCGGCGAAACGGACGAAGATCACATCACCGTCCGCCGGGGCCGGGTCCTCCGTGTCGACGGCCTGCCACGGCTGTCCGTCGACCACCGCGAACCGCTGGGCCGGGGGCCGGGCAGCGCCGACGTCGCCGAGCACCTGCCCCGCGAACGACGCGGTGCCCTCCACGGTCGGGCCGTCGGGCGTGAACCGGACGATCGACGCCTGCGTCTGGGACGACACGAGCTCGCGGCCCAGATCACGCGCGGCCGTCGCGTAGTCGTCGAGCACGCGACGTGCGGCCTCCGTGCGCCCGAGCGCCTCACCGACCCGGACGAACTGTTCCCTCCAGAAGACCGGATCGGACCCGACCAGCACGGTGGGTGCGATGCCGCTGAGGGAGGCATAGACGTCCGGGTCGGTGGAGGAGCCGAGGATCACATCCGGTTGCGCGCGCTCGATCGCAGCGACGTCCGGGTTGCCCGCGGCACCCACGGGCGGAAGTTCGCCGATTCCGTAGCCGAGATATTCCGGCCGGCCGGTGACCTCGGCGCTCGCTCCCACCACGCGCTCCCACAGCCCCAGGGCGCACACCGCGTCGAGCGCCGCGGGGTCGAGGACGACGATCCGCTGCGGGTCGGCGGGCACATCCGACCGGCCTGCGGTGTGCAGGACCGGTCGGGTGCCGGTGGTGGGCCGGCCCGGATCGAGCGGGGAGGGGAGTGCGCACGCGGTCGACGTGTCCCGGTCGATGCCCACGACCGACGCACCGGCGATGCGGGTCGTGGTGCGCACGATCTCCGATGCGTCGTCGTCGGGAGGTGTGGAGCATCCGGCCAGGGCTGTCGTCACCGCAGCGACGGCTGCGACGAGCACTGCTCGTGACCGGTGCACGGAAAACACGTCGGACCAACTCCTGTAGGACGCTGCTCGGATCGGACGGCTCAGGCTATCCGGTCGTGTGACGATCGACGCCGAAGGTGTCCGCGAGGTCGTCCAGGATGCGGTGCGCACCCTGGATGCTCACCGGCATCATCCACACGCTGTCGTCGACCTCGACCTTCCGTCCCTGCAGGTTCTCCCACAGCGGATTGGTGACGAAGGGTTCGGCCGCCGCCTGCGCCTTGCCGTCGCCGAGGTCGTAGGTGGTGACGAAGACGACGTCCGCCTCGGCCTCGGTGATCAGTTCGGGGCTGATGGCGTTCATGATGCTCGACGGATCCGACGGATCGGGACCCTGGCTCGCGGGGCGGGCGAGACCGGCGTCCTCGAGCACGATGCCGCTGAACGAGGTGGTGCGGTACAGCCGGGCCGTCGGTTCACCGGCGAAGCGGACGATCGAGATCGTCGGGTTGCCGGCCTTGGCGTTGATGTCCGCACCGATGGCCGCGGCGCGCTCCTCGTACTCGGAGATCTTCTGCTCGGCGAGGTCCTCCTTACCGATGGCCTGCGCGACGAGCCGGATGTTGTCCTTCCACGTCGGTCCGGTCGACTGGGAGAAGACGGTCGGGGCGATAGCGGACAGTTCCTCGTAGTTCTCCCCGTCGCGCACCTCCGCCGAGAGGATGAGGTCGGGTTCGAGCGCGGCCACCTGTTCGAGGCTCACGTCCGCGGTCTTGCCGACGGACACGGCGTCGGTCGCGTACTGCCGCGAGTCGCCGAGATAGTCGGGGAACTCGTCGGTGCGGTAGTCGACGTATCCGACGAGAGGTGCCTCGAGGAGGAGCACGGCGTCGGAGTAGCTCGTGTCGAGCGCGACGATGCGGGTCGGCTCGTTCTCGATCGTGGTGGAACCGCGGAAGTGTTCGACGGTCCGGGGGAAGCCGGCGGCCGAGTCGGACGCGGGGTCGGTGGACGAGGCGTCGGAGGTGTCGGCCGAACTGCAGCCGGCGACGAGGAGTCCGGCGGTCAGCAGTGCTGCCGTGAACCGGGCGGGTCGGGAGGAGAGAACAGGCACGGGTCGTCCTTCTGTGATTGTGGGGGGAAGTGCACCCTAACCCGGGCTGTTCGCGCGTGGTGAGGTCACCTGCTGTCGCCCCTGCATGTGAGGTGCAGCACAGGCTCGGATTGGGGTTCTCGGCTCCGCTCCAGGTAGCCTCGCGAGTCGAGTACGACAGTGAGTAGGACCCGGAGGGCGACCGTTTCGGGGAGGGTCTACGATTCGATGAGCGCAAGCCAGAGACCGTTCGCCTCCAGCCCGAGGTCGAGCGCGCATTCAGGAGGATTAGTGACTGCCGTAGCGCCCCAGCCAGTCCCAGAGATAGCTGCAGCAAGGCCGTACCCGCCGCGGCAGGGACCCAAGGGTTCGTTCATCTACAAGATGATCACGACCACAGATCCCAAGATGTTGGGGATCATGTACATGGTCACCTCGTTCGCCTTCTTCCTCATCGGCGGCCTGATGGCCCTGCTGATGCGCACCGAGCTCGCGGTCCCCGGCCTGCAGTTCCTGTCGAACGAGCAGTTCAACCAGCTGTTCACCATGCACGGCACGATCATGCTGCTGATGTACGCGACGCCGGTCGTGTTCGCCTTCGCGAACTACATCCTGCCGCTGCAGATCGGCGCCCCCGACGTCGCCTTCCCGCGCCTGAACGCCTTCAGCTACTGGCTGTACCTGTTCGGCGCGACGATCGTCATGCTCGGCTTCGTCACCCCCGGCGGTGCAGCGGACTTCGGCTGGACGGCGTACACGCCGCTCACCAGTGAGATCCACTCCCCGGGTGTCGGTGCCGACTTCTGGATCCTCGGCCTCGGCGTGATGGGTCTGGGCACCATCCTCGGTGGCGTCAACTTCATCACCACCGTGGTGTGCATGCGTGCACCGGGCATGACCATGTTCCGGATGCCGATCTTCACCTGGAACATCCTGATCACCAGCCTGCTGATCCTGCTCGTGTTCCCGCTGCTGACCGCCGCCTTCATGGGCCTGTTCGTCGATCGTCACCTCGGTGGCCACATCTACGATCCCGCCACCGGCGGTGTGCTCCTGTGGCAGCACCTGTTCTGGTTCTTCGGTCACCCCGAGGTGTACGTCATCGCGCTGCCGTTCTTCGGCATCGTCTCGGAGATCTTCCCGGTCTTCTCGCGCAAGCCGATCTTCGGTTACACCGGTCTGGTCTACGCCACGATGGCCATCGCGGCGCTGTCCATCGCCGTGTGGGCGCACCACATGTACGCCACCGGCGCGGTGCTGCTGCCGTACTTCTCGTTCATGACCTTCCTGATCGCCGTCCCGACCGGTGTGAAGTTCTTCAACTGGATCGGCACGATGTGGAAGGGCCAGATCACCTTCGAATCGCCGATGCTGTTCTCGGTCGGCTTCATCGTGACCTTCCTCTTCGGTGGTCTGACCGGTGTCATCCTCGCGAGCCCGCCGCTGGACTTCCACCTGCACGACTCGTACTTCGTGGTGGCGCACTTCCACTACGTGCTCTTCGGCACCATCGTGTTCGCGACCTACGCCGGCATCTACTTCTGGTTCCCGAAGATGACCGGACGCATGCTCGACGAGCAGCTCGGCCGCTGGCACTTCTGGCTGACCTTCGTCGGCTTCCACACCACCTTCCTGGTGCAGCACTGGCTCGGTAACGAGGGCATGCCGCGTCGCTACGCCGACTACCTGCCCTCGGACGGGTTCACCACCCTGAACACGATCTCCACCATCGGTGCGTTCGTGCTCGGTGCCTCGACGCTGCCGTTCCTGTGGAACGTCTTCAAGAGCTACCGCTACGGCCAGGTCGTCACGGTCGACGACCCGTGGGGCTACGGCAACTCGCTCGAGTGGGCCACCAGCTGCCCGCCGCCGCGGCACAACTTCACCGAGCTGCCGCGGATCCGCTCGGAGCGCCCTGCCTTCGAGCTGCACTACCCGCACATGGTCGAGAAGATGCGCGCCGAAGCGCATGTCGGCCCGGGCAGCGACAAGCACAACGTCAACGTCCTCGAGGGTGCCGACCGTACCCCCGGCGACCATCCGCGCGCCTGAGCGCAGATCGACGATCGACCGAAGCCCCACCCGTGCACCGGGTGGGGCTTCGGCCTTTCCGTGGGTCCGGACCCGCGAACGGGAGCGACGGTTCGACCTGCAACAATGGACGGGCGAGCCGGTACGCGCGTGCGTCCGCGTGTACCTCGACAGACAAGCGATCGGAGACGTAGTGGCGTCTGACAGCACGGTGCTGGTGACCGTGACCGGACCTGACCATCCCGGCGTGACCTCGGTGCTGTTCGCAGCGCTGACGCGGCACGACGTCGACCTCCTCGATGTGGAACAGGTCGTGATCCGCGGCCGGCTCACCCTCGGTGTCCTCCTCGTCTGCCCGACCGACGTCGAAGCGTTGCAGGACGAGGTCGAGTCCGCGATGGCCACCATCGGCATGCACGCCGACGTCCAGCTCGGTGCCGAGCGCGGCGCCCGTACCGTCTCGACCCACGCCGTCGTCGTGCTGGGCAGCCCGGTCAGCGCCAAGGCGTTGCGGTCGGTGGGCCGCACCCTCGCGGCCCAGGGCGCGAACATCGATTCGATCCGCGGTATCGCCGACTACCCGCTCACCGGCCTCGAGCTGATGATCACCGCGCCCGACACCAGCGTCGAGGCCGACGCCGCGCTGCGGCACGCCCTCGTCGAACTCGCCGCGGGGCTCGACGTCGACATCGCGGTGGAGCGCGGCGGTCTCGCCCGTCGTTCCAAGCGCCTGATCGTCTTCGACGTCGACTCCACGCTCATCCAGGGCGAGGTCATCGAGATGCTCGCCGCGCACGCCGGCGTCGAGGACAAGGTCCGCGAGGTCACCGAGGCTGCGATGCGCGGTGAGATCGACTTCGCACAGTCCCTCGAACAGCGCGTCGCGACCCTCGCGGGTCTGCCGGCGACCGTCATCGACGAGGTCGCCGAGCGGCTCGAGCTCACCCCCGGTGCCCGCACCACGATCCGGACGTTGCGCCGGCTCGGCTTCCGCTGCGGCGTCGTCTCGGGTGGTTTCCGTCAGGTGATCGACCCGCTCGCACACGAACTCGAACTCGACTTCGTCCGCGCCAACACGCTCGAGATCGTCGACGGCAAGCTCACCGGGCGAGTGGTCGGCGACATCGTCGACCGCGCCGCCAAGGCACGAGCCCTCCGCGAGTTCGCCGACGAGGCGGGCGTTCCGGTCGAGCAGACCGTCGCGGTGGGCGACGGCGCCAACGACATCGACATGCTGTCGGCCGCGGGACTGGGCGTGGCATTCAACGCCAAGCCGGCCCTGCGCGAGGTCGCCGACACCGCCCTGTCGTATCCCTATCTCGATGCGGTGCTCTTCGTCCTCGGTGTCACCCGCGAGGAGATCGAGGCGGCCGACCGCGTCGATGGAACCCTGCGGCGCGTCCCGATCGACGGCAGTGTCTGAGCTGCACCCCGACCTCGCGGACCCAGCAGCCGAGCCGGTCTTCGAGGCCGCACCCGATCGGGTCTTCGACCCGGCATCGGATCCTGGTTTCGCCGAGCGCCACGGCGTACTCACGCGTGGTTACGGGCACCGGCCCGACCCGGAGGATCCGGCGAAGGTGCAGGCGATGCCGATCGTGCTGCACATCCCGAAGGTCGATCCGCCTGCCCGCAGCGCGGTGCTCGAGGCGGCCGCGACGGCCACGGTGGCACTGTGTTTCGACCCGCGGGTCGGTCCCGGCCCGGACGGTGAACCCGGCCCGTGGCAGGAACCTTTCCTCGCGTGGAACGACGCGCGGATCCGGAAGGTCGCGCGTCGCGCCCGCGGAGCGCACTGGCGTGCCGCGCAGGACGTCGACGGAGTCACCGTCGACCACGCCGGCGCCCAGGCCCGGGCGTTCGTGCCCGGCCCGGTGGGGGAGCTGGATCCGCGCATCTCCCGATTGCAGATCGGTGGCACCGACCTGCCCCACGACGATCCGCCCTCACCGGCGGACGACGTTCCGATCCTCTGGGTGCAGAAGGACCTCGAGATGACCGTCGGCAAGGCGGCCGCGCAGGTCGGTCACGCCGCGATGCTGTTCGCCGGAGCGCTGGACGTCGACACCGCACGCGCCTGGGCGACCGACGGATTCCCGTGTGCCGTCCGCGACGCGGACGAGGACACCTGGCGCGAGCTGCTCGCCCGCGTGGAAGCGGGCACGGCCGTCGCGGTCCGCGATGCGGGCTTCACCGAGGTGGCCCCGGGTTCGATCACCGTGATCGCGGTGCCGGGCACGGTCAGCGGACGAGCCTGACCTCGACCAGAGTCGTGCCGGGAAGGACCATCTCGGCCCCGTCGGGCCGGAAGCCGTTGCGCCGGTAGAAGGTATGGGCGCGAGGGTTGTCCTCGGCCACCCACAGTTGCGCCGGTTCCGCGCCCACGACCGCGTCGAACAGTGCCTGTCCCGCACCGCATCCGTGGTGCTCGGGTAGCACGTACAGGGTGTGGAGCTGGAGCGCGCGAACGGGAGCATCGTCACCGATGGGGTCGCCCGCCGACGCGAATCCGACGATCCCGCCTTCGGTTTCCGCGACGCGCACGCGCAGGGTCTGCGGAGGGCGTCGGAGGATCGACCGCCACAGCGCCGCGTTCTGCTCGAATGCGTGGTGGTCGTAGAACGCCGCGGGAAGCAGGTGGCCGTAGGTGGCGCGCCACGTGATGTTCCGGACGCGCGCGATCGCCTCGGCCTCGTCGGGAGCGGGAACACGCACGCGGAATCCACCGACGGCGTCGATCATTCGCGCTCGATGGGGTCGTCGTCCGCGATCCGGAAGATCAGCACCGTCGGACCGTCGACCGGGTACGAACTGCCCACCCGCATCGGGGAGGTGTCCGCGGGCCTGCCGTCGGGGGCACTCGAATCGAAGACGCACACGATGTCGCCGCGATACCACTCCGGTCCGGCGAGGGTCACCGTGGCGGCATCGCCCGAATGCAGAACGAACAGGCCGCTGCTGTCCTCGAGAGTGACGCCGGTGCGGGTCACGGTGCCGAGTTGCGAGCCGTCGACCCAGCCCTGCAGCGTGCGGCGACTGTCGTCGTGCCACGCATCCTCGTCGAGTTCGATCCCTTCGATGCCGAACCACACCAGATCGGGATAACCCACGGAGCGAGCACGCCCCTCGAAGAAGCGTCGCTGCCGCAGCACCGGGACACGCGTGCGCAGGCGGAGCAGTTCGCGCACGTAATCCGTTCGCGCACGGTCGGAGTCCTCCCAGTCCAGCGGCCAGGCGTCGCGGACGGGGACGTCCTCGGGGACGCAGTAGGCGTTGTTGTTGCCGTTCTGGGTGTGCCCGAACTCGTCGCCGGCGAGCAGCATCGGTGTGCCCGTCGACAACAGCAGCGTCGCGAGCATTGCCCGGATGTGCCGGTCGCGGGCGGCAAGGATCTCCGGATCGTCGGTCGGCCCTTCCACCCCGTGGTTCACCGACTCGTTGTTGTTCGACCCGTCCCGGCCCTCCTCACCGTTCTCGTCGTTGTGCTTGCGCTCGTACGAGACCGCGTCGGCGAGGGTGAAACCGTCGTGGGCGGTGACGAAGTTGACCGACATCCACGGCTGCCGGATGTTCCTGTCGTAGAGGTCCTCCGAACCGGTGAGCCGCGACGCCATCTCGCGGATCCCGGAACGTCCCGCCCAGTAGCGGCGCACGGTGTCGCGGTAGCGGTCGTTCCATTCGGCCCACTGCGCTCCGAAGTTCCCGAGCTGGTAACCGTGCGCGGTCGCGTCCCATGGTTCGGCGACGAGCTTGACATCGCAGAGGACGGGATCGGTGACGATTGCGGTGAGCAGCGCCGCCCGCGGATCGAACGCCCCACCGCGCGGACGGGCCAGTGCACTGGCGAGATCGAAACGGAAACCGTCCACCCCCATCACGTCCGCCCAGTACCGCAGGCTGTCGCACACCATCCGCACGACGATCGGTGAGGACGCGTCGAGGGTGTTGCCGCAGCCGGTCAGGTCGACATCCCGTCCGTGCGTGTCGAGCAGGTAGTAACCGGGCGCGTCGAGACCGCGCCAGGACAGACTCGGGCCGTCGACCGATGCTTCGCACGTGTGGTTGTAGACGACGTCGAGCAGCACCTCGAGCCCGGCGCTGTGGAAGGCGTCGACCATCGTCCGGAACTCGGCGATCTCGTTGCCCGGCGTGACGGCGTAGGCGGGGTGCGGCGCGAAGTACGAGGCGGTCGAGTAGCCCCAGTGGTTGCGCATCCCCCGCGCACGCACCGACGGTTCGGTCACGAAGGCCTGCACGGGCAACAGCTCGACGGTCGTCACCCCCAGCCCGACCAGATGGTCGATCACCGACCGGTGGGCGAGTCCGAGATAGGTACCGCGCAGCTCCGGCGGCACGAGCGGGTGGCGGGCCGTGTACGAACCGACGTGCAGTTCGTAGACGACGGTGTTCTCCCACGGCACGCGGGGCTTGTCGTGCATGGGGGTCAGGACGGGCGTCACCACCGACAGGGGTGTGTGCCCGAGCGAGTCGACGGTCGACATCGCACCGAACGGGTCGCCCTGGTGGGGGATCAGCCGGTCCGGATCACCGACCTCGCCGACGATCCGCCGGGCCCACGGGTCGAGCAGGATCTTGTGCGGGTTGGTACGCAGCCCCCACTGCGGTTGCCACGGCCCGTACGCGCGATAGCCGTACCGTTGCCCGGCGCCGACGCCGGGGACCACCCCGTGCCAGACCCCGTAGGTGCGGTCGGGCAGGTCCACGCGGTGTTCGTTCCCGTCGTCGTCGACGAGGCAGACCTGGACGCGATCGCTGTGCGGGGCGTGGACGGCGAAGCGTGTCCCACCGTCGACCGGGGTGGGTCCGAGCGGGAAGGCGGCCCGGTCGGGGAGCGCGACCGAGCCGGACACGACAGCAGATTCGGATGCGGAGGACGACACGGGAACCGATCCTGCCGCGTTTCCGGCTCGGGCGTAAGAGAAGATGGTCCGCGTGGCACAACCTGATCCCGATTTGCTCATCGAATTCGACGACGTAGTGGTCCGACGCGGCGGGAACGTCCTCGTCGGTCCCGTGACCTGGAAGGTGGAACTCGACGAACGTTGGGTGGTTCTCGGACCCAATGGGGCAGGAAAGACCTCGCTGCTGCGGGTCGCGGCGGCCGAGACGTTCCCCACCTCCGGCACCGCGCACGTCCTCGCGGAGACGTTCGGAAAGACGGATCTGTCCGAACTGCGACCCCGGATCGGATTGTCCTCCGCGGCCCTGGCCAACCGGGTGCCGAACGACGAGAAGGTCACCGATCTCGTACTCTCCGCGGGCTACGGCGTGCTGGGCCGGTGGCGCGAGCAGTACGACGACATCGACACGAGCCGCGCGGTCGAGATGCTCGAGAGTCTCGGCGCGGAACATCTCGCCGACCGTCTGTACGGGACGCTGTCGGAGGGCGAACGCAAGCGTGCGCTCATCGCCCGGGCGCTCATGACCGATCCCGAACTGCTGCTGCTCGACGAGCCCGCTGCCGGTCTGGACCTCGGCGGTCGCGAGGAACTCGTGGCCCGGCTCGGCACGCTCGCGGCCGACCCGGATGCCCCCGCGATCGTGCTCGTCACCCATCACGTGGAGGAGATCCCGCCGGGCTTCACGCACGCTCTGCTCCTGAAGGAGGGCGGTGTGGTCGCCCAGGGCCTGCTCGACGACGTGATCACCGCCGAGAACCTCAGCACGGCGTTCAGCCAGTCCATCTCGCTCGACAAGGTCGACGACCGGTTCTTCGCCCGCCGCACCCGCCAGGCGGGACGGCACCGCCGGTAGCTCCGGGTCGGGTGGTGCCGGGACCGATCGGCTAGGTTGAGGCCATGTCCAACGATCGCTCGGCATCCACCTTCGATCCCACCGCGGTACCCATCCGCGACGCGTCCACCGTGATGCTCGTGCGGGACTCCGCGCGCGGCATCGAGGTGTTCCTGCAGCGTCGTGTCGTCGGCATGGACTTCGCCGGCGGCATGACCGTCTTCCCCGGAGGCGGCGTCGACCCCTCGGACACCGACGCCGAGGTGCGGTGGACCGGCCCGGAGGTGACCTGGTGGGCCGAGCGGTTCGGTATCGGCGAGGCGCAGGCCCGCGCGCTGGTGCTCGCGGCCGTGCGTGAGACCTTCGAGGAGTGCGGTGTGCTGCTCGCCGGCCCCACCGAGGATTCGGTGGTGGCCGACACCGGCGACTACGCCGAGGCGCGTCGTCTGCTCGAAGCGCGCGAGCTGTCCTTCGGGGACTTCCTGGAGAAGGAGCAGTTGGTGCTGCGCGCCGACCTGCTGCGTCCGCAGGCGAACTGGATCACCCCGCTGGGGGAACGGCGCCGCTACGACACGCGTTTCTTCGTCGCCGCGGTGCCGGAAGGACAGCGGGCCGACGGCAACACCAGCGAAACCGATCTGGTGCAGTGGCAGACCGCGGAGGAGGCCCTCGCCGACTGGCGATCGGGCCGGTGCATCCTGCTCCCGCCCACGTGGAGTCAGCTGTCGATCCTGTCGGGCTTCGCCACGGTCGCCGACCTCATGGCGGCGGATCCGGTCATCGAACCGATCCTGCCGATCATGAGCCGCCGCGACGGGGCGGTCCACATCGCGTTCGACGGGGACGAGGCCTACTACGAGGTCGGTACTCATCCGTGGGCCCAGCGCTCCGACATCTAGGCTGAGGACCATGGCTGAATTCGTGACCCTCGACGTCTCCGACGGGATCGGCACCATCCGTCTCGACCGCCCTCCGATGAACGCATTGAACCGGCAGCTCCAGGAGGAGATCCGGGCCGCTGCGCGCGAGGCGACCGTCCGGTCCGACGTGAAGTCGGTGATCGTCTACGGCGGCGAGAAGGTGTTCGCGGCCGGCGCCGACATCAAGGAGATGGCCGACCTGAGCTACGTGCAGATGAGCGAGATCGTCGGCGACCTGCAGTCGGCCCTCGGGTCGATCGCCGACATCCCCAAGCCCACCGTCGCCGCGATCACCGGTTACGCCCTCGGCGGTGGCCTCGAACTCGCCCTCGGCGCCGACCGGCGCATCGTCGGCGACAACGTCAAGCTCGGCACGCCCGAGATCCTGCTGGGCATCATCCCCGGTGGCGGCGGCACCCAGCGACTGGCTCGGCTCATCGGACCGGCGAAGGCGAAGGATCTCGTCTTCACCGGTCGTTTCGTCGGCGCCGACGAAGCCCTGTCGATCGGTCTGGTCGACGAGGTCGTCGCCCCCGACGACGTCTACGAGGCTGCCCGTCGCTGGGCCGGGCAGTTCACCGGCGCCGCCTCGCGTGCACTCGCCGCTGCGAAGGCCGCGATCGACCAGGGTCTCGACACCGATCTGGACACGGGGCTGAAGATCGAACAGCACGTCTTCGCTGCGCTGTTCGCCACGAAGGACCGCACCATCGGCCTCGAGTCGTTCATCGAGAACGGACCGGGCAAGGCGAAGTTCGTCGGCGAGTGATGCCGACCGGCACCCGCACTTGTCCGCAGCTTACCGATGAGTAGGATCACCGCATGACTGCCAGCAGGACCGACGGGGTCGACCCCGCGCCGAATCCGCACGCCACTGCCGAAGAGGTCGCAGCGGCCCTCGGGGACACCAAGCTCGCCCAGGTGCTCTACCACGACTGGGAAGCCGAGACGTACGACGAGAAATGGTCCATCTCGTACGACGAGCGGTGCATCGACTACGCCAAGGGCCGGTTCGTCGCCGCTGCCGGCGACCAGCCGCTGCCCTACGAACGCGCACTCGAACTCGGCTGCGGCACGGGCTTCTTCCTCCTCAACCTCATGCAGGGCGGGGTCGCGAAGACCGGTTCGGTGACCGACCTGTCGCCCGGCATGGTGAAGGTCGCGCTCCGCAACGCCGAGAACCTCGGTCTCGACGTCGACGGCCGCGTCGCCGACGCCGAGACCATCCCGTACGACGACGACACCTTCGACCTCGTGGTCGGGCATGCCGTGCTGCACCACATCCCGGATGTCGAGCAGTCGCTGCGCGAGGTGCTGCGCGTGCTCAAGCCCGGCGGTCGTTTCGTCTTCGCCGGCGAGCCCAGCACGATCGGCAACTTCTACGCCCGCATGCTCGGCCGGGTCACGTGGGAGGCCACCACCAACATCACCAAGCTGCCCTTCCTGCGCGACTGGCGTCGGCCGCAGACCGAACTCGACGAGTCCTCCCGGGCGGCCGCCCTCGAGGCCGTCGTCGATCTGCACACCTTCGATCCGTCCGATCTCGAGAAGCTGGCCTCGTCGGCCGGAGCCGTCGAGGTCAAGGCGTCGAGCGAGGAGTTCGCCGCAGCACTGCTCGGCTGGCCGGTGCGCACCTTCGAGGCCGCCGTCCCGCAGGAGAAGCTGGGCTGGAACTGGGCGAAGTTCGCCTTCGGCGGCTGGAAGACGTTGAGCTGGGTCGACGAGAACGTCCTCAAGCACGTCGTGCCCCGCAGCTTCTTCTACAACGTCATGATCACCGGTGTGAAGCCCGGCAAGTAGTTGGGTTACGACTTCACCCTCGCCGACGTCGCGTACCTGACGTCGGACGACGGCCGCGACGCTCTCGCGAGCGTCGCCGACCGAGAACTGTCGACGCGTACGCGCCTTGCCGACATCGGCTGGGCGCGTACGCGTTTCGGTGATCGTGCCGGAATGCTCGTCGAAACCGTCATCCTGCGGCGCAAAGCGGAGGCGAAGATCGCCGGTGGCGCCGGGTGGGTGCTCACCGACGACGCCCTGCAGCAGTCCACGCCCACGCGCGTCGCGGCCCACCGCGCCGAGCGGTTGCGCGGGCGCACAGTGCACGACGTGACGTGTTCGATCGGCGCCGAACTCACCGAACTCGTCGGGGTCGCCGAGACCGTGATCGGCAGCGATCTCGACGACGTGCGTCTGGCGATGGCCGCACACAACGTCCCCCGCGCGTACCTCCTGCGCGCCGACGCCTTGCGTCCGGTCACGCGGGGGACCACCGTCATCGCCGATCCCGCACGTCGTTCGGGCGGACGACGGACCCACGATCCGGCGGCGCTGCAACCACCGCTGCCCGATCTCCTCGACGCCTACGCGGGCCGGGATCTCGCCGTGAAGTGCGCACCGGGACTGGATTTCGACTCGCTCGACTGGTCCGGTGAGGTCGAGGTCGTCTCGCTCGACGGCGGGGTTCGCGAGGCGTGCCTGTACTCGCCGGGGCTGAGCACTCCCGGCGTGCGCCGACGGGCCGCGGTACTGCGTTCGGACGGAACCGGTTTCGAGATCACCGACGCCACGGACGACGACATCCCGGAACGGGAGCCGGGGGAGTGGATCGTCGACCCGGACGGCGCGATCGTGCGCGCCGGTCTCGTCCGCCACTACGCCGCAGCGCACGGACTGTGGCAACTCGACCCGCGGATCGCCTATCTCACCGGCGACAGCCTGCCCGACGGAGTACGGGGTTTCCGGATCGTCGAGCGACTCAAGTACAGCGAGAAGACGCTCCGTCAGGCACTCGCCCGCCACGACTGCGGCGCGGTCGAGATCCTCGTGCGCGGTGTCGACGTCGATCCGGCGGTGTTGCGTCCGCGCCTGAAGCTGCGCGGGTCGGCCTCGCTCAGCGTCGTGCTCACCCGCATCGGCCGGACGCCGGAAGCCTTCGTCTGCACGCCGTCACGCTGACCGTCCTCGCACGGACGGCTGTCCTCACACGGACTGTGGTTCGCGCAGCACCACCACGTCGCCGTCGACGGTCGTGATCACGAACTCCCCGCCCGGGCCGACACCGGTACCGACCGGCAGTCCGGTGGAGGGATCGAGCGGTTCCTCCTCGAGCGTCGCTCCGTCCGCGAGATCGAGCACCGCCGCTGCGAGACCCCGATCGCCGTCGACGACCACATAGGTCCGGCCGTCGGCGGTCACCGCCGGCGCACCGTACGGAGTCACGTCCGTCCGCTCCCACTCGACCTCGACGCTGTCGCCGGCGTCGCGCAGCGCCGTGAGCGGGGCGCTGCCGTCGGCCGACGCGAGGAGCAGCAGTCCGTCCTCGGTGACGGCGGGACCGAGCGCCGTGGGACGGCCGGTCTCGTGGGTCCATCGTGCCTCGCCCGTCTCCGCGTCGAGCGCCCACAGGGCACCCTCCCCGTCGTGGACGTAGACGGTCGAACCGTCCGCGGACAGAACCGGACTCGTCACCGCACCTCCGGGAAGGTCGGGTACCGACCACTCCTCGGACACCACGGCGTTGTCACCGGCCGTGTAGCGCAGCGCCACGAGCGCAGACCGGTCCGCACCCGGACGCCACACGGTGACGAACACGCGGTCGGTGGCGGTGTCGACGGCAGGCGTCGTGGCGACCGGGCAGTCCTCCGAACCACCGAAGCAGGCCGGCAGGCCGTGATCGCTCGCGAGTAGCGGCAGGTTCTGCCCGTCCTCCACGGTCGGCACCGGCACGAGATCGAACAGCGGTGCCTCGAGGTGCCCCGTCTGCGGGTCGACGACGTTGACCTGACCGAAATGCGTGACCACCAACAGGCTTCCGTCGGAGGTGAACTGTGCGCTGCGGGGGCTGCCGCTCACGGGAATACGCCAGCGACGCTGGCCGTGCTCGTTGAACGACAGCAGTCCGCCGTCCTCACCGACGTAGATGTTCGCGACCCCGTCGGAGACGGGCGTGATCGTCGTGACGGCCGGGGCGAGACGCGTGCACCAGCGCTTGCGGCCCGTGTCCATCTGGAAGGAGAACAGATTGCATCCGGCCTCCGTCGCGGCCGTCACGGAGACCTGGCCGTTGGCCGCGATGCCGGCGGGGGAGCCGACCGGGCCGCCCAGCGGACGCGTCCAGCCGGGCGCGAGGTCCTCGACACTCTCGGCGGTAGCGGTGTTGCTGTTGCGGGCATCGGAGTGCCGTCCCGGCCAGCCACCACTCGACAACACGTCGTCGGTGCCGGCCCCACCGCCGCACGCGCTCAGCGCGAAGACCACCGTCAGCGCCGGGACCGCGGTCCGCAGGACACCCCGCATCACTCAACTCCTCCACAGGCGAACGATTCGACGTGTCAGCGTATCGGGCCGGGGGTCGTGAGCCGCGAACGAGGCGGACCGTAGGCTGCCCCTATGACGAGCATGTGGGGTGCACCTCTGACGGCGAGGTGGCGCGGGTCCCGTCGAAGGGATCCCGAACAGGCACGATTCCTGACGCTGTCCTCTCTGAAGTGGGTGCTGGACAACAAGGCGTACACGCCGTGGTACCTGGTCCGGTACTACCGCCTGGCGAAGTTCCGGCTGGCCAATCCGCACGTGGTGCTGCGCGGCATGGTCTTCCTGGGCAAGAACGTCGAGATCCACGCGACGCCCGAACTGTCGCGCCTCGAGATCGGCCGCTGGGTCCACATCGGCGACGGCAACGCCATCCGCTGCCACGAGGGTTCGCTCCGGATCGGCGACAAGGTCGTCTTCGGCAAGGACAACGTCGTCAACACCTATCTCGACATCGAGATCGGCGCGTCGACGCTGGTCGCCGACTGGTGCTACATCTGCGACTTCGACCATCGCACCGAGGACGTCACCTACCCGATCAAGGACCAGGGCATCGTCAAGAGCCCCGTCCGGATCGGTCCGGACACCTGGATCGCTGCGAAGGTGACCGTGCTCCGCGGCACCCGGGTCGGCCGCGGTTCGGTGCTCGGAGCGCACGCGGTCGTCAAGGGTGACATCCCCGATTTCAGTATCGCGGTGGGTTCGCCCGCCAAGGTCGTGAAGAACCGTAAGGTGGCGTGGGAGAGCGCCGCTGCCGAGCGTGCCGCCCGGGAGGCGGCGCTCGCCGATATCGCACGGAAGAAGTCGGGAGACACGCCCGCGGACGTGCATCAGTAGCGACGCGGGCCGGGACACTGTCGGGGGACAGCAGATGGACTACTCGGAGTATCGGAGTCACGACGCGACCGGCCTGGCCGAACTCGTCGCGACGGGGCAGGTGTCGGCGAGCGAACTGCTCGAGACCGCGATCGCGCGGCTCGACACGGTCGAACCGACACTGAACACCGTCGTCCGCAGGCTCGACGACAAGGCCCGTGTCCGGGCACGCGAACCGCTCGAGGGCCCGTTCGCCGGTGTGCCGTTCCTGCTCAAGGATCTGGGGCAGGATCTGGCCGGTGAGCCGACCTCGTGCGGGTCCCGTGTCCTCGCGGACCTGCCGATGGACGAGAACTCGGTGATCGTCGACCGGTGGCTCGGGGCGGGCCTGGTCCCGTTCGCCAAGACCAACACCCCCGAGTTCGGGGCGAAGGGCATCACCGAGCCCGAGGCGTTCGGGGCCACCCGCAATCCGTGGGACCCGTCGGTGACGCCGGGCGGATCGTCGGGTGGTTCCGCCGCGGCGGTCGCGGCCGGCGTCGTTCCCGCTGCCGGAGCGAGCGACGGAGGCGGCTCCATCCGCATTCCCGCCGCCTGCTGCGGGCTCCTCGGGCTCAAGCCCGGTCGTGGACTCGTGCCCACCGGTATGCGCGGCGGCGAACCGCTGCACGGGGCGGCCACCAACGGGGTCATCTGCCGGACGGTGCGCGATGCCGCTGCCTTCCTCGACGTCATGGCCGGCCCGTACGCGGGCGGGCCGTATCTCGTCGAGCGTGCGCAGTCGTACGCGGAGGTCGCGCGCTCGGCGCCGAAGCGGTTGCGGATCGGATACGAGACCGCGTCACCGATCGGGACGCCGGTCGATCCGGAGGCGGAGGCCGCGGTGGACGCTGCCGTCGCGGTGCTCGAGGAACTCGGCCATCACGTCGAGCCCGCCTCGACGGGTATCGACGAACGACGTCTCGCAGAGGACTTCCTCACGATGTGGTTCGCCACGGCCGCCGCGGAGGTCGCCGAGGCCTGCCGCCTCACCGGGGCTCGACCGGAGGACTTCGAGTTCGACACCCGCATCATCGCCGCCGTGGGCAAGTCGACCTCGGCGTCGGACTACATTGCGGCCCACGCCCGCTGGGCCGAGTATGCGAGCGGTCTCGCGCAGTTCCACGAACGTTACGATCTGCTGCTCACGCCGACACTTGCCTTCCCGCCGTCGCGCATCGGCGAACTCGACACGCCCCGCTGGATGCGGCGTGCCGGTGAGGCGCTCCTGCGGACCCGTACCGCGTGGATCGCGACCCGGGCCGGTTTCATCGACCGGGTGGTGGACGACAATCTGGGCCGCACCCCCTACACGCAGTTGGCCAATATCACCGGGCGACCGGCGATCTCGGTGCCGTTGCGCTGGACGGCGTCCGGTCTGCCGCTCGGGGTGCAGTTCGTCGGCCCGCTCGGTGGGGAGGGCGTACTCCTCGCGCTCGCAGGGGAACTCGAACAGGCCCGGCCGTGGTTCGATCGGCAGCCGCCGCTCGCTCCCGTCGAGTTGCGCACCGCGTCCTGAACCGAAGGTCGGCTCAGGGGCGACGCAGAGGCTTCCGGTACACGACCGTCTCGCACGGAACTGCAAGCGCCGGAGCGAGTTCCGGATGGCGCGTATCGAGCGGCGCGGGATCCTCCGGCACGTACCCGAGCCGGGTGTAGAGCCGGTCGAGGAACACCTTCGACTCGTGCGAGGTGTCGCGTGGGCGGATCACCTCGAGCTGCATCGTCTCGAATCCTTGTTCGGCGAACTCCGTCTCGACGGTGTCGATCAGGAGGCGGCCGACGCCGGTGCCGCGGACCTTCGGGTCGGAGGCGAGCATCCCGAACTCGGCTGTCGTCGCGTCGATCCGGGTCACGCGGATACAGCCGACCACCCGGCCGTGCGAGCGGGCGATGCGCATGCTGCCCTCCCGCGCGTACCGGGTGATCTCGTCCGTGTCGGTCCGCGTGGTGCCCGGTACCCACATGCCGTCCTCGGCCACCGCGTAGACCGCGTTGAGCAGTTCGGTGACGGCCACGACGTCGGATTCGTGCGGTGCGAGGCGCTCGACCTCGACCGTGTGCTGCTCGTTCATCCGCGATCCGGGAGTGGGCGCTGCGGGATCGCGGGGCGTGCGAGGGGGTGCCGCACCCGCCGCTTCGCCGACGAGTAGACCTGCGCGGTCTCCTCGGCGACGCGGCGCCAGTCGAAGTCGTCGGTCAGTCGTGACCGGGCGGCCCGCGCACGCACCTGCGCGGCGTCGGGATCGTCGAGGGTCTCCCGGACGGCCGAGACGAGTCCGGCCACGTCGCCGGGCTGGAACGACAATCCGGTCACGCCGTCGACCACGGCTTCGCCCAGGCCACCGGCGGTGGACGCGATGAGCGGGATACCCGCCGCCGCGGCCTCGAGGGCGATGATGCCGAACGGCTCGTACCGGCTCGGCAGCACGATCGCGTCGGCGCCGTGCAACCAGCCGAGAAGCTCGGTGTGGTCGAGATTGCCGAGGAAACTCACCGAACGTGCGACGCGGTGCACGCGTGCCTGCTCGCGCAGCCACTCGAACTGGGTGCCCTCACCGGCGACCACGAGGGTCGTACCGGGATGCGAGCGGCGGATGCGGGGGAGCGCGGCGATCGCGTCCTGCACACCCTTCTCGTATTCGAGGCGACCGACGTAGAGCAGTCGTGCCGGCCCGGGACGCGGCTCACGTTCGCGGTACGACCAGGTGGTGATGTCGATGCCGTTGCGGATCACCGAGATCTCCGGCAGGTCCGGGCCGTACAGCTCGGTGACCTCGTCGTGCATCGATGCCGAACAGGTGATGAGACGGTCGGACTCGTTGGCGAGCCACCACTCGACGGAATGCACCTGCCGGTTGATCCGGCCCGACAGCCAACCGCTGTGGCGACCGGCCTCGGTCGCGTGCAGGGTCGACACGAGCGGCACGTCGAAGTACTCGGCCAGCGCGATCGCGGGGTGGGCGACGAGCCAGTCGTGGGCGTGGACGACGTCGGGATACCAGCCCTCGCCGATACCGCCGCGGCTCAGTCCGATCCCGGCGCGGACCATCGCGTGGCCCATCGCCAGGGTCCAGGCGATCATGTCCTCGCCGAAGTCGAAGTGGGGTGCGTCCTCCGCGACCGCCACCACGAGCACGCCGTCGGCGATGTGGCTGATCGTGGGGTGGGTCGACGCATCGGTGCCGGTCGGACGACGTGACAGCACCACCACCTCGTTGCCCGCCGCGGCGAGTTCGGTGGCGAGATGGTGGACGTGTCTGCCCAGGCCGCCGACGACGACGGGTGGGTACTCCCATGAGACGAGCAGGATCTTCATCGCGGGCCTCCGTGGCGTCCGGGCAGTCGTCGGGCGTCGAGTCCTGGGAAGAGATTGTCGGCGCGGTTCCATCCGTCGGCCAGACGCTGTGCCGTCTCGGTGCGTCCGGAGTCGACCGCCTCGGCGATCTCACGCAGGGCATGGGCGTGTTTGTGCGCGCGGTCGCGGGCGTAGGCGGCGGCGGTGTCCTTGCTGACCATGAACGCCCAGTCGCTGGAGACCGTCAGCAGTGCTTCGCGCAGCATTTGGTCGTGCACGCGGTTACGGAGCGCGACCGACGACGTGCTCTGTTCGCGGGACTTGTCGATGCTGTCGAGGGTCGTGCGCACCACTTCGTCGTTGAGACGCACGAGATCGGCGACCTGGTCGCCGGCCCAGACCCGCCAGTCCTTGCCCGAACCCCACGACGAGTTCTCGAGATCGACGGAGGCGCCGACGTATCCGCGGTCGCGGGCATCGGCGAGGGTTCCCACCTCGATGCCGGCCTCGGGAAGAGCGCGGAGCAGTCGTTCGAGGAAGAGCGGTCCTTCGAACCACCAGTGGCCGAACAGTTCCGTGTCGAAGGCTGCGACGACGAGTGCGTCCCGGCCGATGCGGTCGGATTCGCTGCGCAGTCGCTGCCGGACGGTCTCGACGAAGTCGGCGACGTGCCGGTCGACGGCCTGCGACGCGAGTTCGGGATCGTAGGGGGCCTTCTCGTGGGAGGGCACCGTGCGGCCCGTGACGCGGGACGGCTTGAGTCCGGTGTCGTGGCAGTAGGTGTGGAAGTCGCGGTAGGCGGAGTGGCCGGGGTAGCCGGACTTCGGCGACCACACCCGGTACGAGACCTGCAGGTCGCGGCCGAAGCACACGACGTCGGAGTCGCGGACCGTGCGGCCGAGCGAGGTGTCGCCGCGCAGTGCGGGACCGTCGACCATGAAGTGCTCGACTCCCGCTGCGGCGTAACCGTTCTCCATGCCCGGCGTGTAACCGCACTCCGGACCCCAGATGCCGCGCGGGTGATGGTTCCAGCGGGCGTGGGCGTCGGCGAGGCCCTCGGACAGCGAGAAGGCGCGTAGTCGCGGGTCGAGGAGAGGCTGGAACGGATGGGCGAGAGGCCCACCGAGCAGTTCGATCGCGTCGGCGTCGATCAACTGCCGCACGACGGGGGATCCGCCGTGGCGCCAATGCGTTTCGAAGTCCTCCAGTGCCGCGGTGGCGGCGCGGTGCTCGCGGGCGCCGAGCGCGCGGTAGGACTCCTCCCGCATGCCGGCGGCCTCGTGCGCGCGCAGCTGCCAGTTGCCGAGCCAGTGGTGCATCCCGGCGAGGCAGTGCGGGTCGTCGAGTTGCGCGGCCAGTACCGGGGTGATGCCGAGTGTGAGCATCCGGGTCCGGCCTTCGGCGGCGAGTCGCCGCAGCACGTCGGTGACGGGCAGATAGGTCGCTGCCCACGACTGGTAGAGCCATTCCTCGCCGACGGGCCACCGGCCGTGATGGGCGAGCCAGGGGAGGTGGGAGTGGAGGACGAGCGCGAACATGCCGGGCTCACGGGACGATGCGGCACTCACGGCGCGGTGTCCTTCGCTGCGGGGTCCTTCACGGCGATCGCGACGAGATCGAGGCTCGCATCGATGCTCTCGGGGACGATGGTGAAGTCGTCGGTGGAGACCATGGCGACGTCGGCGGTGAGGTCGTCCGGCCACGGCTGCCCGGCGAGGGCGCGCTCGATCTGGGCGTCGATGAACGATCCGCCGTGCTTGGCATCGAGTGCGCGCAGCGCGGGGCCGTGGTGCACGCCGGTCATGAGTTCGACGCGGAAGCCGGCGTCCTCGAGAAGTTCGGCCAGTTCGGCGGCGTTCAGCTCGCGGGTGTGGAAGGGATTGAGCGGGGTGTCGCGGCCGGGGGAGAAGGTGATGCGGTTGGGGGTACTGATGAGCAACTCGCCGCCGGGAGTGAGAACGCGGTGACATTCACGTAGGAACTGTGTCTGATCCCACAGATGCTCGATCACCTGGAAGTTCACGACCGTATCGACCGAATCGTCCTCGAGGGGAAGCTCGGCGAGATTTCCGTGCCGCATGTCGACGCGGGGGTAGCGCGCGCGGATGTGTGCGACGGCGCTCTCGTCGTAGTCGAGGCCGATCACGCGCGTCGCGACGTCGGCGATCATGTCGGCTCCGTAGCCTTCGCCGGCACCGGCCTCGAGCACGGTCCGGTTCTCGCAACGGGGGAGAAAGTGCTGGTAGACGACCTCGTGACGTCGGAACCAATAGTTCTCCTCGGCGATGCCGGGGACCGTCCGTTCGCCGGTGAGGGGGAGGGTGTGCGCGTCGTCGGCGCGGGCGGGGGTGTCGCTCACCGCCACGACATTAGACCTCTCCCCGGAGGGGTGGTCTCCGGTGTTCCAGATCACAGGTTTCGTCGTCCTTCCGTACGGCTATGGTGAACCGGGAATCCCGTCAAGTTACTGACTGGTAACTTAGCGGCTGATAATCTATCGCACACGCCGTGCGAAAGACACGAGTGCTCGGTTCAGGCAGCGCCTTGCCGACCAAAGGCAGCTACACACAGGAGGTCGACGCAGACCCATGACGAACATCGTCGTTTTGATCAAGCAGGTCCCCGACACGTGGTCCGAGCGCAAGCTCAGCGACGGCGACTACACGCTCGACCGTGAGGCCGCCGACGCCGTGCTCGACGAGATCAACGAGCGCGCCGTCGAGGAAGCTCTGCTCATCAAGGAGCGCGACGGCGGCGAGGTCACCGTTCTGACCGCCGGCCCGGACCGCGCCACCGACGCCATCCGCAAGGCGCTGTCCATGGGCGCCGACAAGGCGATCCACCTCAACGATCCGGCCATGCACGGCTCGGACTCGATCCAGACCGCGTACGCGATCGCCGCTGCTCTCGGCCAGATCGAGGGTGTCGAGCTGGTCATCGCCGGTAACGAGGCCACCGATGGTCGCGTGGGCGCCGTGCCCGCGATCATCGCCGAGTACCTGGGCCTGCCCCACCTGACGCACCTGCGCAAGCTCACGATCGCGGACGGCAAGGCCACCGGCGAGCGCGAGACCGACGAGGGTGTCTTCGGCATCGAGGCTCCGCTCCCCGCCATCGTCTCGGTCACCGAGAAGATCAACGAGCCCCGCTTCCCCTCCTTCAAGGGCATCATGGCCGCCAAGAAGAAGGAAGTTCAGACCCTCACCCTCGCCGAGATCGGTCTCGATCCCGAGATCTTCGGTGTTGCCAACGCCGCGTCCACCGTCACCGGTGTGACCCCGAAGCCCCCGCGCACCGCGGGTGAGCGCGTCACCGACGAGGGCGACGGCGGCAGCAAGATCGCTCAGTACCTGGTCGGCCAGAAGATCATCTGATCGCGCCCCGCGACAACATCTGACATATCTAGGAGAGAAGTAGTAATGGCAGAAGTACTCGTGCTCGTCGAGCATGCCGAGGGCGCGCTCAAGAAGGTCAGCACCGAACTCATCACCGCCGCGCGTGTGCTCGGCGAGCCCTCCGCCGTCGTCGCGGGTGCCCCCGGCACCGCCGACGCGCTGCAGGACGCACTCGCCGCCGCCGGTGCGGTCAAGGTCTACGCCGCCGAGTCCGAAGACGTCGACAACTACCTGGTGACCCCGAAGGTCGACGTCCTCGCGTCGCTCGTCGAGTCCACCAGCCCCGCCGCCGTCATCACCGCCGCGTCCGTCGAGGGCAAGGAGGTGTCGGGCCGCCTCGCCGCCCGCATCGGCTCCGGTCTGCTCGTCGACGTCGTCGACGTCAAGGCCGACGGCTCCGCCGTGCACTCGATCTTCGGTGGCGCGTTCACCGTCGACGCCAAGGCCAACGGTGAGGTCCCCGTGATCTCCGTCCGCCCGGGCGCCATCGAGGCCAAGCCCGAGGCTGCGGCCGCCGAGCGCGTGGCCGTCGAGGTTCCGGCCCAGGAAGAGAACGCCGTGAAGATCGTCTCGCGCGATCCGATCGTCGGTGGCGACCGTCCGGAGCTCACCGAGGCGTCGATCGTCGTCTCCGGTGGCCGCGGTGTCGGTTCGGCCGACAAGTTCTCCGTCGTCGAGGAGCTCGCCGACTCGCTCGGTGCCGCCGTCGGTGCTTCCCGTGCCGCCGTCGACTCCGGCTACTACCCGGGCCAGTTCCAGGTCGGTCAGACCGGTAAGACGGTCTCCCCGCAGCTGTACGTCGCGCTCGGCATCTCCGGCGCCATCCAGCACCGCGCCGGCATGCAGACGTCGAAGACCATCGTCGCCGTCAACAAGGACGAAGAGGCCCCGATCTTCGAGATCGCGGACTACGGCGTCGTCGGCGACCTGTTCAACGTCGCTCCGCAGCTGACCGAAGAGGTCAAGAAGCACAAGGGCTGATCCGCTCCGGCAGATCGATCCCTGCGCGGCCCCGCTCCTTCGAAAGGAGCGGGGCCGCGTGCGTTCGGTGGGGTGTCCACCCGCTCGACCTGGGGTGTGCCGGATCTCGCCCGTTCGCCGACCCCCTGAGCGCGACGGGCACCTGCGTCGACCCGCTATCCTGGATCGGTCATGACCTCGCCCGCCGCCGGTCCCTCCGGTACCTCCACGACCGTCTACCTCGATCACGCCGCGACGACGCCGATGCTTCCTGCGGCCGTCGAGGCGATGACGTCGGTCCTCACCACCGTCGGAAACGCGTCCTCCCTGCACGGATCGGGGCGCGCAGCGCGCCGGCGCATCGAGGAGTCGCGGGAGTCGATCGCGGCCGCCCTCGGCGCCCGACCTTCCGAGGTGATCTTCGTCTCCGGTGGTACCGAGGGCGACAACCTCGCCGTCAAGGGCATCTACTGGGGCCGCCGCGCCCAGGATCCCCGGCGCCGCCGGATCCTCGCGAGCGCGGTCGAACACCACGCCGTGCTCGACGCCGTCGAATGGCTCGTCGAGCACGAGGACGCCCAGGTGACGTGGCTGCCGGTCGACGGGTCCGGCCGCGTCGATCCCACCACGCTCCGTGAGGAACTCACGCGCCACGCCGACGAGGTCGCCCTCGTGTCCGTGATGTGGGCGAACAACGAGGTCGGCACCGTCATGCCGATCGCCGAACTCGCTGCGGTCGCCGCCGAGTTCGACGTCCCGATGCACAGCGACGCCGTGCAGGCGGTCGCGCATCTGCCGGTCGACTTCACCGCGAGCGGACTGTCGGCTCTGACCCTGGCCGCCCACAAGTTCGGTGGGCCGCAGGGAGTGGGAGCGCTGCTGCTCGGCAGGCAGGTGCCGTGCGTGCCGCTCGCCCACGGCGGAGGCCACGAACGCGACGTGCGGTCCGGGACGCAGGACACCGCGTCCATCGTGGCGATGGCCGCCGCGCTGCGCGAGGTCACCTCGGATCTGCCCGGCCGCACCGCCGAACTCGCGCGCCTGCGCGATCTTCTCGTCGAGGGTGTCGAGGCGGCGATCCCCGATGCGATCCTCAACGGTCCTCGCGAGGCGGGGCGACTGCCCAACAACGCGCACTTCACCTTCCCCGGATGCGAAGGGGATTCGCTGCTGATGTTGCTCGACGCGGCCGGTATCGAATGCTCGACCGGGTCGGCGTGCACCGCCGGGGTCGCGCGGGCGAGTCACGTGCTCGTCGCGATGGGGGCGGACCCGATCACGGCACGCGGTTCGCTCCGATTTTCGTTGGGGCACACCACAACCCGTGATGACATCGAAAAACTGATCGAAACTCTCCCTTCCGTGGTGGACAGGGCTCGCGCCGCCGGACTGGCGAGCGCCGGTGGACGAGGAGGTGACCGGAGATGAGGATTCTTGCGGCAATGAGCGGCGGTGTGGACTCGGCGGTCGCCGCCGCCCGCATGGTCGAGGCCGGACACGACGTGGTGGGAGTGCATCTCGCGTTGTCGACCGCGCCGGGCACGCTGCGTACCGGTTCGCGCGGATGCTGCTCGAAGGAGGACGCCGGCGACGCCCGCCGCGCCGCCGACGTGCTCGGAATCCCGTTCTACGTCTGGGATTTCGCAGACCGCTTCAAGGAGGACGTGATCGACGACTTCGTCGCGTCCTACGCCGCGGGTGAGACCCCGAATCCGTGCCTGCGCTGCAACGAGAAGATCAAGTTCTCGGCGTTGGCCGACCGTGCCGTTGCGCTCGGCTTCGACGCCGTTGCCACCGGTCACTACGCGCAATTGAACGACGGAGTGCTGCGCCGCGCCGTCGACGCCGACAAGGACCAGTCGTACGTGCTGGCCGTGCTCACCGCGCAACAGTTGTCGCGTGCGGTGTTCCCCGTCGGCGACACCCCCAAGAGCCGGATCCGCGAGGAGGCCGCCGAACGCGGACTCGCCGTGGCGAACAAGCCCGACAGTCACGACATCTGCTTCATCCCGTCGGGCGACACCCGCGCCTTCCTCGGCGCCCGCATCGGTTTGCGTCCCGGCGCCGTCGTGGACGACCGTTCGGGTGAGGTGCTCGCGCAGCACGAGGGCGTGCACGGTTTCACCATCGGTCAGCGCAAGGGACTCGGCATCGCCGGGCCCGGACCGGACGGCCGCCCCCGCTACGTCACCGCGATCGAACCCGAGAGCGGCATCGTGCGGGTCGGCAGCGCCGAACAGCTGAAGGTCGAGTCGATCCGGGCCGAGCGTGCCGTGTGGACCTCCGGCACGGCCCCCGTCGGACCGATCGAGTGCGTCGTCCAGGTCCGCGCCCACGGTGGCCTGGCTCCGGCCGTCGCCGAAGCGGTGGGTTCGGGCATCGAGATCTCGCTGCGCGAACCGCTCACCGGTGTCGCCGCCGGTCAGGCCGCCGTGCTGTACCGGCCCGACGCTGCGGGCGACATCGTCCTCGGCAGCGGCACCATCACGGCAGGGGACCGGTGACGGCACCTGCCACCGGCCGCGAAGTGTGGTCCGGTCTCGCGACAGGCATCGGTTCGTGGCCCGGAACGGACCCGCGCGAAGCCGCGGCGGTCGTCCTCGGCGAACTCACCGACCTGCCCCACCTCGTCGAACTGCCGGCGCGCGGCCTCGGTGCCGACATGATCGGGCGGGTCAGCGCCCTGCTCGTCGACATGTACCTCGACACCTCCACCACCGGCTACCGCCTCGTGTCGCGACGCGGCGGCGTGGCCGCCCGGGCACGCGACCTGCTCGCCCAGGACCTCGATGCTCTCGAGGAGGCCTGGGAACGCGCCGGGCTGGACGCCGACCGTCCCGTGAAGGTGCAGGCCGCCGGACCGCTCACCCTCGCGGCCCACGTCGAACTCGCCACCGGACGACGGGTGCTCACCGACCGCGGCGCCGTCCGCGACCTGGCCGAATCGCTCGCGGAGGGCCTGGCACGACACGCCGCCGAGATCACCCGCCGGCTCGGGGTCCGGGTCGTCGCGCAACTCGACGAACCGTCGCTGCCGGACGTGCTCGCCGGAACGCTGAAGGGCCGGACCGTCCTCGAGACCGTCCCGGCCGTGCCGGACCCGGAAGCACTGGACGTGCTCGACACGACGATCCGTGGCACCGGGCTCTCCGTCGCCGTGCACTGCTGCGCGGGGACCTTCCCGGCCGACTTCCTGCGGCGCAGCGCTGCCGATGCGGTCGCCTTCGACGTCGGACGCGTACGACGCTCCGATCTGGACGGACTCGGCGAACTGTTCGACTCCGGCACGGTCCCGATCCTGGGACTCGTGCCCGCCACCGCGTCGGCCTCGACGGGCTGGCGCGAGTACGCGGCACCGGCCGTCGAGCTGATCGATCGGCTCGGGTTCCCTCGGAAGGTGCTGCAATCGGTGGCGGTGAGCCCGGTCTGCGGGCTGGCCTCGGCCTCCACGGAGAAAGCACGGGCCGCTCTGCGTTCGCTGCGCGACGTCGCGTCGGCCTTCGCCGAGGAAGCCGACACACTCTGAGCATTCCGGTCGGTCCCCTCGACTAGGCTTGCAGGCTGTGAGTGAACCGACGGACGCACCCATCACCGCTCCTCCGGAGGCGCGTGAGCGCTGGCAGGATCTCGCCGAACAGGTGCGCGAGCATCAGTTCCGCTACTACGTGCGCGACGCCCCCATCATCTCCGACGGTCAGTTCGATGCGCTTCTCGGCGAACTGCAGGCACTCGAGGAGCAGTACACCGAACTCCGCACGCCGGATTCGCCCACCCAGCTGGTCGGCGGCGGCTTCGCCACCGAGTTCGGTGCCGTCGCGCATCTCGAACGCATGCTCAGCCTCGACAACGTCTTCGACGAGGACGAACTGCGCGCGTGGCTCTCGCGCGCGGAGGTCGAGACCGGCACCCACCCAGATTATCTGTGCGAGGTGAAGATCGACGGTGTGGCACTGAGTCTCGTCTACGAGAACGGCAAACTCGTCCGCGCGGCCACCCGCGGCGACGGTCGCACGGGCGAGGACGTCACCCTCAACGCCCGCACGATCGACGACGTTCCCGAAAAGCTCACCGGCAGCGACGAATACCCGATTCCGACGTTGCTCGAAGTGCGCGGTGAGGTGTTCTTCCGGCTCGAGGACTTCCAGACCCTCAACGCCGGGCTGGTGGCCGAAGGCAAGCCGCCCTTCGCGAATCCCCGCAATTCCGCCGCGGGTTCCCTCCGGCAGAAGAACCCGGCCGTCACCGCGCGCCGGCGTCTGCGCATGTACTGCCACGGCTACGGTCGCATGGAGGGCTTCGAACCCCGCTCGCAGTCCGACGCCTACGCGGCCTTCGCGGCCTGGGGCCTGCCCGTCTCCCCGCACACCGTTCGCGTGCAGGGCGCCGAGGCGGTCGTCGAGCGGATGCGCTACTGGGGCGAACACCGCCACGACATCGAACACGAGATCGACGGCCTGGTGGTCAAGATCGACGACATGGGGCTGCACCGCCGCCTCGGTGCCACGTCCCGCGCCCCGCGGTGGGCGATCGCCTACAAGTATCCGCCGGAGGAGGTCACCACCAAGCTCCTCGACATCCGCGTCAGCGTCGGGCGCACGGGGCGCGTGACACCCTTCGCCTACATGGAACCGGTCACCGTCGCCGGGTCCACCGTCTCGCTGGCGACGCTCCACAATGCGTCCGAGGTCGAGCGCAAGGGCGTGCTCATCGGCGACACCGTGGTCATCCGCAAGGCCGGCGACGTGATCCCGGAAGTGCTCGGCCCGGTCGTCGACCTGCGCGACGGCTCCGAGTACGCCTTCGAGATGCCTTCGCAGTGCCCCGAATGCGGTACCACCCTCGCCCCGGCGAAGGAGGGCGACGTCGACCTGCGCTGCCCCAACTCGCAGTCGTGCCCGGCGCAATTGCGCGAACGGGTCTTCCACGTCGCGGGCCGGGGAGCGTTCGACATCGAAGCGCTCGGCTACGAGGCGGCCACGGCACTGCTCGAGGGGAAGATCATCGTCGACGAGGGCGACCTGTTCTCGCTCACGAAGGACGACCTCGAACGCATCCCGTTCTTCCGCACCACCAAGGGCGTGCTGTCGAAGAACGGCGAACGCCTGCTGCAGAACCTCGACAAGGCGAAGGAACAACCGCTCTGGCGCGTGCTCGTCGCCCTGTCCATCCGGCACGTCGGACCGACCGCTGCGCGTGCGCTGGCCACCGAGTTCGGCAGCCTCGACCGGATCCGGGCCGCGTCCGTCGACGAGCTCGCGGCCGTCGAGGGCGTCGGACCGACGATCGCCGCGGCGGTCACCGACTGGTTCACCGTCGATTGGCACGTCGCCATCGTCGACAAGTGGGCGACAGCGGGCGTGCGCATGGCCGACGAACGCGACGAATCCATTCCGCGGACCCTCGAAGGACTGTCGATCGTGGTCACGGGCACGCTCGCGGGATTCTCCCGCGATCAGGCCAAGGAGGCCGTCCTCGCGCGTGGAGGCAAGGCCGCCGGATCGGTGTCGAAGAAGACGGCTTTCGTCGTCATCGGCGACAATCCGGGTTCGAAGGCCGACAAGGCCGCCGATCTCGGAGTACCCGTGCTCGACGAGGACGGTTTCCGGATCCTGCTCGACGAGGGGCCCGACGCCGCTCGCGCCTATCTCGAAGGGCGCGAAGGGGAGAACTGAGACGCTCTCCGCCGGCAGGTGCCCTGCCGGCGGATTCTCAGGAGGCTGTTGCGGATTCGCGTTCCTCGGCGCTGCGCCTGCCGAGGAACACCGCCGCGGCGAGCAGGAAGCAGATCGCGCCGACGAACGTGCCGGTGTTGGCAAGGCTCGGATCGAGAGTGTTTCCGTCGTCGAGGACGAACGAACCGACGGCGGAGACCCCGAAAGCGATCGACCCGAGCATGTTCAGCCACCCGCTGATCCAGTCCTTCGAGCGCGGCGCCCAATGCGAGCCCGCTCGCCAGAGGACTGCACACGCGATCGCGCTCGACACCAGGAAGCACAGGGACCCTTCGAGATTGGGGTTCCACACCAGGTGCTTCTCACCCTTGACGGTGTGGGCGTGCAGTGCGGCTCCCGTGCTGACGTTGAACAGCAGCGTACCGATGAACTGGATCAGCGACGCGAGCCAGTCGGCGCGGATCGCCGGGCTGCCCTTGTCCGTGACGGTGGCCGGCCCACTGAGCATCAATTGGACGAATGCTGCACCCGTGAAGAACCAGGAACCCACGAAGAACGAAGTATTTGCACCGGCGGTGCCGAGAAGCCTCGCAATTCCGGGCGCCGAACCCAATGCGAACAGGACGGCCCCGATGACGAATCCCCAGGACTGCATGCGCAATGTCGGGTGAATCAGCATTGGCGCAGTATAAGTCCGAGATTGGAAATTTGTGCGTTTTCGGAAGAAACTGTCCGATCAGATAGGTGCAGGTCAGAGTATATTTCATAAAAAGGGTGAATGGCCGGGGTGAATTGGACCGGAAACTTGTCGGTTGGTAAGAAACCGTGTTCGATGCGCGTTAGCGTCCCAGCCATGACGGAGACCGGTAAGTCCACACATCGCCTCCTTTTTCGTAATGTGCGAGTTTTCGACGGAATTTCCGGAGAACTCGTCACCGGCGACGTACTGATCGACGGAGACCGCATCCTGGCCGTGTCCGCATCGCCGATCGGCGACGAACCCGGCCGCGAAACCGACGTGATCGACGGTGGCGGGCGGGTTCTCATGCCCGGCATGTCCGACGCGCACGTCCACCTCGTCGGCAACGCGAACTCCTATATCGACATGGTGATGGGCAGCGAAGCGCACATTGCGCTCAACGGCCTCGCGGAGGCCCGCAACATGCTGCTGCGCGGTTTCACCGCCGTCCGCGACATGGCCGGCGACACCGGCAGCATCAAGTCGGTGATCGACCGAGGACTGTTCGACGGACCCCGGATCTACCCGTCCCAGGCCGCGATCTCGCAGACGGCCGGGCACGGCGACTTCGGCTTCGTCTACGAATGCCCCACAGCCCTCGGTGGGGATCAGGCCCGCGCCGAACAGATCGGCTTCATGCGGGTCGCCGACGGTGAGGACCGGGTCCTCGCAGCCGTGCGCGAGCAGCTCAAGAAGGGCGCATCGCAGATCAAGCTGATGGTCGGCGGCGGAGCCGCGTCCATGTACGACCCGCTGTACACCGTCCAGTTCATCGACAAGGAACTGCGGGCCGCGGTCCAGGCGGCGTCCGACTACGGCACCTATGTGGCCACCCACGTCTACAACGTCACCGGGATCCGCCGCGCGGTCGCGGCCGGGGTGAAGTCGATCGAGCACGGCCACCTCGCCGACGAAGAGACCGTCGCGTTGCTCGCGGAGAAGGAGGTGTGGTTGTCGATGCAGCCCTTCGCGCTCGGCGATCACCACTATCCCGATCCGGACCGTGCGGAGAAGGACAAGCAGATCTGCACCGGCACCGACCACGTCTACGAGTGGGCACAGAAGCACGGCGTGAAGACGGCCTGGGGAACCGATCTGCTGCTCGAACCGCAGATCGCGCCACGGCAGAGCGAGATGGCCGCGCGGCTCGGCGACCACTACAGCAACCTCGACGCGCTGCGGATGCTCACCTCCGGCAACGCCGAACTGTTCCGGCTCGCCGGCGAACGCGATCCCTACCGGCAGGCCCGATGGGGTGTGATCGACAAGGGCGCCTGGGCGGACGTGCTCCTCGTCGATGGCAACCCGCTCGAGGACCTGAGCCTGATCGCCGATCCGGCAAAGAACCTGTCGGTCATCGTGAAGAACGGCCACGTCGTCAAGAACAGCCTGTGACCGTGGCGGCGCAGCGGACACGACACCACGCCCTACTCGTTCGGCGCAAGGACGGTCGGTGACTCACTACGGACAGCACAGCGACGCAGAAGCATGGGACGAGTTGTCGGACGAGCAACTCGAGGAGCCCTTCGTCGCGGACGGAAACTACGACGGAACACCGCTGGACACAGTCGAACCGGACGATCTCGAAACTCCGCCGTACGGCACTCCGGTCGTGCAGCAGGCAGTTGCCCGGCAGACCCCGGGCTCGCTCGTGTCGGCACGCGGAATCGAACTCCACGGGCCCTGGGGGCATGTCTTCGGCCCACTCGACCTGGATCTCGACGCCGGGGGAGTGACGGTCCTGGCCGCGCAGGCCGGTGCCGCGCGGACCGCGTTGCTCATGGCTCTGTGCGGTCGGATGCGGCTGACCCGGGGGTCGCTGACGGTTCTCGGCGAGGACAGGCCGCAGAAGATCATCGCGCGGTCGGCGATCGCCTGCATGAACGAGCTCGACGAGGTACGCCCCTCGGTCACCGTGCGCGACCTCGTCACCGAGCAGAAGCGGTGGGATTCCCCGTGGTACAAGTTCGTTCCGCGGGTCCGTGAGGACGGTGTCGCCGAGATGTGCGAGGAGATCTTCGGCGACGTACCGCTGCCACCGCTCGAGGCGTTCGTCGACGACCTCCCCGAACTCCAACAACTGCTGCTGCGGATCTCGGTGGCGAACACCCGGCGTCCTCCATTGCTGGTGGTGGGCCGGATCGATCGGATCGCCGACGACGTCGAACGCGCCACGCTTCTCGACCGGCTCGTCGCGCTCGGTGAGAACCAGTCGGTGATCATCGGCGACGTGAACCCCGTCGACCCCGGCATCGGGGTACGGGCCGTGGTGGACATGCACGATCTGCTCGGACCCGGTGACATCGGCGTCCTGACGAAGAGGAAGTGACGAGTGCTCGCAGGCGTCTCTCTCGGTAGCGACTCGAAGCGATACTTCCGCGGCACGATGCCGCGCATCGCGATCGCAACGATCATCCTCATGCCGTTGCTGTACGGCGCCATGTACCTGTGGGCCTTCTGGAATCCGTTCGGGGCGGTGAACAAGATCCCCGCGGCGATCGTCAACAACGACACCGGACGTTCGTCGACGGGGGAACAGGTCGATGCCGGCGATCAGGTCGTGAAGTCTCTCATCGCATCCGGTCAGCTCGATCTGGCAGAGGTGTCGGAGGAGGATGCCGTCTCGGGTCTGGCCGACGGAAAGTACTACTACACCATCACGATTCCGGAGAATTTCACCGAAGCGGTCGAATCCCCCAACGGTGACAACCCGGAGAAGGCGAATCTGGTCTTCACCTTCAACGACGCGAACAACTATCTCGCGACGATCATCGGGCAGGATGCGTCCGAACAGGTGATCGGGCAGGTGAACTCCACGATCGGGGCCCAAGGTGTCGGGACCGTGCTCACGGGTCTCGAGAGTGCCGGCTCGGGTCTGAAGCAGGCCGCCGACGGTGCCGGGCAACTTGCCGACGGCATCGACACGGCCAAGAGCGGAGCGGACCAGCTCGCCTCGGGATCGCAGGAGCTCGCGACGAACATGGTCACGGCGCGGGACGGGTCGGCGCAGCTCGCCGCCGGCGCGAACGAACTCGCGACCGCGATCGACGGCGTGACCGGTCCGCTGCTCAGCGCGCTCGACAGTGGTGCCCTCTCGGGTGTCGCGGGGCAGGCGGCGGAGCTGCGGGCCTCGCTCGACGCTCTCGAATCCCGGGTCCCGCAGACCACGCAGTCGACGGTGAACCAGGCCGTGCAGCAGGTCGTCGACATCCTGAACCGGAGTTCCGATCCGGTCGTGCAGCAGGCGATCACCGCGTTGACACCGCTGACGGCGCAGCAGGCGGCCTCCGATGCCGACGCCCTGCGCGCAGAGATCGTGCGTCTGCAGGCCGACGCCGAACAACTCGAATATCAACTCGGTAATCCGAACAGTCCGCTGCAGGGCGCCCTGGCGACGTTGTCGAGCGGCGGTCTGGCGGCGGAGGTGAACCAACTCCGCAGCGGTGTCGACGAACTGAGCTCCGGTGCCGCCACGTTGAACTCCGGTCTCGTCCAACTCACCGACGGTAGTTTCCAGCTGGCCGACGGGGCGGGAGAACTGTCCTCGGGCATGGTCGAGTTGCAATCGGGTTCGCAGGAACTCGCGCAGGCCTTGAGCCAGGGCGCCACCCAGGTGCCGAGCTGGACGGACGAACAGCGCACCGCCACCGCCGAGACGTTGTCGACTCCGGTTGCACTGCAACAGAACTACACCAACGAGGCGCCCACCTTCGGTACCGGTTTCGCGCCGTTCTTCCTGTCGCTCGCCCTGTTCGTCGGCGGCATCATCACCTGGATGCTGCTCACCCCGCTGCAGTCGCGGCCCACCGTCGCGGGACTGGGCGCCTACCGTACGGTCCTCGCGTCGTACTGGCCGGCGCTGCTGGTGGGCATCCTGCAGGTGGTCGTGATGTACACGGTCGTCCATTTCGGTGTCGGACTGGACGTGAAGCATGTGGTAGGGACGATCCTGTTCCTGATGTTGATCTCCGCGACGTATCTGGCCATGATCCAGGCGTTCAACGCGATCTTCGGTGTCGCCGTCGGCCGTGTGGTGACCTTGGCCTTCCTGATGCTGCAACTGGTCTCGGCGGGCGGTATCTACCCCGTGCCGACCACCGCCAAGCCGTTCCAGTACATCCATCCGTTCGACCCGATGACCTACACCGTCAACGGTCTGCGGCAGCTCACCGTCGCCGGGCACATCGATTCGCGGTTGTGGATCGCAATCGCTGTCCTGGCCGGAATCCTGCTCGTATCGTTGACTCTGAGTGCCCTGTCGGTCCGGCGCAACCGCCGCTACACGATGGAGAGGCTGTACCCGCCGATCGAGGTGTGAGAACCGCCCCGTATGTCCCGATGTCACCGGATCGACGAGTGTTCGATGCGGGAAATGGAGGAAACCATGTCAGAGTCCGACGCTCCAGGCGAGACACTCGCACCTGCCTTCACCGGCAGGCTCGGTACCGAACCGATTCCTGCTCTGCGGCTTCCCAAGTCGGAGACCGATCCGGAGGCGACCTACCAGTTCATCCACGACGAGCTGATGCTCGACGGCAGCTCGCGGCTCAACCTGGCGACCTTCGTCACCACGTGGATGGATCCGCAGGCGGGCCGAATCATGGCCGAGACATTCGACAAGAACATGATCGACAAGGACGAGTACCCCGCCACGGCGGAGATCGAGACCCGCTGCGTCAACATGGTCGCCGACCTGTTCAACGCGGACGACCTCGATCCGGCCGATCCGTCCTCGGCCACCGGTGTCTCGACGATCGGTTCGTCCGAGGCCGTCATGCTCGGTGGGCTCGCGCTCAAGTGGCGCTGGCGTGAGGCCCGCAAGGCCGCCGGCAAGGACGCGTCGAAGCCGAACCTGGTGCTCGGCAGCAACGTGCAGGTGGTGTGGGAGAAGTTCTGCCGCTACTTCGACGTCGAGCCGAAGTACCTGCCGATGGAGCCCGGCCGTTACGTCATCACCCCCGAGCAGGTCCGTGACGCGGTCGACGAGAACACCATCGGCGTCGTCGCGATCCTCGGCACCACCTTCACCGGTGAACTCGAGCCCGTCGCGGAGATCGCCGCCGCGCTCGACGAGCTCGCGGCCTCCGGCGGTCCCGACGTCCCGTTGCACGTCGACGCCGCCTCCGGTGGCTTCGTGGTGCCCTTCCTCCATCCGGACCTCGAATGGGACTTCCGTGTGCCGCGGGTCGTGTCCATCAACGTCAGTGGTCACAAGTACGGCATGACCTATCCGGGCATCGGTTTCGTCGTCTGGCGTTCGAAGGAACATCTGCCCGAGGACCTGGTCTTCCGGGTCAACTACCTCGGTGGCGACATGCCGACGTTCACACTGAACTTCTCGCGTCCTGGTAACCAGGTCATCGGCCAGTACTACAACTTCATCCGGCTCGGTGTCGCCGGCTACACGCAGATCATGGAGACCCTGCGCGACACCGCACTCATGCTGTCGAAGCAGATCTCCGAGATCGAGAACATGGCGATCATCACGGACGGCTCCGCCATCCCGGTCATCTCCTTCGAGGTGACGGGCGACCCCGGCTTCACGGTGTTCGACATCTCCCACGAATTGCGGGCCCGCGGATTCCAGGTTCCGGCCTACACGATGCCGGCCGACGCGGAGGACGTCGCGGTCCTGCGAATCGTGCTTCGCGAGGGCTTCAGCCGGGACATCGCCCACAAGCTCGGTGAAGACATCGCCGATGTAGTCGGATATCTCCGCGAGGGTGTCGGTCGCGGCCACACCGACCAGGCATTCGCACACTGAACGAAGTCGCAGCGGGGGAGAAGCTCACGGAGTTTCTCCCCCGCCGGCGTGAGATCCGTTCGTGGACCGTGTGAATGGAGGTGCGGAATTACTCCGATGTGATTCTCGACGCGTAATCGGAATTCCGGTGAAATCCGTCATTTCCCCCGCAGGCTGCTAATATTTGCACATATTTGTGAGTCCGTTTCGGGGACGATGCTGCCCGGATGCGAAAGGGATAGTGGACGTGCCGAGAACGCTGCCTTTGTCTCGTCGCCGATTGTTCTCCGTTCTGTCTGCACATTCCGAACTCGCCGTGATCCTCGGCGGCCCCTTCTCCGGCAAGACGACCCTCGTCGACACGTGGCTGGCGACCGACCCGTGCCCCGAGATGGTGCCGGTCGTGGTTCCCGAACCCGCGCACGATGTCGCACCCGAGACGTACTGGGCGACGGTGGCGTCGTCGCTGTGCAACTCCCTCGGCCTCGACGAACCCGTTGCGACGGAAGGCTCCTTCGACGCGATGTGTTCGGTGCTGGTCCGGCACGCCCGACCGGTGATGTTCGTGCTCGACGGTGTCCGGTCGGTCGAGGCGATCGAGGACCGGGTCGGGCAGTTGCTGCAGATCGGGCAGCAGGTGCGGGTCGTGGTGACCAGCAGGGCTGCGGGGTCGTGGGCCGAACATGTCGACGGACACCCGCGCAGGACGATCGTGGGCGCCGACGACCTCGCGTTCAGCGTGGACGAGACCGCTGCACTGTGCCGCCTCTTCGGACTCGCACGGGACGAACGCACCATCGAGTGGATCACCCGCCGCACCGAAGGATTCGCCGCTTTCGTCGCGGCCGTGTGCGCGACGCTGCGCGCCGAGAAGCCGCACCGGGCCCACGGTGCCGACGCCCTCGACGTCCTCGTCGACTCGGCCGTCGATCTCGTCGTCATGCACGTCGTGGCTGCGGATCCCTCTCTGGCACTGTCCTCCCGTTCGGTCCTCGTCTCCGCCGCACCGAACATGGTGACGGAGTCGTCGATCTCGGCCCTGCCGCACATCGACGACGGCGAGGCCTTTCTCTCCGCGCTGGCCGAGTCGGGACTGATCGAGGCCTGTTCGACGGACGAGGACTCGGCGGACGGCGAGCCCGCCTGGTGCTATCCCGAAGTCGTCCGCAGATCACTCCTGCGGGTCGGTGGCGCGGAATACCCGGAGGAGTTGTGGGATGCGCGGTCGGCTCTCATCGACTACTGGTTGCAGCGCTCGCGTCCGGACATCGCCCTCGAACATGCCGTGGAGCGGCGCGACTGGCGATGCGCGATCGACATCGTCGAGAAGAACTGGGTGGCACTGTACGGGAGCGGATCGCTCCGCGCCCTGGGGATCGTGCTGCTCGAGTTGCTCCCCGACGACATGGCGACCGACGATCGCACCGTCGCGTCGCTGCGGACGATCACCCGGGCCCGGAACGAGTCGGAAGAGCCGGGGGAGTGGTCCTTCCCGCAATCCTTCGAGACGGTCCTCCGCCTCGGAAGTCTGCGGATGCAGGGTGCCTACGACGAGGCGATGGAGGTGTGCGACGGCCTCGCCACCGAACCCGTGCCGGATTTCGAGACGCTGGACAGCACGACCCGGCACGCCCACGGGCTGAAATACCTCAACTTCGGCACCGTCTACCTCCTCGGCGGACGCACCACCGACGCCGGAACGATGCTGCGCCATGCCCACACGGCGGGTCGCGGTGTGTTCGTCGAGCGGGAGGCCGCAGGCAAACTCGCGCTCCTCGAAGCGCTCCGGGGCCGGACCCACGAGGCGACCCGGTGGATCGAGGAGGAACGCCGGCATCCACCGATCCTGGGAGAGGCCGAGGCCCTCGTCCGTACGGCGGGTCTGGCGGCCACCGCGCTCGTGGCACTCGATCGGCTCGACACCGGCACGGCCTTCCGTGCGCTCTCCGAACTCGGCACGCCCCGCCACACGGAGGAGCTGTGGGCGGCCGTCATGTACGTGCGGGGACGACTGGCGCTGTTGAGCGGTGTGCCTGCCGACGGCCTCCTGTACATCGATTCGGAATTGCAGCACTTCTCCCATCGCCTCACCGGTATCTCCGCGGTGCTGGTCGATGCCGCGCGTGCCGATCTGCACCTCGCGCTCGGCGAGGCCCGCGCGGCGCGCGAGTTGCTCGACGGCTCGACGCACCCCCTCACGGCTCCGGCCCGTGCGCGATTGCGTCTGCTCGGCGGCGATCCCGGAGGTGCCGAGGTGATCGTGCACCGCGGGGACGCCGCCCGTGAGCACTGTCCGGCCGTCGGTGCGGAACTCGCCCTGATCGGATCGGTGGCGGCGCTGCGACTCGGTCGCCGCACCGACGCGCGACGGCATCTCCAGCGGGCCGTGGTGCTGGCGGAACATGCCGGAGTGACGCGGCCGTTCGTCGGTGTCCCCCCGTCGGCCGTGCGCGACATCCTGTCCCTGGGTGTCGAACTGCCGATCGATCTCGACTCGGCGATGGCCGAGTACGGCATCTTCCGCGAGATCCGTGTCGTCGTACGACTGACCCCGCGCGAGCGCGCGGTCCTCGACGCATTGCTCGCCGGTGGCACGGCGAGCACGATCGCCAAGGAACAGTTCGTCACCCTCAACACCGTCAAGACCCAGTTGCGTTCCCTCTACAGGAAACTGGGCGTGCATTCACGGGAGGAAGCGATCGCGCAGGCACAGAGGCTCGTCGTCGGCTGAGGCCTGCGTCCGAGCGTCGGGGACTACCGGAGGACGGTGCCGACGATGCCCGCGAAGTAACCGACGCGTGCGATCTCGGAGGGACGGAACTCCGGTCCGCCGGGACGGCCGAGGACGAGGACGCGTTCGGGCGAGCCGAGGGGTGCGGCCGCGAGCATCGTGTCCATGTCGCGCCAGAGTTGCGGCACCCACTCACCGTCGTGGTCGAGCAGGGTGGCCTCGGCGAGCGGCATCCAGGGCACGCCGTTGAGGTGGGTCTCCGGCGAACCGGGGCTCCCCGCGATGCGGAAGATGCCGTTCGGGCCGACCCCGAGCACGGTCGCCCAACCCACCCGGAGCACCCGGGGAGCGCCGTCGACGAGGATCTGGATGCGGTCGTCGCGGGCGGCGGCGACGTGATCGATCAGTTCGAGTTCGCGATGGGTGTCGAGGATTCCGGCGTAGGGCCGGATGGAGTCGACCGTCACACCGGGCAGTGCCTCGGCCGCGGTGAGGAGCGTGTCGGGGAGCTTGCCCGGTTCGACGTCGACGACGAGATCGTCGATCGCGAAGTCCGTGCCGCGTTCGACGACGTCGAGCGACAGGATGTCGGCGCCGACCGAACCGAGCGCCAGGGCGAGCGAGCCGAGGCTACCGGGACGATCGGGGAGCCTGACACGCAAGAGGTACGACACGTGAGTCCTTTCCCCAGTCGGTTTCGTGCCGTCGACGAACGCCGCGTCGACGGCACGTGGTGCGCCGGCATCCGCATGCCGGCCCAGGGGCCCGTGTCGACCTCTGGCAGACCACATCCTTGCACCTCGTCGACGGCGTCAGGGACGGTGCAGACCCGAAAATATGCCGACCCCACCGAAAATCCCCGGTCGCGACGGGGCATGTCACACGAACGCAACACAGCGTTGCGAAGCTCGCAACATCGGCGGGTGGACGCGACGCCGACCGGGCGACGAGTGATGTCACCGAACCGCGTGCGCCGTCGCTTCCAGGACGCATTACCCTGGACAGGACGTTCACTCACCATCGGAAAGGGGCCATTCACGGTGCCTGCCATCTCCCGTGACGAGGTCGCGCATCTCGCCCGGTTGTCCCGGCTTGCGCTGACCGATGCCGAACTCGACGAGTTCGCCGGTCAGTTGGATTCGATCCTCAACCACGTCAAGGCGGTGTCGGAGGTGGCCGCGGACGATGTGGCTCCCATGGCGAACCCGAACGCCGTCACCAACGTGACGCGACCCGACGTCGTCGTCCCCGGTCTCACGCCCGAGCAGGCGCTCTCCGGTGCGCCGGCCGTCGAGGAGGACCGCTTCTCGGTCCCGCAGATCCTGGGAGAGGGCGAATGAGCACGGATACGACACGCCTCGACGCCGCGACCCTGGCGTCGAAGATCCACGCCGGCGAGCTGTCCTCGGTGGAGGTCACCCAGGCCCACCTCGATCGCATCGCCGAGGTCGACGGCGAGTACAACGCCTTCCTGCACGTCGCATCCGAGCAGGCGCTCGCCGCCGCGGCCGAGGTCGACCGGGCCGTCGCCGCGGGCGAGAAGCCGGCTTCGGCGCTCGCCGGTGTGCCGCTCGCGCTCAAGGACGTGTTCACCACCACGGACATGCCCACCACGTGCGGTTCGAAGATCCTCGAGGGTTGGGTCTCGCCCTACGACGCGACGCTCACCACGAAGCTGCGCGAGGCCGGCATCCCCATCCTCGGCAAGACCAACATGGACGAGTTCGCGATGGGGTCGTCCACCGAGAACTCGGCATACGGCCCCACCCGCAACCCGTGGGACACCAGCCGCATCCCGGGTGGCTCCGGTGGCGGTTCCGCTGCGGCGCTCGCGTCGTACCAGGCACCGCTCGCGATCGGCACCGATACCGGTGGCTCGATCCGCCAGCCCGCCGCCGTCACCGCCACCGTCGGCACCAAGCCCACCTACGGCACGGTCTCGCGGTACGGCCTGGTCGCCTGCGCGTCGTCGCTCGACCAGGGTGGCCCCTGCGGCCGCACCGTCCTCGACACGGCACTGCTGCACGAGGTCATCGCCGGGCACGACCCGCGCGACTCGACGTCGGTGAACGCCGCCGTGCGTCCCGTCGTGGAGGCGGCGCGCCAGGGTGCGGCCGGCGACCTGAAGGGCCTGAAGGTCGGCGTCGTCAAGGAGCTGCACTCCGACAGCTACCAGCCCGGCGTGCTCTCGTCGTTCGATGCCGCCGTCGAGACGCTCACGAAGCTCGGCGCGGAGGTCGTCGAGGTCTCGTGCCCGCACTTCGAATACGCACTCGCCTCGTACTATCTGATCCTGCCGTCGGAGGTCTCCTCCAACCTGGCCCGCTTCGACGCGATGCGGTACGGCATGCGCGTCGACGACGGCACGATGAGCGCCGAGCAGGTCATGGCCGCGACCCGCGCCGCCGGTTTCGGCAAGGAGGTCAAGCGCCGCATCATGATCGGCACCTACGCGCTGTCCTCCGGCTACTACGAGGCCTACTACGGTCAGGCCCTCAAGGTCCGGACCCTCATCGCGCAGGACTTCGACAAGGCCTACGAGCAGGTCGACGTGCTCGTCTCGCCCACGAGCCCGTTCACGCCGTGGAAGCTCGGCGAGAAGGTCGACGATCCGCTCGCGATGTACCTGTCCGATCTGTGCACGCTCCCGACCAACCTCGCGGGGCACTGCGCGATGTCCGTGCCGTCCGGCCTCTCGGCGGACGACGGTCTCCCCGTCGGCCTGCAGATCATGGCCCCGGCTCTCGCCGACGAGCGTCTGTACCGGGTGGGTGCGGCCTTCGAGGCGGCACGAGGACCCATCGTCGCCTGATCCCTTCCCACACCGCGACCCGTCGTGCCGTTCGTCGGCCGGCGGGTCGCGGTGTATCCGGGCGCCGATCCGTGTGGGCGCGATCTACCCGTCGGCGGAGGTGCACCGCGCCTGGTCGTCGCCGTAGCGATGGCCGTGACCGGGTGCCGCCTCGAGCGAGGTGAGCAGGTCGACCGTCGTGTTCACGAACGACACCAGCGGCAGCCACGGTGGGGTGGGGGCATCGGCGCGCGCATGCGACAGATCCGGTGGCGACCACAGCAGCGACGGCTGCCACCACACGACAGGGTCGGAGGTGTTCGCCCGGACACTCGCACCGTCGGTGCGGACCCCCGCGGGTGGCCCCGCGAGGAACAGTGCACACGGCTCCGGTTCGTCGTCGAAGACGGCGCTCGCGCCGGTCGCGCCCAGGGACTGCCCGTAGACGTGCAGAGCGGGGCGTCGCTCGTCGGGCAGCGTGGACAGGTGCGCTCGCAGTGCGGTGACCAGGGCGCGGGCCTCCTCCTCCGCGGCACCGCGGTCGAGGACGAAGGTCGCCCAGCTCGGCATGTCCGAGTACTGCTGGGCGACGATGGCGACGTCGTCACCCCACCGGTTCTCGAAACCGCGGACCGCAGCGGCATCGACCCAGCCCGAACCGGTCGGCTCGGCCACCACGAGATGCGGTCGATCGAAGGCTCTCGCCCGGCGGAGTTCGTCCACCGCGAACTCGGCGCGCGCAGACGGATCCGGTGCGGCCGACAACGGCACGTAGATCCGGATCGGTGACCCCTCGGCAGGCAGGGACACGAACTTCTGCCCCTCGCGGCCCAACCGGTTCCACGCCACCGCCGATCCCGCGCCCCCCGACAATCCCGCCGAGAGCGCGGTGGGGGAGGCGACCGTGTCGATCGTTCCTCCGGGTGAGGAGGCCACCGTGGCGGTGCCGATCCCGACCGTGACGCCGATCCCCAGCGTCGCGGCGACGGCCATTGCTACCCCGCGTCGCGACAGGAGATGCACGAGGCGCGGAACGGCGAGCAGCGCCGCGACCACCACGATCGCGACCGCCAGTGCCTCGAGCCACCAGCGCACATCCACAGCGGGGACCGACATCGCCTCCCGCAGACCGTTCTGCCACCGATGTGCACCGGCCGCCGCGATCAGCACGACGGACCCGCCGACGAGCGCGACCGGCACACGCAGTTCCGGCCTCGCGGGCCGTGGAGGTCGCCCGGTCCGCCGTCGCGCGACCACGACGAGACGGAGCACCGTCAGCGCGATCACGACGAACAAACCTGTGACGACACCCTGCACGACCGACTGCCGCGGCAGCAGGGGAGGGGCGAGGGAGATCACCGTCGCGAGAACCACCATGAGGACCGTCATCGCCGCACCTTTCGTGCCGTGAAACCCAGGGCTACCGACCCCGCAGCGACGGCCAAGGCCCACGGCGATTCCGCGACAGGCGTCCGGTGACCCTGTCGCCACGAGTTGAATTGCACTGCTGCAGAAGAGATCCCTGCGACCGGCGTGCACGACGTGATCTCGGGTTCGGAACGGCAGACGGTGTCGAGATGTCGCGCGAACAACCCGTCGAGGTCGCGCCGGGCATCGGTGCCCAGCTCGCCGCCGGTGGTGTGGGCGTACCGCAGGAGGTCGTACCCGAGATCGTGCACCCGGCATGCCGATTCGAACGCTGCCGGCAGCGGCACCGGGGTGGAGCAGTCGCCCTCCGGATCGGCGAGGACGGTCGTCCCGTCCGCCCACTGCTCGACGATCGGCGCGTACCCCATCACGGCGGCGAAATCGGCCGGCAGGGACGACAGCGCTCGCTCAGGGTCGTCGGCGACGAGCGCCGTCACCGTCGCCGCGGCCGCGGCGTCCTCCGTCGTGGTCGAGGCGGAACGGGCGAGCGCCCCCGGCACAGCGGCATATGCTGCGGTGGCGAGGAAGACGACCGACGCGACTCGGACCGCTGCGGATTTCACTGTCATGCCGGCGACGCTAGGAACGCACAGCCCTGCACCGGACCCCGCGACGGAGCGATCTCGCGGAGGCCGACACCACCTGCAGAGCCAGGCGGATCTCACCCTCAGGTATGAGGACAGTCGAGACCGGGGCTCCTAGCGTGGGTGAGGTGAAAGAGCTTGCGAAGTCCGGCGTGAGAACCGCGGGACGCCTGGGACGGGGACGGTGGAGCGTCGTCACCGTGGTCACCGTGACGTTGATCCTCTATGCGATCGCGTGGCCGACGCTGCCCCTGACCCACGACATCTCCCCGCCGCTGTTGCCGCTGATCTCGGGGATGGCGGTGTTCCCGTTCCTTTTCGTGCTCGTCCGGCCGGCTCTCGGGTGGGCGGTGGCCGCGGCGGCCGGACTCGTCATCCCGATAGCGTTCGACCTCGTTCCCGGCTACGACTATCCGTGGCAGGTCGTGCACATCCTGGTGATGCTCGCGCTGGTGTTCGCCGTTGCGATCCGCGAGGAGATCCGCCTCGTGCTGGTCGTGTGGATCGCGACCGTCCTGTTGTTCGCGGCATTCGTTCCCGGCCGCAACGGCTGGGGATGGGGCATCGGCATCACCGCCGTCGTCGTCTTCGGGTTGCTGGTGCGCTGGCTGCTGATCTCCCGACGGCAACTCGCCCAGGAGGAGGAGGTCAGCGAGCTCGAACGTGCGCGTCGCGCCATCCTCGAGGAGAAGGCGCACATCGCACGCGACCTGCACGACATCGTCGCCCACCACATGTCGATGATCGTCGTCCAGGCGCAGAGCGCTCCCTATCGGCTTCCGGACGTGAACGACGACGTGCGCGCCGAATTCGACGCCCTCGGTGCGACCGCACGGGAAGCGCTGAACGAGGTCCGCACCCTGCTCGGCGTGCTCCGCAGCGACGGGCAACTCCCCGAACACGAACCGCAGCCCGGCATCGACCGCATCGGCGAACTGTTCGAGTCGTCCCGCCGAGCCGGTATGACGCTCGAGACGGAGACGGTCGGCGTCCCCACACCTGTCTCCGACGGTGTCGGACTCACCGTCTACCGGATCCTGCAGGAGTCCCTGGCGAACGCGGCCCGGCACGCACCCGGTGCCCGCGTGTGCGCACGGCTGCAGTGGGAGCCGGCGAGCGTCACGGTGGAGGTGACCAACGGGCCGGCCTCGGCCGGTCAGGTCGACACCACCGTTCGGCCGTCGGACCGCAGCGGCGGCAACGGAATCCTCGGCATGGTCGAACGCGCGTCCGTCGTGGGCGGGCAGCTCGTCGCCCATCCCCGCCCCGGCGGCGGTTTCGAGGTCCGAGCGGTTCTCCCGGTGCTGACCGGGGCCTAAGGTGGGTGCCGATGACCGAACCGCACCCTCCCATCACCGTGTTCATCGCCGACGACCAGGCCATGGTCCGGCAAGGCTTCGGAGCGCTGCTCGGAGCCCAGCCCGACATCAGCGTCGTCGGCGATGCCCCCGACGGTCGAGCGGCCGTCTCGGAGGTCGCGCGACTGCGGCCCGACGTCGTCCTCATGGACGTGCGCATGCCCGAGATGAACGGCCTCGACGCGGCGCGGCACATCCTTGCCGACACCCGTGAGCCGCGGTCGAAGGTGCTCATGCTCACCACCTTCGACCTCGACGACTACGTCTACGAAGCGCTCGGGATGGGAGCGAGCGGGTTTCTGCTCAAGGACGCCCCCGCCGACGAACTCGTGCGAGCCGTGAGGGTGGTCGCCGATGGTCAGGCACTGCTCGCGCCGACCGTCACCCGCCGCCTGATCGCCGACGTCACCAGCCGACGCCGGCCGGCAAGAGGGCGCGACCGCGTCCTCGATCCGCTCACCCCACGCGAACGCGAGGTGCTCGAACTGATCGCGCACGGCCTGTCGAACACCGAGATCGCAGAACGATTGTTCGTCGCCGAGCAGACCGTGAAGACCCACGTCGGCAAGGTTCTCGCAAAACTGCACCTGCGCGACCGGGCACAGGCCGTGGTGCTCGCCTACGAGTCCGGTCTCGTCACACCCGGCTAGAGACATCGATACAGGTCGGTCGACATGGAGTGAAGACTCGATGATGTAGGTGTGCCTGTCAGGATTCGTCGTCGATCTTGTGGTGTATCAAGAGGTATGGCACGACGACGTGGGTTCTTCGCCGAACTCCAGCATCAACAGCGGCTGGCTGCGCAGCGACAAGCGCAACAGCAGAGGGCAGCAGTCCGGGAGCACAACCGGACCGTTGCTGCCATGCAACGAGCCGCACGTGAGCGAGAACGCGCCGAGGCAGCAGCACAGCGTGCGGCAGCTGCCGATCGTGCCAGGTTGGAGAAGGAAGCGAAGGCCGCATACGTAGCGCAGCGAGAGGCGGAGGCAGCCCAGGAGAACGCACTGATCGCCACGCAACTCCAGGACATCGAGGACTTGCTGGCAGCCACCCTCGACGTGGACGATTGGGTCGATCTCGAAGCGCTGAAACAGTCGGTCGAAAGGCGAAGCTTTCACCCTCCGGGCGAATTGCAGACGCCCACGCAGCAACCTCAGTACTTCGCACTACCCGATCAACCGCGCTTCGTGCCGCCGAGCAAGCCGTCGGGACTCGGCGCCGCGTTGGGAGGAAATCGCCGATACAACGCTGAACTCTCCGCGGCTGCAGAAGTCCACAGGGAGCACATGCGTGGCTGGTGGGATGCCTTCCAGGAGACATTCCGACAGAACGCAGTTCTACGTGACCGCTGGCGCACCTACGAACGCGAACGCTACCGGCGGCTCGAACAGTCGATGCGCGTGCACGAGGCCGCAGAAGAACGCCGTCTACGCGATGTGGAGGTTGCCAACGAGAAACTCGACAGATTGATCGCCGGGTTGCGCCGTCGCGAACCTGCCGCGCTGGAGGAGTACGTCGGTATCGTTCTGGCGAATTCGGCTTATCCCGAATGCTTCGACGTAGTGCACGAGTACAGCTACAACTCCGAGGATCGGGAACTGAAGGTTTCGGTTGCCGTTCCTGCACCTGAGGAGTTTCCGTCCACCAAATCGGTTCGATATGTGAAGGCGAGCGACGAGATCGTTCGGACTCCGCTCTCCGCGACCGACCTGAAGCGGCGGTACAACAACGCGGTGAATCAAGTGGCGCTGCGAACCGCACACGAAGTGGTCGAGGCAGACCGTGAAGCCGTGATCGACGCCGTGTCGCTCACCGTTGTGGCGGATGCCGTGGACCCCGCTACCGGGCGTGATGCCACAGTGGCACTCCTGCAATTGGCTGTGGACCGAGAAACGTTCATGGCTCTGGATCTGTCACGCGTGGAGCCCGCCCAGACGTTGAAGCATCTGTCTGCCGCAGTGTCGAAGAATCCGTACGGGCTGGTGCCCTTGGCCGGGACAGGAGTTCGAGGATGACCGACGCTCAGGAAACGATCACTGCTCTCCGTCGCACGTTGATCGCCAAGGAGCGGGAGGCGGCCGAACTCGTCGACCGGGTGGCGGAGTTGACCGCTCAATTGTCGGCGCGGCCCATTTCCCCACCACAAGGCGCACCGGTCGGAAGGGATCTTCCCTCGGACGATCGGTTGATCACCGTCGAAGACGCCCTCGTGCTTCAGGAGGTCGGTCTCTACGAATATCACCACCCATTGGAGAACGCCGCTGCCTACCAGGAGCGATTGAAGGATCTGCGGGACGAGATCCGGTCGTCGATCACAGACGGTCGTGCCATCGAGGTGGGCAAACAGTTCAGCTTCAACAATTCCCTCGCAGAAGGCCGTCGCCTCACTCGTGATCTCGGCAAGTTGATGCTGCGCGCATACAACGCAGAGGCCGAGAACTGTGTCCGCGCGATCCGGGCGGGGAATCTGCAGACCGCGATCAAGCGCCTGGACAAGGCCGCTACCGATATCGAGAAGTTGGGCGCCTCGATGCAGATGCGGATCGACCCGGCATATCACCGTCTCCGCATCACCGAGATCGAACTGACGGCCGACCATCAGATGAGACTCAGCGAGGAACGCGAGGCCGCACGAGAAGAGCGCGAACGACTTCGCGAAGAACGCAAGGTCGAGCAGGAACTCGCTCGCAGGAGGCAGGAACTCGACAAGGAGCGGGAACACTATCGAAACGTGCTTGCTCGCATCCAGGATCCGGCCCAGCGTGCCGATGCCGAGCGAGAGATCGCCCGGCTGGACGCAGCGATAGCCGACAACGACTACCGCGCGGCGAATATCCGGGCCGGCTATGTGTACGTGATCTCGAACATCGGTGCTTTCGGACGAAACGTCGTCAAGATCGGACTCACGCGTCGGCTCGACCCCATCGACAGAATCCGAGAACTGAGCGGTGCCTCGGTACCGTTTCCGTTCGATGTACACGCTCTGTACTTCTCGGACGATGCCGTCGCGTTGGAGAACGAACTCCACAAGGAGTTCTCGAAGTACCGGGTCAACCATGCGAATGTGCGCCGCGAGTTCTTCTTCGCGAGCCCGGAACAAGTCCGCGATGTACTCGCGACCAAGGTCGGTAACCTGCTCGAGTACACCACCGAACCCGAAGCAACCCAGTACTTCCAATCCGTGCGATATTGGCCCGAGTCTCCACTGCGGTCCTAGCTCTCGAAAGGCAGGATTGGCACCGGCACGAAGTCGAGTCCATGGAGGTATGGATGACGAGGATCGGAATTCTCACCAGTGGCGGGGACTGCCCCGGTCTCAACGCGGTCATCCGCGGTGCGGTGCTCAAGGGGACCGAGGTCCACGGACAGGAGTTCGTCGGATTCCTCGACGGCTGGCGCGGTCTCGTCGAGGGCGATGTGATCCCGTTGGACCGCAGCCGTGTTCGCGGTCTCGCCCAACAGGGTGGCACGATCCTCGGTACGAGCCGGTTCGGTCCGTACCAGGGACCCGACGGTGGGGCGCAGAACATCCAGAAGACCCTCGACCGCCTCGGGATCGACGCCGTGATCGCCATCGGGGGCGAGGGCACCGCTGCCGCCTCGAAGCGACTGTTCGGTGAAGGGATCCGCATCGTCGGTGTGCCGAAGACGATCGACAACGACCTCAGCCACACCGACTACACCTTCGGTTTCGACACGGCCGTCGAGATCGCGACGGTGGCGATCGACCGCCTCCGGACCACCGGCAACTCCCACAAACGCTGCATGGTGCTCGAGGTCATGGGCCGGCACGCCGGATGGATCGCGCTGCACGCCGGTACCGCCGGCGGCGCACACGCCATCCTCATCCCCGAGCACCCCGAGAGCCTCGAACAGATCTGCGAGTGGGTGACGAGTGTCCGCAACCGCGGACGTTCGCCGATGGTCGTCGTCGCGGAGGGCTTCACGCTCCCCGAGATGGAGGAGGCGTACTCCACCAAGGGACTCGATGGATTCGACCGGCCGCGCCTCGGCGGGATCGCGGAGGTGCTCGCGCCGCTCATCGAGAAGCACACCGGTGTCGAGGCCCGCGCGACGGTGCTCGGCCACATCCAACGGGGCGGTGTCCCCACGGCATTCGACCGGGTACTCGCCACGCGACTGGGTATGGCGGTGACCGATCTCGTCGCCGAGGAGGACTGGGGGCACATGGTCGCGCTGCACGGCACCGACATCGCCCGGGTCGATTTCGACGAGCTCGCCGAACCGAAGTACGTGCCCGACGAGCGCTATCAGGAGATGCGGATCCTATTCGGGTGAGGCCGCGCGGCGGCACTGTCGGCGCCGTCTAAAATCGACACCATGACTGCCTCCGTGTCCGCTGACCTGCTCGCCTACGACGACGTGCTCGCGAAGTTCGAGCCCGTGATGGGCATGGAGGTGCACGTCGAGCTGCACACCGCCACCAAGATGTTCTGCGGCTGCCCGACGGCTTTCGGCGCCGAGCCCAACACGCAGGTGTGCCCGGTCTGCCTCGGTCTGCCGGGGGCACTGCCCGTCGTCAACCAGGCCGCGGTCGAGTCCGCGATCCGCATCGGCCTCGCGCTGAACTGCTCGATCACCCCGTGGGGTCGCTTCGCGCGGAAGAACTACTTCTACCCCGATCAGCCGAAGAACTACCAGATCTCGCAGTACGACGAGCCGATCGCCACCGACGGATATCTCGACGTCGTGCTCGACGACGGCACCACCTGGCGGGTCGACATCGAGCGCGCGCACATGGAGGAGGACACCGGCAAGTCGCTGCACGTCGGTGGCGCCACCGGTCGCATCCACGGTGCGAGCCACTCGCTGCTCGACTACAACCGTGCCGGGGTTCCGCTCGTCGAGATCGTCACCAAGCCGATCGTCGGTGCCGGCGAGCGTGCCCCCGAGGTCGCCCGCGCCTACGTCACCGCCCTGCGCGACCTGCTCAAGGCCCTCGACGTCTCCGACGTCCGCATGGACCAGGGCTCGATGCGGTGCGACGCGAACATCTCGCTGATGCCCATCGGCGCGAAGGAGTTCGGTACCCGCACCGAGACGAAGAACGTCAACTCCCTCAAGTCCGTCGAGGTCGCGGTCCGCTACGAGATGCGGCGCCAGGCTGCCGTGCTGGTCTCCGGTGGTGAGGTGATCCAGGAGACCCGGCACTTCCAGGAGGCCGACGGCACCACCTCGCCCGGTCGCCGCAAGGAAACCGCCGAGGACTACCGGTACTTCCCGGAGCCCGACCTCGAGCCGATCGCGCCCGACGCCGCCTGGGTCGAGGAGCTGCGCGCGACGCTGCCCGAGCTGCCGTGGCTGCGTCGCGCCCGCATCCAGGCCGACTGGGGTGTCTCCGACGAGGAGATGCGCGACCTCGTCAACGCCGGTGCGCTCGATCTCGTCATCGCGACCACCGAGGCCGGCGCTCCCGCCTCGGAGGCCCGCTCGTGGTGGGTCGCCTACCTGGCCCAGCAGGCCAACACCCGCGGTGTCGAACTCGTCGAACTGCCCATCACACCCGAGCAGGTCGCTCGCGTCATCGCGCTGGTGGCCGACGGCAAGCTGACGAACAAGCTGGCCCGTCAGGTCGTCGACGGTGTGCTCGCCGGTGAGGGCGAGCCCGACGAAGTGGTCGCCGCGCGTGGTCTCGAGGTCGTGCGCGACGATTCGGCGCTGCAGGCCGCGGTCGACGCCGCTCTGGCCGCCAACCCCGACATCGCCGACAAGATCCGCTCCGGCAAGGTCCAGGCGGCCGGCAAGATCGTCGGCGACGTCATGAAGGCCACTCGCGGACAGGCCGATCCGGCGCGCGTGAAGGAACTCGTCATCGCCGCGTGCAGTTGATCTTGCGCGGCTAGAGTAGCGGCGATGGACGCTGCTGTAGCCACCTCGCTGTTCTGGATCGCCGTCGCGGCGGTGCTGGCACCGCTGATCGCCGGCGCCGTTCCGCGACGGCTGGTCCCCGAGGTCGTGCTGCTGCTGGTGGCCGGTGTCCTCATCGGCCCCTACGCGCTCGACCTCGCGGAGACGGGCAGCGAGATCGGCATCCTGCGCGAACTCGGCCTGGGGATGCTCTTCCTGCTCGCCGGATACGAGATCGACCCGGCCGAGTTGCGCGGGCGGGGTGGGCGCCGCGCGATGCTCACCTGGTGCGTGTGCATGCTGCTGGCGCTCGGCACCGTCGCCGCGCTCGGAGCTGCAGGTCAGGTGCACGCCGAGATCGCCGTGGCGATCGCCCTGACGTCCACCGCGCTGGGGACGCTCCTGCCGATCCTTGCCGACCGCGGGCTCGTCGCGACCCCACTCGGACGCTCGGTGCTCAACCACGGTGCGTTCGGCGAGCTGTTGCCCGTCGTGGCCATGGCGACCCTGCTCGGTGCACGCGGCGCACTCGGCTCGCTGATCGTCCTGCTGGCGTTCGCGGTCGTGGCCGTCGTCGTCGCCGTGCTGCCGACCTGGATCCTGCGGGAAGGTTCACGGTTCACCCAGTTCGTCCGGCTCGGCTCCGACACCACCGCCCAGGTGCCGGTGCGACTGACGATGCTGTTGCTCGTCGGACTCATCGCCGTCGCCGCCGTCTTCGACCTCGACATCATCCTCGGTGCCTTCGCGGCCGGCTTCATCCTGCGTCGCACGATCCCGGCGGGCGACGAGCGGCTCGAGAAGAAGCTCGACGGTCTCGGATACGGCTTCCTCATCCCGATCTTCTTCGTCACCTCGGGCATGGCGATCGACGTCGGTGCCGTGGTGAGCGCACCGGGGATCCTGCTGGCATTCCTCGGACTGCTCGTCCTGGTACGGGGTGTGCCGGTGTTCGTCGCGTCGCGCCTCGAACGCGACGAGACAGGGAACCGGATGTTCGGAACCTCCGAACAGGTGCAGATCGCCCTGTACTCGACGACGGGTCTGCCCCTGATCGTCGCGGTCACGGGCGTCGCGGTGAGTGCCGATCAGATGACGAACGCGAGCGCGTCGATCCTCGTGGCGGCGGGTGCCGTCACCGTCCTCGTGCTCCCGATGCTCGCGGGACTGCTCCACCGCACCGAACCGGCGGAGACGCCGGAGCGGGCGTGATCAGTCGAATCCGCCGCCACCGGCCGGGAACTGGATGCGGACGACGCGGTCGTCGTTCGGTCCCGGTTCGGAACCGGACTTGTTGACCGTCGAGACCCACAGCAGTCCGTCGGGCGACGAAGCGGCGCCGCGCAGCATGCCGTAGCGGTCCTCCGCCGCGAGGACGGGCGACGCCGTGACCGCTCCGGTGCCCGGGTCGGTGGCGACGACCGCGACGGCCTTCGCGTCAGTGAGCGAGATCGCGATCCCGTCGGGAGCTGCTGCGCACCCGGCGACACCGGGCCGCTCGGGCCACGTCCAGGCCGGGCCGGTGCCGGTCGAGCCGTCGACCCCGACCCGCTGGAGCCGGTCCTCGAGGGGAGTGCGGTCGGTGACCCACAGATTGCCGTTCGGATCGCGGCACACATCGCCTGCGGTGCCGATGCCCGACAGCATCACCGAGGGAGCGGGTGCCGCGCCGGGTGCCGGGAGCGGCAGGTTCAGGAGCTTGCCGGACAGGGCGTTCGGATCGTTTGCGGCCGCTGCGTTTCCGGCGTCGCCGGTCAGGACGGCGAGTTCGGTGGGCGAAACGAACTCGATGGCGCCGGAATTGCCCGTCGCGCCGCGGGGGATCCCCGTCAGCACATCCTTGGGCGTGTCACCCGCGGCGATGCGGACGACGCGGTTGTCGGAAGCCGTGGTGATGTAGGCGTAGAGCAGCCGATCCTCGGCGAAGGTGGGGGAGAGCGCCACATCGAGCAGCCCACCGTCCCCGGAACCGTCGACGGGGATGGTCGCGATCTCCACCGGTTCGGTCTCCGGCGCGACCTGCAGTATCCGACCCGTCCGACGCTCGGTGACGAGCGCGGAGTTGCCGTCGGGCATCGTCACCAGGCCGCCGGTGACGTCGAGGCAGGTCGCGATCACGGACGGATCCGGATCGACACACGGCCCCGGTGGCTTGGGGGAGGCGCTCGGCGTCGTCGTCTCGGTGGGGTCCTGGGGGCCGACGCCCGGTCCCGGATCGAAGGTGGGTTCGGGGGTGAACGGGGTCGACGCGGAGTCGTCGAAGCGGGCGCAGGAGGGAACGGCGAGAACTCCGACGGCGAGCGCCGTCGCTGCCGCCCGTACGCCCCACGAACCGGTCCACCGCGCACCCCGTGTCATGCCGCAAACGTTACCGGCACGACGCGCGCACCCGCGGATGCCGGGTACGGGGGCGGTCCCGGGCCTAGGCTGGGGGCGTGGCCGACAACAAGAACGGTGGCATACCGGACGCGGGTTCGAATCCCTACGGCGACCAGCCCGACGAACGCACACTCGAGATGCGCCGACCACGTGAGTCGTATCTCGGATCCGACGACGACTTCAGCGCGAGCGGAACCCCCCTCGGCAGCGACGCCTACGCCGCTCCCACCGAGCAGATGTACCGGCCGGAACCGGTCTACGGTGCGGATGCGGGCGGCGCGGTGGCCGTCGGTGAGCAGACCCCGAAGGTGCGCCGCGGAACCCTCGACCTCGGTCTGTTCGTCCTGCGGGCGGCGGTCGGGGCGATCCTCGTCGCCCACGGACTGCAGAAACTGGTGGGCCTGTGGAACGGACCGGGTCTCGACGGTTTCGAGTCGTTGCTCCGCGATGCGGGATACCAGCAGCCCGCCGTGCTCGCGATCGTCGGCGCGGTCGGTGAGATCGCGGCCGGAGGACTGCTCGTCCTGGGTCTGCTCACCCCGTTCGCCGCTGCCGCGGTCGTCGCGATCATGGTCAACGCGGTGTTGTTCAAACACGAACTCGAACCGGGCGTCCAGTTCTTCGCAGCCGAATCGTCGGGCTTCGAGTTCGAGGCGCTCCTCGTCGCCTGCGCGGTGGCGATCACCCTCACCGGACCGGGACGCATCGCGATCGACGGGCGACGAGGCTGGGCGACACGTCCGTTCCTGGGCTCGTTCGTCGTGCTGCTGCTGGGTGTGGCGGCCGGCGTGTGCCTGTGGATCTTCGGACGCTGACATACGTAAGAACGGACAACGGGCGAGGGCCCCGCGATCGGGATGATCGCGGGGCCCTCGCTCCTGTTGTCGTGAGGTGTTACGGCAGGCGCCGCACGGCACCCTTGTCGGCGGAGGTCGCCAGAGCGGCGTAGGCGCGCAGTGCCTTCGAGACCGTGCGCTCACGGTCGACGGGCTGCCACGGACGCTCGGAGGCCTCCATCTTCGCGCGACGATCGGCGAGCACCTCGTCGTCGACGAGCACCTCGAGGGTGCGGGTCGCGACGTCGATGCGGATCCGGTCGCCCTGTTCGATCAGGCCGATCACACCACCGGACGCGGCCTCGGGGGAGACGTGCCCGATGGACAGACCGGACGTGCCGCCGGAGAAGCGGCCGTCGGTGATCAGGGCGCACACCTTGCCCAGGCCGATGCCCTTGAGGAAGGAGGTGGGGTGCAGCATCTCCTGCATGCCGGGGCCGCCGGCGGGGCCCTCGTAGCGGACGACGACGACGTCGCCGGCCTTGATCTTCTTGCCGAGGATGACCGAGACGGCCTCTTCCTGGGACTCGACGACATAGGCCGGGCCCTCGAAGTGGAACAGGTCCTCGTCGATACCGGCGGTCTTGAGGATCGCGCCGTCCGGTGCGAGATTGCCGCGCAGCACGCACAGGCCGCCCTCGACGGTGTAGGCGTGCTCGATGTCGCGGATGCAGCCGTTCGCGGCATCGGTGTCGAGCGACGACCAGCGGTTGTCGGTCGAGAACGGTTCGGTGGTGCGCACACCGCCCGGGGCGGCGTGGAACAGCTCGAGGGCCGTCTCGGACGCCTTGCCGGAACGGATGTCCCAGGTGTCGAGCCACTCGTCGAAGCTCTTCGTGTGGACCGTCGAGACGTCGGTCTCGAGCAGGCCACCGCGGCGCAGCTCGCCGAGGATCGCGGGGATGCCACCGGCGCGGTGCACGTCCTCCATGTGGTAGTCGGAGTTCGGGGAGACCTTCGCCAGGCAGGGCACCCGGCGGCTGATCTCGTCGATGGTGGTCAGGTCGAAGTCGACCTCACCCTCCTGTGCGGCCGCGAGGGTGTGCAGCACGGTGTTGGTGGAACCACCCATCGCGACGTCGAGCGCCATCGCGTTGCGGAAGGCGGCCGGGGTGGCGATGTTGCGCGGCAGCACCGACTCGTCGTCGTCGCGGTAGTAGCGCAGGGCCGCTTCGACGATGGTCGTGCCGGCGGTCTCGAACAGTGCGCGTCGCGCCTCGTGGGTGGCGAGGGTCGAACCGTTGCCGGGCAGCGCGAGACCGAGGGCCTCGGTGAGGCAGTTCATCGAGTTGGCGGTGAACATGCCCGAGCACGAACCGCAGGTCGGGCACGCGCTGCGCTCGACCTCGTCGAGACCCGCGTCGTCGACGGCCTCGCTGGCGGAGGCCGAGATGGCGGTGATGAGGTCGGTGGGCGCGTGGGCGACACCGTTGACGACGACGGCCTTGCCGGCCTCCATCGGACCGCCGGAGACGAAGATCGTCGGGATGTTCAGGCGCATCGCGGCATTGAGCATGCCGGGCGTGATCTTGTCGCAGTTCGAGATGCACACCAGCGCGTCGGCGGTGTGCGCGTTGACCATGTATTCGACGGAGTCGGCGATGATCTCGCGGCTCGGCAGCGAGTAGAGCATGCCGCCGTGGCCCATGGCGATGCCGTCGTCGACGGCGATGGTGTGGAACTCGCGCGCCACGCCGCCTGCTTCGCGCACGGCCTTCGCGACGATCTCACCAACGTCCTTGAGGTGGACGTGACCCGGTACGAACTGCGTGTAGGAGTTCGCGATCGCGACGATCGGCTTGCCGAAGTCGGAATCGGTCAGGCCGGTGGCGCGCCACAGGGAGCGCGCTCCCGCGGCGTTTCGTCCGACGGTGGTGGTGCGTGACCTCAACGGGGGCATGGGCTGACTTCCTTGACGGTGGCTGTGTGCGCAATCGGCCGGGCCGCGTCCGGTCGCCGGGCTGTGCGGATCCGGGCAACGGCACCGACGAATCTACTCGCGTGCTTCCGGATGCACCTATTCGCACCCGGTCGCGAGGATCAGGAGGAGCGGTCGTCCTTCTTCTCGACGGTGATTGCGTCCTCGGTGGTTTCGGCGTCCGAACCGGCTTCGGCGGCCGCCTCCTCGCGGTGTGCCTTCTCCTCCGCGCGCTGTGCTGCCGCGTACGGATCGGGGATGCGGCCTCCGCTTGCTTCCGACAGTTGCGGCAGCCGGCCGAAGGTGACGACCGGCAGTGCGACCTCGCTGCCGTCGGTGAGCCGTGCGCGGGCCCAGCCCCGCTTCGGGAACCGGAGGCCGTCGAGCTGATCCCACTCGAGACTCGTGGTCTTGAAGGTCGCCCGCGCGACGATGCCCTCGGGGCCGACGACGGTGCGTACCCGCACGATCCAGGCGGCGACGAGGAACGGAATGATCAGCGTCCATGCGAAGGCCTCCGGCCACGCCAGCGCGGGGGAGGCGAGGGCGAGGAGGAGCAGAGCGCACGCGAGGAACGACAGTCGCGAGATCTGGATGACCTGCGTCGCCGAATCGGGCGTGTGGGATGATGGAATCGGTGGCACGGGCTGCTGGGAAGATGACACCTCTACATCTTCGCACTGCAGCCGCGGCATCTCACATTCTGGGACAGTGGACCGCACCAAGTTGACTGTCTGGACACCATGCGCCTACCGTCGAGCGCGTGAATCAGAATGGGTTGCTCGTAATCGGCCGGCGCGTCGTCGCCTGAGCCGCATTTCGCAACTCGCCCACGACGCGCCACCCTCGTACAGCAGACTTGCTGACGAGGGTTTTTTGTTGCCCGGAGCCAGAATCAGAGGAATTCGCAGTGAGCGCACCAACCGCACGGCCTCAACCCTCGCCGCGAAAGCCGGGGTCCGCCACCCCGACTCCCGCAGCTGCCGCAACGCAGCCCGCCAACCGACGCCAGGTCGCCCCCGAGCGGGTCACCGGCGCCCAGTCGGTGGTCCGCGCACTCGAGGAACTCGAGGTCGACACGGTATTCGGCATTCCAGGCGGCGCGATCCTGCCCGTCTACGACCCGCTCTTCGATTCGCGACGCGTGCGCCACGTGCTCGTCCGTCACGAGCAGGGCGCCGGGCACGCTGCCACCGGTTACGCCCAGGCCACCGGCAAGGTCGGCGTCTGCATGGCCACCTCGGGTCCGGGCGCGACGAACCTCGTCACCCCGCTCGCCGACGCGCAGATGGACTCCGTGCCCGTCGTCGCGATCACCGGCCAGGTCGGTCGCCCGCTCATCGGCACCGACGCCTTCCAGGAAGCCGACATCTCCGGCATCACGATGCCGATCACGAAGCACAACTTCCTGGTCACCGACGGCGCCGACATCCCGCGCATCCTGGCCGAGGCGTTCTACCTCGCCTCCTCGGGCCGCCCGGGCGCGGTCCTCGTCGACATCCCCAAGGACATCCTCCAGACTCAGACCACCTTCAGCTGGCCGCCGGAGATGCACCTGCCCGGCTACCGCCCGGTGACGAAGCCGCACGGCAAGCAGGTCCGCGAGGCCGCGCGACTGATCGCCGACGCGAAGAACCCCGTCCTGTACGTCGGCGGCGGTGTCATCAAGGCCGAGGCGTCGGCCGAGCTGCTCGAGCTCGCCGAGCTGACCGGCATCCCGGTCGTCACGACGCTCATGGCCCGCGGCGCGTTCCCCGACAGCCACAACCTGCACTGCGGCATGCCCGGCATGCACGGCAACGTCGCCGCGGTGGCCGCCCTGCAGAAGAGCGACCTGCTCGTCACCCTCGGTGCCCGCTTCGACGACCGCGTCACCGGTCAGCTCGACTCCTTCGCGCCCGACGCCAAGGTCATCCACGCCGACATCGACCCGGCGGAGATCGGCAAGAACCGGCACGCCGACGTGCCGATCGTCGGTGACTGCAAAGAGGTCATCGTCGAGCTGCTCGAGGCCATCCGCGCCGACCTGGCGACCGGCACGAAGCTCGACTACTCGGCATGGTGGGCCTACCTCGACGACATCCGTCGCACCTACCCGCTGAGCTACGACCGTCCCACCGACGACACCCTGTCGCCGCAGTACGTCATCCAGGCCGTCGGCAAGCTCGCCGGTCCCGACGCGATCTACTGCGCGGGCGTCGGTCAGCACCAGATGTGGGCGGCGCAGTTCGTCGACTACGAGAAGCCCCGCACGTGGCTCAACTCGGGTGGTCTCGGCACCATGGGCTACGCGGTGCCCGCGGCTCTGGGCGCCAAGATGGGTTGCCCCGACACCGAGGTGTGGGCCATCGACGGCGACGGCTGCTTCCAGATGACCAACCAGGAACTCGCGACGTGTGCCGTCGAGGGTGTGCCGATCAAGGTCGCGCTCATCAACAACGGCAATCTCGGCATGGTCCGGCAGTGGCAGACCCTCTTCTACGAGGAGCGGTACTCGAACACCGACCTGGCGACGCACTCGCTGCGCATCCCCGACTTCGTCAAGCTCGCCGAGGCCCTCGGCTGCGTGGGCATCCGCGTCGAGCGCGAGGAGGACGTCGAGCCGGCAATCCGCCGGGCGCAGGAGATCAACGACCGTCCCGTGGTGATCGACTTCATCGTCGGCAAGGACGCGCAGGTGTGGCCGATGGTCGCCGCCGGCACGAGCAACGACGAGATCATGGCGGCCCGCGACATCCGGCCGCTGTTCGACGACGACGCCGCTGCCGACGACCCCGCCGTCATCCACGAGACCATCGACGCGCTCGAAGCCCGCAGCGAGAACGCCGCGGCCGAGGAGGAGACCAAGTGAGCACGAGCCACACCCTCAGTGTTCTCGTCGAGGACAAGCCGGGCGTGCTCGCCCGGGTCGCATCGCTGTTCTCGCGACGCGGCTTCAACATCGAATCCCTTGCCGTCGGTGGCACCGAGGTGCCCGACATCTCGCGGATGACGATCGTGGTGACCGTCGACGAGTTCCCGCTCGAGCAGGTCACCAAGCAGCTCAACAAGCTCGTCAACGTCATCAAGATCGTCGAGCAGGAGGACGAGGCGTCCGTCGCCCGCGAACTCGTGCTCATCAAGGTGCGTGCCGACGCAAGCGTGCGCACCCAGGTCATCGAGACGGTGAATCTGTTCCGCGCCAAGGTGATCGACGTCTCGCCCGAGTCGCTGACCATCGAGGCGACCGGTACGCGGTCCAAGCTCGACGCGCTGCTGCGCATGCTCGAACCGTACGGAATCCGCGAGATCGTCCAGTCCGGTGTCGTCGCCGTCGGACGCGGTCCGAAGTCCATCACGGCTACCCGTTAGCCTTAACACACCCATACTTGCTGAAAGAGGTAATCACTGTGGCAGTCGAGATGTTCTACGACGACGATGCCGACCTGTCGATCATCCAGGGTCGTAAGGTCGCCGTCATCGGCTACGGCAGTCAGGGACACGCGCACTCGCTGAGCCTGCGCGACTCGGGCGTCGACGTTCGCATCGGTCTGAAGGAGGGCTCGAAGTCGCGGGCCAAGGCCGAGGAAGCCGGTCTCACCGTCGGCACCCCCGCCGAGGTCTCCGAGTGGGCCGACGTCATCATGGTCCTCGCTCCCGATACCGCCCAGGCGTCGATCTTCACCAACGACATCGAGCCCAACCTGAAGGACGGCGACGCGCTGTTCTTCGGCCACGGCCTCAACATCCACTTCGGTCTCATCACGGCTCCCGAGAACGTGACCGTCGCGATGGTCGCCCCCAAGGGCCCCGGCCACCTCGTGCGTCGTCAGTTCGTCGACGGCAAGGGCGTTCCCGCACTCATCGCCGTCCACCAGGATCCCAAGGGTGAGGGCCAGGCGCTCGCGCTGTCCTACGCCAAGGGCATCGGCGGCACCCGCGCCGGCGTCATCAAGACCACCTTCAAGGAAGAGACCGAGACCGACCTCTTCGGCGAGCAGGCCGTGCTCTGTGGTGGCACCGAGGAACTCGTCAAGACCGGCTTCGACGTCATGGTCGAGGCGGGCTACGCCCCCGAGATGGCCTACTTCGAGGTTCTCCACGAGCTCAAGCTCATCGTCGACCTCATGTACGAGGGTGGCATCGCCCGCATGAACTACTCGGTGTCCGACACCGCGGAGTTCGGCGGCTACCTCTCCGGCCCGCGCGTCATCGACGCCGGCACCAAGGAGCGCATGAAGGAGATCCTGAAGGACATCCAGGACGGCACCTTCGTCAAGCGTCTCGTCGCCAACGTCGAGGGCGGCAACAAGGAGCTCGAGGGTCTGCGCAAGCAGAACGCCGAGCACGGCATCGAGGTCGTCGGCAAGCAGCTGCGCGACCTGATGAGCTGGGTCGATCGCCCCATCACCGAGACGGCCTGATAATCACCTGATCCGGTCACGGCGGCCCGGTACCCCTACGGGGGTGCCGGGCCGCCGTCGTCGGTGCGGCGTGAGCGATGTCGCATCCACGAGCCGAGGCCGCGGAGGATACTTGGCTGATGTGGCCACTCGCCGCGTTCGGGCGGCTCCCGGGTGTCGCCACCGCCCGGTCCTACCGGCGGGGGTGGCTGCGGAGCGACGTCACGGCGGGCCTCGCGCTCAGTGCACTGCTCGTCCCCACCGGCATGGGATACGCCCAGGCCGCGGGACTGCCGCCCTACACCGGTCTCTACGCGACCGTCGTGCCGATGCTCGTGTACGCGGTGGTCGGTCCGTCCCGGATCCTCGTGCTCGGACCGGATTCCGCGCTCGCCCCGCTCATCGCGGCCGCGGTGATCCCGCTCGCCGCCGACGGTGATCCGCAGCGCGCGGTCGCCCTCGCCGGTGTGCTCGCGCTCCTCGTCGGAGCCATCCTTCTCGTCGGCGGAATACTCCGCCTCGGATTCCTGACCTATCTGCTCTCCACACCGATCCGGCTCGGTTTCCTCAACGCGATCGCGATCATCGTCATCGTCGGGCAGCTTCCGCTCCTGCTCGGCACGTCGGCCGACGAATCCGGTGTCGTCGCCGAGGTTCTCGACATCGTCGACGACGTCTTCGAGGACGGTGTCGAGCCGGCCGGATTCCTCGTCGGCGTCGGCACCCTCGCCCTCATCCTCGTGCTGCAGAAGGTCGTTCCCCGCATACCCGCGGTGCTCGTCGCGGTGATCGCCGCCTCCGCGGCGGTCGCGGTGTTCGGGCTCACCGAGCACGTGGAGATGGTGGGGGCGTTGCCCTCCGGGATCCCCGCACCCGTTCTCGGTGGGATCGAACGCGGAGACGTGATCGAACTGCTCGCACCCGCCGTCGCCGTCGCCGTCATCGCGTTCGCCGACACCGCGGTGCTGTCGCGCTCGTTCGCGCTGCGACGGGGCGAGGACGTGGACGGCAGCTCCGAGATGCGTGCCCTCGGTGTGGTGAACATCGCAGCCGGTGCCACGGGCGGATTCCCGATCTGCGGCAGCGGCAGTCGCACGCCCGTCCTCGAACAGGCCGGAGCGCGTACCCAGCTCGCGGGCGCCGTCGGAGCGGTGACGGTCGCGATCTTCCTGCTGGTGGCCCCGGGAGCGACGGCGTACCTGCCGCAGGCGGCGCTCGGTGCCGTCGTGATCGTCGCGGCGAGTGCCCTCGTCGACGTGAGGGCGCTCGGTCGCCTGTGGCGGGTCAACAAGATCGAATTCTGTTTGTCCTTCGCCGCATTCGTGGCGGTCGGCCTCGCGGGTGTGCTGAAGGGTGTGCTCGTCGCGATCGCGTTGTCGCTGGCCGCCGTCGTCGTACGCGCCTGGCAACCCCACCGGACCGAACTCGTCGAACTCGAGGACGTCGCCGGATATCACGACCGGGAACGGCATCCCGAGGGCCACCGGATCCCGGGTCTCGTGCTCGTGCGGTTCGACGCCCCGCTGTTCTTCGCGAACGGCGTGATCCTCACGAAGTTCGTCCGCGAACTCGTCCGCGAACGCGAGGACCGCATCGAGTGGGTGGTCCTCGCGGCCGAACCGATCACGGACCTCGACATCAGCGCCGTCGAGGAGATCGAACGTCTCGACGACTATCTCGCCCACCGGGGGATACGGCTCGCCTTCGCCGCGATGAAGGGTCCGGTCAAGGACAAGCTGCACCGGATGCAGACCGGGAATCGCTTCCGGGACGGTCGATTCCACCCGACCGTCCGCACCGCCGTGGTGGCCTTCCGGCACCGGAACCAGCCCGGCATCGAGCGCAGTGTGCTCGACGCACCCCCGCGGGACGTCGTCCCGCCCCCGCGGAAGGATGGGCCCGCGCCACCGTGATCCCGATCCCGGTGGCCCCGCGGGAAGGGCTGGGGCACTAAACTGTGGGCGGTCGCGGGTGCCCACGCATGCTGTCGGGCGCGAGCGCCGTCGACCACTCACACATTCACGACACAGGGAGTCCGCACGTGAGCCAGAATGGCCGTCCAGTAGTCCTGATCGCCGACAAGCTTGCGCAGTCGACCGTCGACGCGCTCGGTGACGGTGTCGAGGTGCGCTGGGTGGACGGCCCCGACCGCCCCGCCCTGCTCGCGGCCGTGCCCGAGGCCCAGGCGCTGCTGGTCCGCTCCGCGACCACCGTCGACGCCGAGGTGCTCGCTGCGGCGCCCAACCTCAAGATCGTCGGTCGCGCCGGTGTCGGCCTCGACAACGTCGACATCGCCGCTGCCACCGAGCGCGGCGTGATGGTCGTCAACGCGCCCACCTCCAACATCCACTCCGCCGCCGAGCACGCGGTCGCGCTCCTCATGTCCGCGGCGCGTCAGGTCCCCGCCGCCGACCGCACCCTGCGTGAGCGCACCTGGAAGCGGTCGAGCTTCAACGGCACCGAGATCCTCGGCAAGACCGTCGGCGTCGTCGGCCTCGGCCGCATCGGCCAGCTGTTCGCCCAGCGTCTCGCGGCGTTCGAGACCCACGTCATCGCGTACGACCCCTACCTGCCGGCCGCCCGCGCCGCACAGCTCGGCATCGAGCTCGTCGACATCGACGAGCTGGTCGCCCGCGCCGACTTCATCTCGGTGCACCTGCCCAAGACCAAGGAGACCGCCGGCCTGATCAACGCCGAGCGTCTGTCCAAGGCCAAGGACGGCGTCATCATCGTCAACGCCGCCCGCGGTGGCCTGATCGACGAGGACGCGCTCTACGACGCACTCGTCGAGGGCAAGGTCCACGCCGCCGGCCTCGACGTCTTCGAGACCGAGCCGTGCACCGATTCGAAGCTGTTCGACCTCGACAACGTCGTCGTCACCCCGCACCTCGGTGCATCCACCGCCGAGGCCCAGGACCGCGCCGGCACCGACGTCGCCAAGAGCGTGCTGCTCGCCCTCGCCGGTGAGTTCGTGCCCGACGCCGTCAACGTCTCCGGTGGCCCCGTCGGCGAGGAGGTCGCACCGTGGCTCGAGCTCGTCCGCAAGCTCGGTCTGCTCGCCGGCACCCTCTCGCCCGAGGCCGTGCAGAACGTGCAGGTCGTCGTCAGCGGTGAGCTCTCGGCCGAGAACACCGACATCCTCGGCCTGGCCGCCCTCCGCGGCCTGTTCTCGGCGAGCAGCGACGAGCCCGTCACCTTCGTCAACGCCCCCAAGCTCGCGGAGCAGCGCGGCGTGACCGTCGAGGTCGAGAAGGTCAGCGAGGCCACCACGCACCGCAGCGCCGTCGAGGTCCGCGCGGTGGCGCCGGACGGACACGTCACCTCCGTCGCAGGTGCGCTCACCGGCCTGCAGCAGGTCGAGAAGATCGTCAACATCAACAGCCGCAGCTTCGATCTCCGCGCCGAGGGCCACAACCTGATCGTCCACTACCAGGACCGTCCGGGTGTCCTCGGAACGCTCGGCACCGTGCTCGGCAACGCGAGCATCGACATCCAGGCCGCGGCGCTGAGCCAGGACGCGGAGGGCCCCGGCGCCACTGTGATCCTGCGTGTCGACCGCGTCGTCGGCGACGCCGAGGTCGGACAGATCACCGAGGCGCTCGACGCGCGCGTCGCCCAGGTCGACCTGTCCTGATCCTTCGGTTCTCCATCATCCGGTGGCCGCGACCGTCTGCACGGTCGCGGCCACCGTCGCACAGGAAGTGAGTAGTGCTCATGAAACTTGCGGTCATCCCCGGTGACGGCATCGGTGTCGAGGTCACGGCGGAAGCGCTCAAGGTGCTCCGTGCCCTCGTCCCGGATCTCGAGACGACCGAGTACGACCTCGGGGCCCGCCGGTACAACGCGACCGGCGAACTCCTGCCCGATGCCGATCTCGCCGCGATCCGCGAGCACGACGCGATCCTCCTCGGCGCCATCGGCGATCCGTCGGTCACGCCCGGCGTCCTCGAACGCGGTCTCCTCCTGAACATGCGGTTCGCGCTCGACCACCACGTCAACCTGCGTCCGTCGCGCCTGTACCCGGGCGCGAAGTCGCCGCTCGCCGCCGACCACGACATCGACTTCGTCGTCGTCCGCGAGGGCACCGAGGGCCCGTACACCGGCAACGGGGGAGCGATCCGCGTCGGCACCCCGCACGAGATCGCCACCGAGGTCTCGGTGAACACCTGGTTCGGCGCCGAGCGCGTGGTCCGCTACGCCTTCGAGCTCGCGCAGACCCGCCGCAAGCACGTCACGCTCATCCACAAGACGAACGTGCTATCGAACGCCGGCGCCATCTGGACCCGCGCCGTCGAGACCGTGGGCAAGGAGTTCCCCGAGGTCACCACGGCCTACTGCCACATCGACGCCGCGACCATCTACATGGTCGACGACCCGTCGCGCTTCGACGTCATCGTCACCGACAACCTGTTCGGCGACATCATCACCGACCTCGCCGGCGCCGTGACCGGTGGTATCGGCCTGGCGGCGAGCGGCAACATCGACGCCTCGGGCACCAACCCGTCGATGTTCGAGCCCGTCCACGGCTCGGCGCCGGACATCGCCGGCAAGGGCATCGCCGACCCCACCGCGGCGATCCTGTCCACCGCCCTGTTGCTGCGCCATCTCGGGCGCGAGGAGGACGCTGCACGCGTCGAGCGGGCCGTCGAGGCCGACCTCGCCAACCGTGGCACCGGTCCGATCGTGACCACCGAGATCGGCGATCGGATCGCTGCTTCTCTCTGAGCACGGAGTTCTTCGGCGCAGAACGCGCGTGGCGCCGGCGGGTACGTCCCGTCCGGCGCCACGCGCGTTTCGCGTATCAGTCCTTCGGCACCACCGGGACCGCCGCGGCGGGAGCGATCGCGGCCAGGGCGAAGGCCGCGGGGAATCCGACCGCGGCGATGAGCCCGCCGAAGACCGGTCCGACGGCCGCGGCGAACACGAACTGCCCGGTGTTCTGGATGCCGAGTGCGCGACCACCCCAGAACGGGCCCGCGATCTCCGCGACGGCGGTGAACGCCAACCCGTTCGGCGCCGAGGTCAGGATCGACGCGACGAGCAGAACACCCACCGCGATCGTCGAATCCGTCCACGCGGTGACGGACAGCGCGACCATCGAGACGACGACAGATACGGCGACGACGCGCATCGGTCCCAGCCGGCTGCCCACCCGATCGGACCAGGCCCCGGTGACGACACGTCCGAGGGCGCCGAGGATCTGGGCGGCGGTGATGACGAGACCGGCACCGACCTCGTCCCAGCCGCGGTCGGCGATGAGCCACACCAGGGCGTAGGTCCACACGACGTACTGCGGCACCACGAGCAGGATCGACGCGAGATGGATCCGCGTGAGCGACATCGAACTCCGGTAGGGATTGCCGAGCACGCCCGCGCGCTCGGCCTCCGCCCGTCCGGGTCGCGGCGGATCCACCACCCCGACCGCGCAGGCGACCGCTGCCAGCCCGCACGCGAGCATGGGAAACGCGAGTGCCCAGGCGATCCCGTGGTCGCCCGCGAGCGTCGGGATGACGAGTGCGCCCGCGGCGACACCCAGCGGCACCGACATCTGCCGGATGCCCATCGCGAGGCCGCGCTGGTGCGGCGGGAACCATCCGACCACCACGCGTCCGCTCGCCGAGTTGGCGCTCACGGCGCCGGCTCCCGCACACATCAGCAACAGGCCGAGCAGTGCGGCGGAGGCGGTGGGGGACAGGTCCAGCGAGGTGGTCGCGCTCGCGAGCCCCATCGCGACGGCCGCGATTCCGAGCCCGGCAGCCAGCGCGAGACGTTCGCCGAACCGGTCGGCGATCGCGCCCCACACGACGAGCGTGAACACGCCGCCGAGGATCGGTGCGCCGGCGAGGGTTCCGGCCTGGGCGAGGGTGAAACCGCCCTCCTGGTTCAGCGTCGGGATGAGGAAGGCGATGCCGTTGATGACGGTGGCCTGGGAGGCCTGTGCGACGACGCCGAGGGCCAGGATCAACCATCGACGCCGACCGATGTCCGGAGTGTCCATGAGTCCCACTATCTGAGAAAGTCGTACCGTTATGTGAAATCCCAGTCGGACTCTATACCCGCGGCACCCGGGCGTCGATCGCAGTGAGCGCGCACCGTTAGACTCCGGACATGCGCCTTGGTCGAATTGCCAGCCCGGATGGTGTCGCGTTCGTGAGCATCGAAGGGGAGGGGGAGTCCGCGACGGCGAAGGAGATCGCCGAGCATCCCTTCGGGAACCCCACCTTCACAGGTCGCAGCTGGCCCCTCGCCGACGTGCGGATTCTCGCTCCGATCCTCGCCACCAAGGTGATCGCGGTGGGCCGCAACTACGCCGCCCACGCCGCCGAGTCGGGCAACGAGGTCCCCGACGAGCCGATGATCTTCCTCAAGCCCAATACGTCGATCGTGGGCCCGGGCGCTCCCATCGTGATTCCGCCCACCACCTCGCTCGTCCACCACGAGGCCGAACTCGCCGTGGTCATCGGACGCCCCTGCAAGGACGTCCCCGCCGCGAAGGCCCGGGAGGCGATCCTCGGCTACACGATCGCCAACGACGTGTCCGCGCGCGACCACCAGCGCAAGGACGGTCAGTGGGGACGGGCCAAGGGCCACGACACCTTCTGCCCGCTCGGACCGTGGATCGAAACCGACATCGACGCTTCCGATCTCGAGATCTCGGCGGAGGTCGACGGACAGACCCGTCAGCGCAGCCGCACCTCGAAGATGGTGCACGACATCCCGAAGCTCGTCGAGTGGATCTCCGGTGTCATGACGCTGCTGCCGGGCGACATCATCCTCACCGGCACCCCCGAGGGTGTCGGGCCGATCGAGCCGGGCAACACCGTCTCGATCACCGTCGAGGGCATCGGAACGCTCACGAACCCCGTCGTCGCCAAGGGATCCTGACCGGAGCTCGCAGCGGGGCGGATAGCCTGGGATGGTCTCCCGTCGATCCTCAACCCTGAGCGAGTCATGACCACCAGCGAAGTACGCGTACGTTTCTGCCCGTCACCGACCGGAACCCCGCACGTGGGTCTGGTGCGCACCGCCCTGTTCAACTGGGCTTTCGCGCGTCATCACGGCGGCACCTTCGTGTTCCGCATCGAAGACACCGACGCCGCACGCGACACCGAGGAGTCGTACCAGGCGATCCTCGACGCCCTCCGGTGGCTGGGTCTCGAATGGGACGAGGGTCCGGAGGTCGGCGGACCGTACGAGCCGTACCGGCAGTCGCAGCGACGCGACCTGCACCTCGAGGTCGTGCAGAAGCTCGTCGACGCCGGTGAGGCCTACGAGTCGTTCTCGACGCCGGAGGAGGTCGAGGAGCGCCACAAGGCCGCCGGTCGCGACCCGAAGCTCGGCTACGACAACTTCGACCGCGACCTCACTCCGGAGCAGCGGCAGGCCTTCCTCGACGAGGGCCGCAAGCCGGTCGTGCGACTGCGCATGCCCGACGAGGACCTCACCTGGAACGACCTCGTCCGCGGCGAGACCACCTTCAAGGCGGGCTCGGTGCCCGACTTCGCGCTCACCCGCGGCAACGGCATCCCGCTCTACACGCTCGTCAATCCCGTCGACGACGCGTTGATGAAGATCACACACGTCCTGCGCGGTGAGGACCTGCTGTCGTCGACCCCGCGTCAGCTCGCGCTGTATGCGGCGCTGCAGCGCATCGGCGTCACCGATTTCACGCCCGAGTTCGGCCACCTGCCGTTCGTGATGGGACAGGGCAACAAGAAGCTCTCCAAGCGCGACCCGGAGTCGAACCTCTTCCTGCACCGCGATCGAGGGTTCATCCCCGAGGGCCTGCTCAACTATCTTGCCCTGCTCGGCTGGGGTCTCGCCGACGACCGCGACGTGTTCTCCCTCGACGAGATGGTCTCGGCCTTCGAGATCTCCAAGGTCAACTCGAACCCGGCCCGGTTCGACCAGAAGAAGGCCGACGCCATCAACGCCGAGCACATCCGCCTGCTCGAGCCGGCCGAGTTCGCGACCCGGCTGAAGGCGTACCTCGTCGAGCACGGCCGGATCGGGGACGACGTCGACGAGGCGCTCTTCCGGACGGCCGCCGACCTCGTGCAGACCCGCATCGTCGTCCTCGGGGACGCGTGGGATCTGCTGAAGTTCCTGTTCGTCGATGATGCCGACTTCACGCTCGACGAGGCGTCCGCGGCGAAGAACCTCAAGGAGGATGCCGCGCCCGTGCTCGACGCGTCCGTCGCCGTCCTCGAGGGCCTGGACGAGTGGACCACGCCGTCGATCGAGGAGGCGCTCAAGAGCGCGCTGATCGAGGGGCTCGAACTCAAGCCGAGGAAGGCCTTCGCTCCCGTGCGGGTCGCGGTGACGGGCTCGCACATCAGCCCGCCGCTCTACGAGTCGATGGAACTGCTCGGCCGTGAGCGCACCCTCGCGCGACTGCGTGCCGGGCGGGCGCGTATCGCCTGACCCTTCGCCGGTCGCTCTCGGCCCGTCGTCGGCATCCGCCGGTGACGGGCCGAGCTCGATTTCAGACCCGCCGAGCTCGTCCCGAACTCGATTTCATGCTTCTGACCAGCCGATTTGTAGTTGGTGGCGGGGTTGGTGCTAATCTTCTTCTCGGTTCGGAACGGAGGCCACAACGCCCGCAGGGCAGGCCGAAGGAACAAACCATTGGGGTATGGTGTAATTGGCAACACAGCTGATTCTGGTTCAGCCATTCTAGGTTCGAGTCCTGGTACCCCAGCTGAGACGCGGCGGTTTGCCCGCAACGTCTCAGCCAGCTATGCTGGCTGAGCTTCCTTCGGGAAGCGAAGAGAAGAAGTTCCATAGGCCCCCGTCGTCTAGCGGCCTAGGACGCCGCCCTCTCACGGCGGTAGCGTGGGTTCGAATCCCATCGGGGGTACAACGGACTACCCATCGATCTCCGGGTCGGTGGGTGTTCTTCTCTCGGAGGCATCGACTCGTCGATTCCTCGGAAAGTTCCAGGCCCCCGTCGTCTAGCGGCCTAGGACGCCGCCCTCTCACGGCGGTAGCGTGGGTTCGAATCCCATCGGGGGTACAACAACGAAGGCGCTCCGATCCTCGATCGGAGCGCCTTTCGCGTATGTGCGGTCAGTGCGCGGCGGACGGAAGGTAGGCGGCCGTCGTGCCGCCGATCTCCATGGCGGGCATCCCGAGCTTGCGGTGATCCCACGAACGCACCCGGACGGGCACCACGCGGACGGCCACCCGCTTGTGCATCATCTGCTCCACCGCAGGGAGCGCCTCGTCGGTGTACGGGGCGGTGTACCGCTCCCACACGTCTCGGCAGACCTCGAACAGGCGGTCGTGGTCGTCCAGGATCTCCGCGCGCCCCTCGATCGAGACGCCCCGCAACTGGTCGTAGGTGTCGCCGGCCTCGACGAGGACGGTCACGCGATCGTCGCGCCGGAGGTTGACGACCTTCTGTGATTTCGCTTTCGTCTCGAACCAGATCTCCCCGTCGAGCACGGCGTACCACATGGCGACGAGATGCGGGGTGCCCGTCGGTCCGAGGGTCGCCAGGTTCGCGACCCGGCTGCGGCGGAGGAACTCGTCGATTTCCGAGTCCGTCATCGTGATGTCTGCGCGGCGGTTGGTTCCCATGCGAAGCACTCTGGCACAGCGTGGGACCGCGCCGCTGTGTTCCTCCCGCCGCCCTGCGTGCAGTCGGCTCAGAGACGCTTCTGGAGCGCTTCTGCGGCGGCGAGGAGGTCGGCGGCCCAGCGGGCGCCCGGTCGGCGGCCCATGCGGTCGATGGGACCCGATACGGAGATGGCGGCGATCACGGCACCGGTGCTGTCGCGCACGGGTGCGGCGACCGACGCCACACCGGGTTCGCGTTCGGCGGCGCTCTGCGCCCAGCCGCGGCGGCGGACCTCGACGAGCACGCGTTCACCGAAGGCGGCGTCGGGAAGGATGGCGCGCTGGGTCGCCGTATCGGCCCACGCGAGCAGAACTTTCGCGCCGGAGCCGGCCGTCATCGGAAGGCGCGCGCCGACGAGGACGGTATCGCGCAGACCGGTCGGCGGTTCGAGAGCCGCGACGCAGACCCGCTGGGTGCCCTCGCGGCGGTACAACTGCACGCTCTCGCCGGTGATTTCGCGCAGGCGGGGGAGGACGAGCGAGGCGGCCTCGACGAGGGTGTCGCCTGCGCCCGCGGACAATTCGGCCAGACCGGGGCCGGGACGCCACTGTCCGTCGCTGTCGCGCATGAGGAGACGGTGGACCTCGAGGCCCACGGCGAGACGGTGCGCCGTGGCGCGGGGCAGGCCGGTCCGCGCGCACAACTCGTTGAGGTTGCACGGCTGTTCGGCAACCGCATGGAGGACTGTCATCGCTTTGTCCAGCACTCCGATCCCGCTATGCTGTCTCATAGGTCGATACCTCCGTCTCGCATAATGGGAAGCATATCGCATGCCGAGAACGGTGGGGACGACGCCATACGCGGCCGGACAGCCCCCGGGATCCCGCGTTCGTCACGTACGACAAGGTGGAGAAGATGGCTGGAAAGACTCTGGCGGAAAAGGTGTGGGACCAGCACGTGGTCGTGCGCGGTGAAGGACAGGGATCGGCGCGACAGCCGGACCTGATCTACATCGACCTGCATCTCGTACACGAGGTGACCAGCCCGCAGGCCTTCGACGGTCTGCGGCTGGCCGGACGCCGGCTGCGGCGTCCCGATCTCACGATCGCCACCGAGGACCACAACGTCCCCACGGTGGACATCGACAAGCCGATCGCCGACCCGGTCTCGCGCACGCAGGTCGAGACCCTGCGCCGCAACTGCGAGGAGTTCGGTGTCCGTCTGCACCCCATGGGCGATCTCGATCAGGGCATCGTCCACGTGGTCGGCCCGCAGCTCGGTCTCACGCAGCCCGGCATGACGGTGGTGTGCGGCGACAGCCACACCTCCACCCACGGCGCCTTCGGTGCGCTGGCGATGGGCATCGGTACCAGTGAGGTCGAACACGTCATGGCGACGCAGACGTTGTCGCTGCGGCCCTTCAAGACGATGGCCATCAACGTCGACGGCACTCTCGCGCCGGGAGTGACGAGCAAGGACCTCATCCTCGCCATCATCGCGAAGATCGGCACCGGCGGCGGACAGGGCTACGTCCTCGAATACCGCGGGGAGGCGATCCGCGCGCTGTCGATGGAAGCGCGGATGACCATCTGCAACATGTCGATCGAGGCGGGCGCCCGCGCCGGCATGATCGCCCCCGACGAGACCACCTACGAGTTCATCGAGGGTCGCCCGCACGCCCCGAAGGGCGCCGACTGGGACGCCGCCGTGGAGGCCTGGGAGCAGCTGAAGACCGACGACGACGCGGTTTTCGACGCCGAGGTCCACATCGACGGCAGCGCTCTGACGCCCTTCGTCACGTGGGGCACCAACCCGGGCCAGGGCGCTCCGCTCGGGGCCAGGGTTCCGGTACCCGCGGAGATCGCCGACGAAACCGAGCGGTCTGCAGCGGAGAAGGCGTTGCGCTACATGGATCTCGAACCGGGCATGCCGCTGCGCGATGTGAAGATCGACACCGTCTTCGTCGGCTCGTGCACCAACGGCCGCATCGAGGATCTGCGCGCCGTGGCGGATGTCCTGAAGGGCCGCAAGGTCGCCGACGGCGTCCGGATGCTCGTCGTGCCGGGTTCGATGCGGGTGCGCGCGCAGGCGGAGGACGAGGGTCTCGGCGAGATCTTCACCGCCGCAGGCGCCGAGTGGCGTCAGGCCGGGTGCTCGATGTGCCTGGGCATGAACCCCGACCAGTTGGCGCCGGGCGAACGCTCCGCGTCGACCTCCAACCGGAATTTCGAAGGACGGCAGGGCAAGGGCGGACGGACGCATCTCGTCTCGCCGGCCGTGGCCGCCGCAACCGCGGTGCGGGGAACGCTTTCCGCACCGGCGGATCTGGACTAGACCACAGGACCGACGAGGAGAATTTTCGATGGAAGCCTTCACCACTCACAAGGGCATCGGCGTCCCGCTGCGCCGCTCCAATGTCGACACGGACCAGATCATCCCGGCCGTGTACCTGAAGCGCGTCACCCGTACGGGATTCGAGGACGGTCTGTTCGCCGCATGGCGCAACGACCCGTCCTTCGTCCTCAACACTCCGCCCTTCGACCGCGGCAGCGTTCTCGTCGCCGGACCGGATTTCGGCACCGGCTCCTCGCGTGAGCACGCCGTGTGGGCGTTGTCGGATTACGGATTCCGGGTCGTGATCTCGTCCCGTTTCGCCGACATCTTCCGCGGCAACGCCGGAAAGGCCGGTCTGCTCGCCGCTCAGGTCTCGCAGGACGACGTCGAACTGCTGTGGAAGCTCATCGAGCAGCAGCCCGGACTCGAACTGGAAGTGGATCTCGAGAACCGGACGGTGACCGCCGGAACCACCGTGGTGCCGTTCACCATTGACGACTACACGAGGTGGCGTCTTCTGGAGGGTCTCGACGACATCGGATTGACATTGCGCCAGGTAGACGCGATTTCCGAGTACGAAAAGTCAAGGCCGTCATGGAAACCGAGTACCCTTCCGGCGCCCTGAAAACACCCCTCGAACGCGCCTTCTCCGGGCCCGGTCCGACGCTCCCGTCGGGCCGGGCCCGGAGGTTATTTGCATGAGAATCCGCGTGGCACATAGACTCTTGCCCGTTTGCGGGTCTACCGTGGACTGGAGTCGGTCTGACGGTGGACCGTGTATGTGCGGAGGAAATCAATGAACAAGGCAGAACTGATCGACGTTCTGACCGAGAAACTCGGTTCGGACAGGCGCACCGCCACCGCGGCCGTCGAGCACATCGTGGACGCGATCGTTCGCGCCGTGCACGACGGTAAGAGCGTCACCATCACCGGATTCGGTGTCTTCGAGAAGCGTCGCCGGGCCGCTCGTGTCGCGCGGAACCCGCGCACGGGTGAGACGGTCAAGGTCAAGCCGACCTCGGTGCCGGCCTTCCGTCCCGGCCAGTCCTTCAAGAACATCATCGCGGGCACCCAGAAGCTTCCGGCTTCGGGTCCGGCCGTGAAGCGCGGTGCAGCCGCAGCGGCCAAGAAGACCGCGGCAGCGAAGAAGGCGGCCAAGAAGACTGCGGCGAAGAAGACCACAGCGACCAAGTCGACCGCGGCGAAGAAGACCACCGCAGCGAAGAAGACCACGGCGGCGAAGAAGACCACGGCGACCAAGTCGACTCCGGCGAAGAAGACCACGGCAGCCAAGAAGACCACGGCGGCCAAGTCGACTCCGGCGAAGAAGACCACCGCCACCAAGTCGACCGCGGCGAAGAAGACCACCGCGGCCAAGAAGACCACGGCGGCCAAGTCGACTCCGGCGAAGAAGACCACCGCCACCAAGTCGACCGCGGCGAAGAAGACCACCGCGGCGAAGAAGAGCCCGGCCAAGAAGACCACGGCCCGCAAGAGCACCAAGAAGTAACACCCACCCGCGATGCGGCTCGCCACGTGCGAGCCGCACAGGTGAGACGACGGCGGCCACCGGACATCCGGTGGCCGCCGTCGTGCGTACTCGGGTCAGATGCTCTCGTCGTCCGCCGGCGGACGGCCCGTGGGAAGAGGGCTGTCGATGTGGTCGGCCGCGATGAGGCGATCGCCGCGCAGCGACAACACCCACATGCTCGCCTTCCGGTTCCGCGCCGGAGGCAGCACGAGACCGTCGCGCTCGGCCCACCATTCCAGCAGCGGCGGGATCACCTTGCCCTGACTGGAGATCACGGGAGTGCCGGGACCCGACGCGATCTCCAGCGCCCGCTTGCGGCCGCGGTCCGGATCGGCCCGGTACTCCTCCTCCGACAGCGACGGCTCGATCGCGATCTCGAGCCCGTGCCGGGAGGCGAAGGGCTCGACCGTCGCGATGCACCGCGTGCGGTCGGCGGACACCACACTGTCGCCGCCGAACGCCGTCAACTGCGGAACGAGAGCCTCCGCCTGCGCCCGTCCGGACGCATCGAGGGGCCGGTAACGGTCGTCGCCCTTGTACTTCTTCCGACTACCCGCCTTGGCGTGCCGCACGATCAGCGCCGTGGTCGTGTCCAGCGGCACCCGGCGGAAGCGGCGGAGGACACTGCGGTCCATCGGATAGGACAACAGGTCGAATGCCTCTTCGGGGGACACCCAACGCAATTCGTCCACTTCGTCGTTGGGCGCGAACTGCCCGTCGAGGCACCGCGCGGCCCAGTAGTCCACCCGCTTGAGTTTGCGGTGACCCGGAACGGGGTAGACGACCTTCCCGAGACTGCTGCCGAGCGCGGCGCGGAATCCGGTCTCCTCCTCGATCTCCCGCACCGCGGCGACCACCGCCGTCTCACCCGGGTCGAGTTTGCCCTTCGGAAAGGACCAGTCGTCGTAGCGCGGACGATGCACGAGCGCGACCTGCGCATCGTGCGGAGCGTCGTCGGCCGCAGGGCGCCACAGGACGGCGCCCGCCGCGAAGATGTTGGCCTTCACGGGCTTGTCGCGTGATTCGGTCAACGTTCCCTCCACCTCAGGACGCGCGGCTACGCATGAGTTCGACCTGGTGGTCGCGGGCAGCGGTTCCCGGCTCGGGGGACGCCGTCCACGTGCCGTCGCCCTCGAGCGTCCAGCAGCGGGTGACCGGGTCGAGCGCGGAATCGAAGATGCGGTCCAACTGCGCTGCGAGCCGGGTGTTCTTCACCTGCACCATCACCTCGACGCGACGGTCGAGGTTCCGGTGCATCATGTCGGCGCTGCCGATCCAGTACTCGTCGCTGCCCCGGAAATGGAACAGCCGCGAGTGTTCGAGGAACCGCCCCAGAATCGAGCGCACCGTGATGTTCTCGCTCAGCCCGGGCACGCCGGGTTTGAGGGCGCAGATCCCGCGCACGACCACCTCGGTGCGCACCCCCGCCCGCGACGCGCGGTAGAGCGCGTCGATCACCTGCTCGTCGACGAGGGCGTTGGCCTTGAGCCGGATCCCGCTGGGGCGACCGGCCTCGTGGTGCTCGATCTCACGCTCGACGCGTTCGATGATGCCCTTGCGGACTCCGTGCGGCGCGACGAGCAGATTGCGGTACTGCGCCTTCCGGGAGTACCCGGTGAGGGTGTTGAACAGGTCGGTGAGGTCGGCGCCGATCTCGGGCGACGACGTGAGCAGGCCGACGTCCTCGTAGAGACGAGCGGTCTTCGGGTTGTAGTTTCCGGTGCCGATGTGGCAGTAGCGCCGGATCGTCGAACCCTCGCGCCGCACGACCAGACAGGTCTTGCAGTGCGTCTTGAGACCCACGAGTCCGTATACGACGTGGACACCGGCCTGTTCGAGTTTGCGTGCCCACTTGATGTTGGCCTGCTCGTCGAAGCGCGCCTTGATCTCCACGAGCGCGACGACCTGCTTGCCCGCTTCGGCAGCAGCAATCAGAGCGTTGACGATGGGGGAGTCGCCCGACGTCCGGTACAGCGTCTGCTTGATGGCGAGGACCTGACTGTCGGCGGCGGCCTGCTCGATGAACCGTTGCACGCTCGTCGAGAACGAGTCGTACGGATGGTGGACGAGGATGTCGCCCTCGCGCAGAGTGGAGAACACGCTCTTCGGTGTCTCGCGCTCGCCGAAGGCGGGATGGGTCGCCGGCACGAACGGGGCGTCCTTCAGATCCGGACGGTCGACGGCGTGCACCTGCCACAGCGACGACAGATCGAGCAGGCCGGGCAACTGGACGACGTCGACCCGGTCGACGTCGAGTTCGCGCAACAGCAGGTCGAGCATGTGCTCGGTCATGTCGTCCGACACCTCGAGCCGCACGGGAGAACCGAAGCGCCGCCGGGCGAGTTCGCGTTCGAGGGCCTGGAGGAGATCCTCGTCGCGGTCCTCCTCGACCTCGAAGTCGGCGTTGCGGGTGACGCGGAAGGCGTGGTGCTCGACGATCTCCATGCCCGGGAACAACACGTCGAGGTGGGCGGCGATCAGTTCCTCGAGCGGGAGGAAGGCCGGCAGTCCGTGCGACGAACCCGCGCGATCGACCCGGACGAACCGTTCGACGTTGTCGGGCACCTTCACGCGCGCGAAGTGCTCACCGGACGACTGCGAATCCTTGACCGTGACAGCGAGGTTGAGGGACAGGCCGCTGATGTAGGGGAAGGGGTGTGCGGGATCGACCGCGAGCGGCGTCAGGACCGGGAAGACCTGGTCGGCGAAATACTGTGTCAGTCGTCGGCGTTCGTCCTCCGTCAGATCCGCCCATCGGATGATCGAGATGCCTTCGTCCGCCAGGGCCGGCATGACCGAGTCGAGGAAGACCTGCGCCTGGCGACCGGCGAGTTCGCGCGTGCTCGACGCGATGAGCGCGAGCTGGGCACGCGGGGTCAGTCCGTCCGCGGACCGGACCGACAATCCCGTCTCGGCGCGACGTTTCAGCCCGGCGACCCGCACCATGTAGAACTCGTCGAGATTCGACGCGAAGATCGCGAGGAACTTGGCGCGTTCGAGCAACGGCTGCGAGGTGTCCTCCGCGAGCGCGAGAACGCGGGCGTTGAAATCGAGCCAGCTCTGTTCGCGATTGAGGTAGCGGTCGACGGGAAGCGTGTTGTCGTGATCGGTCCTCGACTGCAGTCCCGTCGCGGCCGGAGGCGCGCTGGTGGCGGTCGCCACGCGACCGGCAGGTCGGGCGACGCCGGACGGTGCCGCGTGCTCGGAACTCATGGGATCGGGGGAATCGCCGTTGGTCACCAGTTCATTGTGGCAGAGCGACGGCTCCCTGCAGCGCTGTCGCACCGGTGGCGCAGCGGGAACTCGACCGTGTCGAGCACGGCCGCGGTGGCCGGTCCGACGCCGAGTCGCAGTGCGGCGGCGAGATCGTCCGGTGTGTCCACATCGAGTCGCAGTCCGGGGAGCGCGTCAGGTACCGGATACGCGCCGGCATCGATGTGGCGACCGGCCGATCCCGGTCCGAACGACAGGGGCGGCAGGGTGCCGCTCACGCAGTGCAGCAACGCCGTCGTACCGCTCGCCGTGTGGTCGACGACCACGGCCGTTCCCGTCCGCCGCGCAGTCTCGCGTGCGAGCGCGAATTCCTCGGGCCGCAGGGAGGGCAGGTCGGCCTGCAGTGCCACGAGTTCGGCGCCGGGTGCATGCTCCCGCGCCCGGCGGGCCGCTGCGAGCAGTGCGGAGTTCAATGGGTCGGGGGAGTCGGGACCGACCGGATCGGGGAGGACGTCCGCGCCGCAGTCCAGCGCCGCGGCCGCGACCCGCTCGTCGGCGGTGACGACGGTGACCGTCACGTCTCCGGCGGACAGCGCCGCCGTCGCGGTGTCCTGCAGCATCGCGAGCACCAGTGATTCCCGCGCCGCCGGGTCGAGGACGTGCGAGAGCCGCGACTTCGCCAGGCCGAGGGCCTTGACGGGAACGAGCACGTGCGTCGCGGGCATTGCCCGATTGTGCCATCAGCGATCGATCGCACGATCGCGCGAGGTGACGAACCGCACGACCGCCCGCTGTGACCGCCGTCGTATGCGGTCCGTCCTCCGACCCGGCGCGGTGTCGGTGGCGCCTGCGCGATACTGGGTGCGACCGTGGGTGGTGACCGCCCGGACCGAACCGGTCGCGACCGCCCGCTCCGGGCCGATCGCGACCGCGAGTGCCGGGCATCGGACGAGAGTGAGGATCGCGTGACCACAGCAGCAGTTCTGGGCGCGGGTTCGTGGGGGACGGCGTACGCCAAGGTGCTGGCCGACGCCGGAACGGACGTGACGATCTGGGCACGGCGCGAGGAGGTGGCGCGCTGCATCGCGGAGCGACACGAGAACTCCGACTATCTGCCCGGTGTGGAACTGCCGCACTCGCTGAAGGCGACGGCCGATCATCGGGTGGCCGTCGAGGGCGCCGATTTCGTGGTCCTCGCCGTCCCGAGCCAGACCCTGCGGGCCAATCTCGAGGCGTGGAAGGTGGATATCGGACCGGAGGTCACACTTCTCAGTCTCGCCAAGGGAATCGAGAGCGGCACCCTGATGCGCATGAGCCAGGTGATCGGTCAGGTCACCGGCGCCGAACAGAATCGCATCGCCGTGCTGTCCGGCCCCAACCTCGCTCGCGAGATCGCCGAGGGGCAACCGGCCGCGACCGTCATCGCGTGCCCCGACTCCACCCGCGCCATGGAGATCCAGAAGTCCTGCGCCACAAAGTACTTCCGTCCGTACACCAACTCCGACGTGATCGGCTGTGAGATCGGCGGCGCCTGCAAGAACGTCATCGCCCTCGCGTGCGGCATGGCCGCCGGGGTGGGCCTCGGTGAGAACACCGTCGCGAGCATCATCACCCGCGGTCTCGCCGAGATCACCCGGCTCGGAACCGCCCTCGGTGCCAAGCCGGCCACGCTCGCCGGTCTCGCCGGGGTCGGCGATCTCGTCGCCACGTGCACGTCCCCGTTGTCCCGCAACCGTTCGTTCGGCGAACGCCTCGGTCGCGGCGAGTCGCTCGAGAGCGCGCAGGCGGCCACCCACGGTCAGGTGGCCGAAGGGGTCAAGTCGTGCACCTCGGTCCGAGCCCTCGCGGCGAGCTACGACGTCGAGATGCCGCTCACCGACGCCGTGCACCGCGTGTGCCACGAAGGCATGTCGGTGCCGGACGCGATCGGACAGCTGCTCGGACGCCGGATCAAGCCGGAATGAGCGGCATGACGGGCGATTCGACACGCTGTGTGAAGGCGGTTGCACACGAGGGTGTTCCGGGCTCCCCGCTGCAGGCGGGGCCGGTCTTCGCCGCGCCGTATCTGCTCGGTGAGGGCGAACGCGACGATGTCGACACCTATGCGCGGGCCTCGAATCCCGGCTGGCGCGCACTCGAATCGGCGCTCGCGGAACTCGAGCACGCCTCGGCCGCCCGCGTCGTCGGCTCGGGCATGTCGGCGATCACGGTCGCGCTGCGATCACTCGTGGCCCCGGGTGGCACGGTCGTCGTCCCCTCCGACGGCTACTACCAGGTGCGCAAGTTCGCCACCGAATATCTCGCGCCGCACGGCATCGACGTCCACGAACTCTCCGTCGCCGAATTCGGGGACGGCTCCCTGCAGCGGGTCCTCGACGGTGCGGGCCGGGGTGCGGTGGTCCTTGCCGAGACGCCGTCGAATCCCGGTCTCGACACGGTGGATCTGCGTGAGACCGCGCAATCGTGCCGTCGCACCGGGGCATTGCTGCTTGTCGACAACACGACCGCCACCCCGCTCGGACAGCTCCCGCTCGACCTCGGCGCCGACGTCGTGGTGGCCAGCGGAACGAAATCGCTCAGCGGACACAGCGATCTGTTGTTCGGATACATCGCCGTCGCCGATCCCGACCTGCTGCCCGCGATCGACCGGGAACGACTGCTGTCGGGAACCGTGCTGGGACCGTTCGAGACCTGGCTCGCGCACCGCAGCCTCGGCACCGCCGGACTGCGCTTCGAACGGCAGTGCGCCAATGCACTCGCCGTCGCCGGGATGTTGCTCGAGCATCCCGCCGTCACGGACGTCCGCTATCCCGGGCTCCCCGGCGACCCCGCTCACGCCGTGGCGGCCGGCCAGATGAGCCGCTTCGGCCCCCTGGTCACCTTCCGGCTGCCCGGCCGCGACGAAGTGCACCGCTTCGTCCGTGCGGCCGCGCTCGTCGCCCCCGCCACCAGTTTCGGCGGCATCCATACGACAGCGGATCGCCGCGCACGCTGGGGCGATGCGGTGCCGGAGGGATTCGTCCGGTTGTCGTGCGGAATCGAGGACACCGCGGATCTGCTCGCCGATCTCGACGCAGCGCTGAAGGAGACGGAGTCGGCGGGGACATAGCAGGGTGTCCGGTCCCACCCGTGTAGGACTCGCCCGTCACGCGGAGATCGCCACCCGGTACGGTTCGACACGTGAGTACGCCCCGAACCCGGGTGGCCGTCGTCTTCGGTGGTCGCAGCAACGAACATTCCGTCTCCTGCATCTCGGCGGGGAGCATCCTGCGCAACCTGGATCCGGAGAAGTACGAGGTCGTGCCCATCGGCATCACTCCCGAGGGCGCATGGGTCCTCGGCGACGCGGACCCCGCCGGCCTCGCCGCGGCCGGTCGCGAACTGCCCGTCGTCGCCGGTGACGGCTCCGATCTCGTGCTCACCGCGGATCCCACTCGTGGCGGCGACATCGTCGCCCTCGACGAGGCCTCCTACGGCCGGGTGCTCGCGTCGGTCGACGTGGTGTTCCCGGTCCTGCACGGCGCCTACGGCGAGGACGGCACCATCCAGGGTCTGCTCGAACTCGCGGACATCCCGTACGTCGGTCCCGGCGTCCTCGCCAGCGCCGCCGGGATGGACAAGGAGTTCACCAAGAAGCTGCTCGCGGCCGAAGGCCTGCCGGTCGGCTTCCAGATCGTCCTGCGTCCCGGCACCGCGACCCTCACCGAGGAGCAGAAGAACCGCCTCGGCCTGCCCGTCTTCGTCAAGCCCGCCCGCGGCGGATCGTCGATCGGCATCAGCCGCGTGGCCGACTGGGCCGCCTTCGACGACGCCGTCGCGAAGGCCCGGCAGCACGATCCCAAGGTCATCGTCGAGTCCGCGATCCTCGGCCGCGAGGTGGAGTGCGGCGTGCTCGAGTTCCCGGACGGCGACGTCCGCGCGAGTGTCGTCGCCGAGATCCGCATGCCCGACACCTCCGGCGACCACGAGGCGTTCTACGACTTCGACACGAAGTACCTCGACGACGTCTGCGAGTTCGACGTCCCGGCCAAGCTCGACGAGGAGATCTCCGACCGGATCCGCGAGCTCGCGGTCCGGGCGTTCCGCGCCCTCGACTGCCACGGTCTGTCCCGCGTCGACTTCTTCGTCACCGAGGACGGACCGGTGATCAACGAGATCAACACGATGCCCGGTTTCACGTCGATCTCGATGTACCCGCGGATGTGGGAGGCCACCGGCGTGGAGTACGCCGAGCTGCTGTCGATCCTGGTGGAGACGGCGCTCGCACGGGGGACCGGCCTGCGCTGACGGCACACGGCCTGTCGGGTTCCGCGAGGACCCGACTAGGCTGGACACATGACTGCCGTGACCCCCGACTCAGCTGCGACCGACGCCGGCACGGACACCCGTGAGGCCGTCCACGAGGCCGCGCGTCGCGCCCGCGTGGCCTCGCGTCGTCTCGCGCTGCTCACCACCACCGAGAAGGACGCGGCTCTGCACGCCGCGGCCGACGCTCTGCTCGCCGCCGCCGACACCGTCCTCGCCGCGAACGCGGAGGACATCGAGGCCGCCCGCGCCGGTGGCACCGAGGAGGCCATCCTCGACCGGCTGCGCCTGACCTCCGCCCGGATCGACGGGATCGCCGCCGGCCTGCGCCAGGTGGCCGGCCTGCCCGACCCGATCGGCGGAGTGGTCCGCGGCTCGACGCTGCCGAACGGTCTCGAGCTGCGCCAGGTGCGCGTCCCGCTCGGCGTGGTCGGCATGGTCTACGAAGCGCGTCCCAACGTCACGGTCGACGCCTTCGGTCTCGCCCTGAAGTCCGGCAACGCCGCACTGCTGCGCGGCTCGTCGTCCGCGGCCCGGTCGAACGCCGCGCTCGTCGAGGTGCTGCGTGCCTCGCTCGAGAGCCGGGGCATCCCCGCCGACGCCGTGCAGCTGCTGCCGAGCGCCGACCGCTCGTCGGTGACCCACCTGATCCAGGCTCGCGGCCTGGTCGACGTCGTGATCCCGCGCGGTGGCGCCGGTCTGATCGCCGCGGTGGTCCGCGACGCGACCGTCCCCACGATCGAGACGGGCACCGGCAACTGCCACGTCTACGTCCACTCCGCGGCCGATCTGGAGATGGCCGAGAAGATCGTGATCAACGCGAAGACCCGCCGGCCCAGCGTGTGCAACACCGCCGAGACGATCCTCGTCGACAAGGCGATCGCCGACACCGCCGTCCCGAAGCTCCTGCAGGCGTTCCAGCAACACAGCGTGACGGTCCACGGCGACCTGCCCGGCCTCGTGCCCGCGACCGACCAGGACTGGTCCGACGAGTACCTCTCGCTCGACGTCGCCCTCGCGGTGGTCGACGACCTCGACGCCGCCGTCGACCACATCGACCGTTACGGCACCGGCCACACCGAAGCGATCGTCACCTCGGACCTCGCCGCTGCGCGGGAGTTCACGACGCGCGTGGACGCCGCAGCCGTTATGGTCAACGCTTCGACGGCGTTCACGGACGGCGAGCAGTTCGGATTCGGCGCGGAGATCGGCATCTCCACCCAGAAGCTGCACGCCCGCGGTCCGATGGGTCTGCCCGAGCTGACGTCGACGAAGTGGGTGGTGTGGGGCGACGGCCACACCCGCCCCGCCTGATCGAGACCGGCCCGACGAAAGGAACCAGCGTGGATCGTGCGCTGCCCGCCACCCCGCCGATCTTCGCGGACGTCCAGGACGTCGTCGATCGTCTGGCCGGTACCGGATATCTCGCCGACAAGTCCACCGCGACCGCGGTGTTCCTCGCCGATCGCCTCGGCAAGCCGTTGCTGATCGAGGGACCCGCGGGCGTGGGCAAGACCGAACTCGCCCGCGCCGTCGCCGAGACCTCCGAGGCCGAACTCGTGCGCCTGCAGTGCTACGAGGGCGTCGACGAGTCCCGCGCGCTGTACGAGTGGAACCACGCCAAGCAGATCCTGCGCATCCAGTCGGCGGGGGCGACCGCCGCGGCGGGGGAGTCGTGGGACCGCACCAAGGAGGACGTCTTCTCCGAGGAGTTCCTGCTGTCGCGGCCGCTGCTCACCGCGATCCGGCGTCAGGATCCGACCGTGCTGCTCGTCGACGAGGTCGACAAGGCCGACGTCGAGATCGAAGGCCTGCTGCTCGAGGTGCTCAGCGACTTCGCGGTCACCGTGCCCGAGCTCGGCACCATCCGGGCCACCCGCAAGCCGTTCGCGGTGCTCACCTCGAACGCCACCCGCGAGCTGTCCGAAGCGCTCAAGCGCCGATGCCTGTTCCTGCACCTGGACTTCCCCGATGCCGACCTCGAACGGCGCATCCTCGCCAGCCGGGTCCCCGATCTGCCCGACGCGCTCGCCGAACAGCTCGTGCGCACCGTCCGGGTACTGCGGGGCATGCAGCTCAAGAAGGTGCCCTCGGTGGCCGAGACGATCGACTGGGGCCGCACCCTGCTCGCGCTGGGTCTCGATACCCTCGACGACACCGCGCTGCGCAGCACGCTCGGCGTGATCCTCAAGCACCAGTCCGACCAGGTCCGCGCTGCCGCCGAGCTCCGGCTGAACTGACATGGCGGCCGCGCACCTTCCCGGATCCGGGGCGCCCCCGACTCCCCACGGACTGCCCGGGCACCTGGTCGGATTCGTCGAGGCGCTGCGTCGCCGCGGCATCGCGGTCGGGCCGTCCGAGACGGTCGACGCCGGACGGGTCATGACGGTGCTCGATCTCCTCGACCGGGAGGCCCTCCGCGAAGGTCTCGCGTGTACCCTGCTCCGCCGGTCCACGCACCGCCCGACCTTCGACGCCCTGTTCGACCTGTGGTTCCCACCCGCGATCGGACGTCGCGAGGCCACCGGCCCGCAGGTGAGCATCCCGCGCACCCCCACGGGGGAGGTCGACTTCGAGGCCCTGCGCGACCTCATTGCCGAGTTGCTGTCCGACGAGTCGCCGGAGGCACTCGAGGCCTCCGAGATGCTCGTCTCCGCCATCGTCGAGGAACTCGGCCAGTACGCGTCGTCGAACGGCCCGTCCTTCTCGGCCTATCAGGCGCTGCGCGACGTCTCCCCGGAGACCTTGCTCACGAAGATCCTCGAGGGTCTGCTCGGCAACGGCACCCGTGAGGAACGCGACGACGCCGCCTACGAGAGCGAGGTCGCGCGGCGCACCGCCGCCCAGCGCATCGCCGATTTCCGGGCGATGGTCGAACGGGAGACCCGCCGGCGCACCGCCGAGCAGGTCGGCCGCGAACGAGTCGAGAAGTACGGGGTGCCCAAGCTCGCCGAGGAGGTCGACTTCCTGCGCGCGTCCGACGCGGAACTCGTCGCCCTGCGCCGCAGCGTCATGCCGCTCGCGCGTCTGCTCGCGAGCCGTCTCGCCGCGCGCCGCCGGCGCGCTCGTGCCGGCGCCATCGACCTGCGACGCACCCTGCGCAAGTCCATGTCTACCGGTGGCGTGCCCATCGATCTGGTCAACCGCAAGCCCCGTCCGGCGCGTCCCGAGCTCGTCGTGCTCTGCGACGTCTCCGGTTCCGTCGCCGGCTTCTCCCACTTCACGCTGCTGCTCGTGCACGCTCTGCGCGAGCAGTTCTCCCGCGTGCGCGTGTTCGCGTTCATCGACACCGCCGACGAGGTCACCCACTATTTCAGTGCGGGCTCCGATCTGGGCGAGTCCATGTCGCGGATGCTGAAGGAAGCGGAGCTGATCACCTACGACGGTCACTCCGACTACGGACACGCCCTCGGCAGCTTCGCGGAGAACCACGCACACGCCCTCACCAGCCGCAGCTCACTGCTGATCCTCGGCGACGGTCGCACGAACTACCGCAATCCGAACCTCGAAGTCCTCGAACATCTCGTGTCCGTCGCACGGCACGCGCACTGGCTCAATCCCGAGCCGAAGGGACAATGGGGTTCGGGGGATTCGGCCGCCAGGGTCTACAGCGAGGTCGTCACGATGCACGAGTGCCGGTCGGCGCAGCAGCTCGCAACGGTGGTGGCGAGTCTGCTCCCCGTGTGAACCCGTAAGCTGGACAACCGTGCATCAGCCAACGGATCGGCCCTCGGCCCCCAGGCGCCGCCTGGGCGTCATGGGTGGAACGTTCGACCCGATCCATCACGGACACCTCGTGGCGGCCAGTGAGGTCGCCGCGAGCTTCGACCTGGACGAAGTGATCTTCGTGCCCACCGGGCAACCCTGGCAGAAGACCGGACGCGACGTCAGTGCCGCCGAGGACCGTTACCTGATGACGGTGATCGCAACCGCATCCAACCCGCGGTTCTCCGTCAGCCGCGTCGACATCGATCGACGCAAACCCACCTACACCGTCGACACGCTGCGCGATCTCAGCGAGCAGTATCCCGACGCGGATCTGTACTTCATCACCGGCGCGGACGCCCTGGGATCGATCCTGTCCTGGCAGGACTGGCAGACCCTGTTCGACCTCGCCCGCTTCGTCGGGGTGTCCCGGCCCGGATACGACCTGCACGCCGAACATCTGGCACCGCATCTGGACGATCTTCCGCCGGAGGCGGTGAGCCTGGTGGAGATCCCGGCACTGGCGATCTCCTCCACGGACTGCCGCAGGAGGGCACGCGAGAACCGTCCCGTCTGGTATCTGGTGCCCGACGGAGTGGTGCAGTACATCAGCAAACGCCGGCTCTACCGCACGAATCCGCACCCCGACGGAGATCCCGTCTCGGTGTTCGACGGAAACACCCCCGGCACCATCGAGAGAAAGAGCACGCAGTGAGCGCAACGGCAGAAGCCACGGAGATGGCCCGAATCGCAGCCCTGGCCGCCGACGAGAAACTCGCCACCGACGTCGTGGTGCTCGACGTGTCCGAGCAGCTGGTGATCACCGACTGCTTCGTCATCGCGTCCGCACCCAACGAGCGTCAGGTCAACGCCATCGTCGACAACGTCGAGGAGAAGCTGCGTCTGGCCGGCCACAAGCCCGTCCGCCGCGAGGGCACCCGCGAAGGACGGTGGACCCTGCTCGACTACGTCGACGTCGTGGTGCACATCCAGCACGAGGACGAGCGCAACTTCTACGCCCTCGACCGCCTGTGGAAGGACTGCCCGACCATCGAGGTCGACGGTGTGGGCGGCCCCCGTTCGGCGATCGACGCCGCCGACTCGCCGGAGGACGTGTGAGCCATCCGGGGGAGGGGGCGCAGAGCCCACGGGTGCGGCAGCTGGTCCTGCTGCGCCACGGTCAGACCGAGTACAACGCCACGCGGCGGATGCAGGGACAGCTCGACACCGATCTGTCCGAACTCGGCCGACGGCAGGCGCTCGCCGTCGCCGACGTGATCGCCCGGTTCGATCCGCTCGCCGTCGTCTCGTCCGATCTGCGCCGCGCCTACGACACCGCGACCGCGCTCGGTGACCGCATCGGCCTGCCGGTCGCGATCGACACGCGCCTGCGCGAGACGCATCTCGGCGAATGGCAGGGCCTGACCCACACCGAGGTCGACGCCGTGGCCCCGGGCGCGCGCAGCGCGTGGCGCGCCGACGCGACCTGGGCACCGCCGGGGGGCGAGAACCGCGTCGACGTGGCACGGCGCAGCATCGCCGTCGTCGGCGAACTGCTCGACAAGTACGAGGACTGGAACGATCGGCCCATCGTGCTGGTCGCGCACGGGGGCCTGATCGCCGCGCTCACCGCGGCCCTGCTCGACCTGCCGGTCGACCGGTGGCCCGTCCTCGGCGGTCTCGGGAACACCGGCTGGGTGCAGCTCAGCGGATACGGCGAGGTGCCGTCCTGGCGCCTCGACGTGTGGAACGCGTCGGCCACGGTGGCGCCCGATGACGTCCTCTGAACCCACGCCGATCGAGACCGACGCCGCTCCGCGGCGCCCGGTCCTGCTGGTGATCGGCGACTCGCTGAGCTATTACGGTCCGAAGGGCGGTCTGCCCGCCGACCATCCGCAGATCTGGCCCAACCTGGTCGCGGCCGAACTCGGCTGGGACATCGAACTCGTCGCCCGGATCGGGTGGACCACACGCGACGCGTGGTGGGCCATGACCCAGGACCCGCGGGTATGGGCCGCGATCCCGCACGCCGGGGCTGTCGTCCTCGCCGTGGGCGGGATGGACACTCTGCCGTCCCCGCTGCCCACCGCACTGCGGGAAGGCCTGCGCTACATCCGCCCGCCGGCCCTGCGTCGCGCGGCGCGTAACGCCTATGGGTGGTTGCAGCCGCGACTGTCGCCGCTCGGGCGTCCCGTGGCGCTCCCGCCCCGGGTCAGCGTCGAGTACCTCGAAACGATCAGGGACGCACTGGCATACATGCGCCCCGATCTGCCCGTCATCGGCACCCTGCCGTCGGTGCACCGCAGCGAGCAGTACCGGTCGGTGCATGTCGGCCGGCTCCCCGCGGCACGCGCGATCACCCGCTGGGCGGCCGAGAAGTCGGTTCCCCTCGTCGATCTCGCCGAAGCGGTGCGGGAGAACGTCTTCTCCGACGACGCCAATCCCGACGGGATCCACTGGGGTTGGGAAGGACACCGTCGCGTCGCCTCCGCTGTCGGCGATGCGGTCCGGATCGTGCATCGGGATGCGGAAATCCCGGTGGAGGGCCTACGGTAGGCGTCGTGTCCGTCGTCGTCGTCACAGATTCGTCGAGTTGTATCGACCCCGAACTGGTCCGTCGGTACGACATCCGTGTTGTGCCACTGCACATCATCGCGGGCGGACGCGACCTCCGCGAGGGCGTCGACGAGTTGCCGGACGACCTGTCGACCGTGACCACCTCCGGGCCGTCGCCCGCCGAACTGACCGACGCCTACACCGAGGCGCTCGAGGCCAGCGGGGGAGACGGCGTCGTCGCCGTGCACCTCTCGCGTGTGCTGTCCGGGACGTGGGACGCCGCCCGGCACGCCGCAGAATCGCTGGGCGACCGGATCCGGCTCGTCGATTCGCGGAACACCGCCATGGGTTCGGGTTTCGCCGTTCTCGAAGCGGTGCGCGCCGCCCGGGCCGGAGCCGATCTGGCGCGGGTGTACGACCGGGCCGTGGAGGTCGCGGCGTCCGCCCGGACCCTACTCGTCGTCGACCGGCTCGACCACCTGCGTCGCGGCGGCCGGATCGGCACGGCCACAGCGCTGTTGGGTACCGCGCTCGCGATGAAACCCGTGCTGCACATCTCCGACGGCAAGCTCGTCCTGCGGGAGAAGACCCGCACGATGACCAAGGCGATGGCCAAACTCGTCGACGGAGCCGCAGCCGATGTCGGCGACGAACCGCTCGTCGCGGTACACCACCGCGAGGCACCCGAGCGGGCCCGCAGCCTCGCCGATCAGCTCGCGCAGCGCCTTCCGGAGGGTACCGAGATCGTCGTGTCCGAACTCGACGCGGTTCTCGGCGCGCACGTCGGGCCGGGCGCGGTCGGTGTGGTCGTCGCCTCCGCGGCGACCGGTACCACCGAGGACTGACCACCTACACCACCTCCCGGCCCGGATCATGCCGGTGGAGGCCCGATCCGGGCATTCATCCACAGGGGTGCTGGTCATCCACAACCTGGGCCGGATCGGCGCCGACACCGAATCCGGCGTTCGCGGACGCGGTTAGCGTCGCGGCATGGCGAGCAGTGACCACCGTGATCTCGCGCGCACCCGCCTCGGCGCAATCACGCGTTCCTCGGCGATGCCCGCGGAACCGCCCTGGACCGAAGACACATCGACCGACGACCACCCCTGGGCGGATCCCGACGACGGCGACGAACCCCTCCACAGCGGTCCCGGCCGGGAACGATTCGTCGATCGGCTGACCGCCGCGCGATGGGACACGGGACGACGGGGAACCGCAGCTCTCGCCGCGATCGGAGTGCTCGCCGCCGCAGTGGCTCTCGTCGTCGTGTGGCGCGACCGGCCGGTCCCCGAACCGGTACCGCCGCTGCCACGGGTCGAAGTCGTGGACACCGCAGAGCCGTCCGCCACGAAGGAGACGGACACGGCACAGCCGGATTCCGCCGAGTTCGTCGTCAGCGTCGTGGGCGCGGTGACACGGCCCGGACTCGTGCGGCTGCCGGCAGGGTCCCGTGTGGCCGACGCGCTCGACGCGGCCGGCGGTACCGTCGACGGCGCCGACCTCATCGGCCTGAATCTGGCCCGGCGGGTCGCCGACGGTGATCAGATCGTCGTGGGAATCGCCCCGCCCCAACCTGTTCCGCAGACCAGTGGAATCGTCGGGGTGCAGGCACCGGGCGATGCTCCACCGGAGGAAGGCGGGCTGGTGGACCTCAACACCGCCGACGAGACCGCGCTCGACGCGCTGCCGGGAGTCGGTCCCGTGACGGCCGCGGCGATCGTGTCGTGGCGCGACACCAACGGACCGTTCACGGACGTCGAACAACTCGGTGAGGTCGACGGGATCGGACCGGCGCGACTGGCCAGGCTGCGTGAACTGGTGACGGTGTGACCGTCCGCAACGACAGGTCCGATTCCGCAACGGTTCTCGACGCCAGGTTGGTGCCGTGCGCGTTGGCCGCGTGGGGCGTGACGCTTCTCGGGTTGTACACGGGATGGCGGATCGTCACCGTCGTGGCGGTCGCGGCCGTCGTCGGATGCGCCGTGACGGTCCGTCTCGTCGCGACCGGGCGTATCCCTCGCGGAGGTGCACGGATCCTCCTCGCCGCACTGGCCGTCGTCGCGGGATTCGGGCCGGCTGCCGGTCTCCGGATGTGGGCCGCCGACCAGCACCCGATCGCCTCCGCAGCGGAAAGGGGAGCGTGGGCCGGTGTCGTTCTCGTCCCCACGGACGACCCGCGGCGCATCCGGTCCGCGGCCTTCGACGACACGCCCCGGGTACGCATTCCGGCACGGCTCGAGCAGGTGACGGTCGGTGGACGATCCATGGACACCGGGGGATCGGTGGTCGTGTTCGCGCCGGCCGACTCGTGGGGAGATCTCCTGCCCGGACAGTCGGTCACCACACGGGTGCGGGTCGCGCCGCACACCGGGCCGGGCACCACGGTGGCGGTGCTCCGCGCGGAGAACGCGCCCACGGCCCTCGGCCCGCCACCGATGTGGCAGCAGTGGGCGGGCACGGTGCGCGACCGACTCACGCAGGTGAGTTCCGCCGTGCTTCCCGCTGATCGGGCCGGACTGTTGCCCGGTCTTGTGGTGGGCGACACCACCGCGCTCACCGACGAGGTGCGCGAGGACTTCCGGGTGGCCGGACTGACGCACTTGACCGCCGTGTCCGGAGCCAACGTCAGCATCGTCCTCGGCGCGGTGCTGCTGCTCGTGCGCGCGGCGGGACTCGGCCCGCGTTCCGGGACCGTCCTCGCCGCAACGGCTCTCGTCGCCTTCATCGTCGTGGTCCGTCCGTCGGCGAGTGTGGTGCGCGCGGCGGCGATGGGATCGATCGGGCTGCTGGCATTCGTGACGGGTCGTGAGCGACAGGCACTTCCCGCACTGTGCACCGCGGTGGGCGTGCTGCTCGTGCTCGTGCCCGACCTCGCCGTCGACGTCGGGTTCGCGCTGTCGGTGTCCGCGACGGCGGCGCTCATCGTCGCCGCGCCACCGGTCGTGACCCGACTCGTGGATCGCGGGTGGCCGCGTCCCGTCGCGGAAGTCATGGCGATGTCGCTGGTCGCGTTCGCGGCGACCGCACCTCTCGTCGCGGCGGTGAGCGGGACGGTGAGCGTCGTGTCGGTCGCGGCCAATGTCCTCGTCGCCCCGGTACTCGCGCCACTGACGGTCCTCGGCTCGCTCGTCGCGGTAGCCGCTTTCGTCGTCCCGTGGGCGGGGGAGATGCTCGCACGCGGCACTGGGCCCTTCCTGTGGTGGCTGATCTCGGTGGCCGACCGGGCGGCCTCGATGCCGTCGGCAGAGTTCGAGGTGCCGGACGGACCGGCGGGGGCACTCGTCGCGGCCGTACTGGTCGTCGTGGTGTGGTCGGTGGCTCGTCACCGGCGGGTGCGGATCACGGCTCTCGTGATCGCGGTGGCCGTCGCGGCGGTGTGGCTTCCGGTGCGGATGCTGCGGCCGGGCTGGCCCGGAGCCGAATGGGTCCTCGTCGCATGCGATGTCGGCCAGGGCGATGCACTGGTATTGGCGACGGGGGACGGACGCGCGGTCGTCGTCGACACCGGGCCCGAGCCGGAACCCGTCGATCGGTGCTTGCGCCGGTTGCGGATCCGCGGTGTCGCGCTGCTCGTCGTGTCGCACCTGCACGCCGACCACGCGGGCGGAATCCGTGGTGTGCTCGGCGGGCGCTCGGTCGAGGCGGTCGTGGTCGGGCCGGGCGCTGCGAGTGACGACGCGGCGGACGTTCTCGACCCCGCGATCGAGAGCGGTGTCGTCGTGCGGGAAGTGGCCGCCGGTGCGGTCCTGCGCGCAGGCGATCTCGAGATCCGGGTGGTGGGACCGGCCGCACGCGGGACGGGCGGTTCCGAGAACGACGACTCCCTCGTCCTGGTGGTCGATACTGTCGTGGGGCGGATCCTGCTGCCGGGCGACGCGGAGGAGGCCGCGCTCGACGCACTCGTGCGGTCGGGCATCGACGTGCGTGCGGACGTGTTGAAGGTGCCGCACCACGGCTCGCGCACCACTCCTGCCCGGTTCCTCACCGCCGTGCGGCCGAGCGTCGCCCTCGTCAGCGCCGGGCGCGACAACCTGTTCGGGCATCCGCATCCCGAGATCGTGTCCGCCCTGGCCGGAATGGGGGCGCGGGTGTTGCGGACCGACCTGCACGGCGACGTCGCAGTGGTCCGTGCCGGTTCCGGGGCGCTCGCGGTGGTGTCGGACGTGCGTGGCACGATCGAACCGTGAGCGACGCGTCCCTGCATCTGGTCCTCGGTGAGGAAGAACTGCTCGTCGACCGTGCCGTCGCGCAGATCGTGTCCGATGTCCGCACGCGCAGCGAAACTCCCGGTGACCTCCCCGTCTCCCGGCTGCGCGCCGGCGACGCGGGTGTGCCCGAACTTGCCGAGCTGCTCAGCCCGTCGCTGTTTGCAGAAGAACGCATCGTGATCCTCGAATCCACGGCCGACGCCGGGAAGGACGCCGCGGCGCTGATCCTCGACGTCGCCGGCGATCCGCCTCCGGGCGTGACGCTGGTGATCCTCCACAGCGGTGGCGGTCGCACCAAGGCGATGGTGCCCGCCCTGCGCAAGTGCGGCGCCGAGGAACACATGTGTGCCGCTCCCGCGAAGGCGGGGGAGAAGGCTGCGTGGGTGCGAACGTTCGTCCACAAGGAGTTCCAGGCCGCGGGCGTGCGGGTCTCGGGCGACGTCGAACAGCTCGTCATCGAAGCGGTGGGATCCGACCTGCGCGAACTCGCCGCTGCGTGCAGCCAGCTCGTGGCCGACACCGGCGGCAAGATCGACGCTGCGGCCGTGCGGCGTTACTACTCGGGCAAAGCCGAGGTGTCGGGATTCGACGTGGCCGAGAAGGCCGTGGCCGGCGACACGGCCGGTGCGCTCGAAGCACTACGGTGGGCGATGCACCGCGGTGTCGCCCACGTGCTGCTCGCCGATGCCCTCGCCGACGCCGTGCACACCATCGCCCGGGTCGGCTCCGCCGGTCGCGGCGACCCGTTCTCCCTCGCGTCGTCGCTCGGTATGCCGCCGTGGAAGGTGAAGAAGGCGCAGGCGCAGGCGCGCACATGGGCGCCGGCGTCGATCGGGACCGCACTCACGGTGGTCGCTGCGCTCAACGCCGACGTCAAGGGAGCGGCCGCCGATCCGGACTACGCTCTCGAGCACGCCGTGCGGGTCATCTCCGAACTGGCGGCCTGAGCCGTCCGCGTCGATCCCGCTTCCGGGGCGGCGTCATGTCTGCCGTTCAATGCCACGAAGGCCGTCCCCGGCGGGGGACGGCCTTCGTGAAGCAGAGCCTGCGTCTACTACCTCGGAGCGATGAACTCAGAGCTTGTTGGCAAGCTTCGCGAGAGCAGACTTCTTGTTGGCGGCCTGGTTGGGGTGGATGACACCCTTGCTGGCAGCCTTGTCGAGCTGACGGCTGGTGGCGACGAGGAGCTCGTTGACCTTGTCCTTGTCGCCGGCGGCCGCAGCCTCGCGGAACGAACGGATCGCCGTACGAAGCGACGACTTCACCGACTGATTCCGGAGTCGGTTGCGCTCGTTGGTGCGAATCCGCTTCACCTGGGACTTGATGTTGGCCACGCGTAAAATCCTGTCGTCTTGCTGGTAGCTGGTAGGAAAGCTCTGGGTGCATCTGAGCACCGATGGACAAGGTTACCAAGAACGGATCGCAAAGCCCAAACCGGCGGTCGAATCACCCTTCTCACCGGCCTGATCGTTTCGGCCAGGACGACGCGCACCTGACTGTTGTTGTTGCGTGCCGCCGCGGGAGGGCATCTACATGGGCGGACACGCCACGGCGCACGATGTCGTTGTCGAGGTCACGGCGCTTGCGTAATCTCCCTCACAGCGCGAACGGCGAGTTCGCGGCTGCGGTGCATCGACTCGAAGTGTTCTACCACCAGGTTCCGCCTGCGTGCGGGACCGCGAACATCGAGGTGACCCATGGAACCCCCACGCGATCCCGAATCCCGACTCGACGAAGATCTCGCGCGCCAGACATCCCTGGAGATCAGAGACCCCGGTGAGTTCTCCGACCTGCGGAAGTACGTGGCGGAGGCGATCGGAACCTTCCTCCTGGTGTTCTCCGCGGTGGGCACCGCGGTGTTCGCCGGAACCTATGTCGGCCAGCTCGGCGTCGCATTGGCGTTCGGCCTGACCCTGCTGTTCCTCGTGTACACCATCGGCCCGATCTCCGGATGTCACGTGAACCCGGCGGTGACGCTCGGTCAGCTCATCGTCGGTCACGTGACCCCGGTGCGCGCCGTGGGCTACTGGATCGCGCAGGTCGTCGGCGGTCTGATCGCCGGTCTGACGCTCTACGCGGTGGCGTCGTCGCTGCCGAGCTACGACCGTGCCGCCGACGGGCTCGGGGCGAACGGCTGGGGCGCGCACAGCCCCTCGGCCGTGCACGGCCCGCTCGGCGGTGTGCTCGAGAACGGCTACGGCATCGGCGCGATGATCGTCGTCGAGGTCCTGCTCACGGCCGTGCTCGTGTTCGTGGTGCTGGGTGCGACCGACCAGGTCGCCGACGCACCGATCGCCGGCATCGCCATCGGCTTCACCCTCGCGGTGATCCACCTGATCTCGATCCCGATCGACAACACGTCGGTCAATCCCGCCCGCAGCCTCGCCGTCGCCTTCTATCAGGACGGTGCGCTCGGGCAGCTATGGGCGTTCATCGTGTTCCCGCTCATCGGCGGCGCGCTCGGAGCGCTCGTCTACACCTTCCTCTTCGGACGGCGGTACGGGCTCCGGGCCTCCTGAGGCCCTGCGGTCGGGACGCGGCCCGGTTCAGCTCCAGCCGAAACCGGTACGGAGCCGGGCCGCGACCTGATCGAAGCGTGCGCGGGGAAGGATCGCACCCTCGCGGCGGATGCCGTCCTCGGGGACGTCGAGCACGCGATCGAGACGCACCCAGCTCGGGCGGTTCTCGGCGTCCCACTGTCCGGAGCCGATTCCGAGCCAGTCGCGGTGACCGTCGCGGTCGGAGTTCGACGAGAGCATCAGTCCGAGCAGCGTCCTGTCGTCACGGCCCACGACGAGCACCGGGCGGTCCTTGCCCTGCGTCGGATCCTCCTCGTAGGCCACCCAGGTCCACACGATCTCGCCCGGATCGGCGCGACCGTCGAGGTCGGGGGAGTACTCGAGGCGGCGGGCACGCTGCGCCGTCGGCGTGGTGCGCGACGCCACCGGCCGACCGGGGGCCGGACGCTTCGTACCGGACGGGGTCTTCGCAGCACCCGGCTTCGGCGTCGCGGTCCCGGACGCGCCGGGCTTCGGTGCCGCGGTGGTACCGCTCCCCGAGGTTCCGCTCGCTGTGCCTGCCTGGCCGGCCGCGTTCAGCGCGGCGCGCGCCTTGTCGAGCGCCCCGGACTGCTGCAACTGCTGGTAGATCTTCGGACCCTGCTCGACGGCGAGACGCCCCAGCTGCCTGCCCAATTTCTTCCATGTACCGGCCACGGGAACCGAGCTTAACCGGAGCTGAACCGGGCGAAGTCCCGGCCGCCGCCCGACTTGGATATTCTGCAGGGTGACCGCGGTCTGCAGGCCGCTGCCAGTCCGAGTCAGGAGCACGACATCAGCACCTTCGCCGACACCACGTTCACGGACCCCGCAAAGATCCGGAACTTCTGCATCATCGCGCACATCGACCACGGAAAGTCGACGCTCGCGGACCGGATGCTGCAGCTCACCGGGGTGGTCGAGGAGCGGCAGATGCGCGCCCAGTACCTCGACCGCATGGACATCGAGCGCGAGCGCGGCATCACGATCAAGGCGCAGAACGTACGTCTGCCGTGGAAGCTCGACGGCGAAGACTATGTGATGCACCTGATCGACACCCCGGGCCACGTCGACTTCACCTACGAGGTCTCCCGCGCGCTCGAGGCGTGCGAGGGCGCGGTCCTGCTCGTCGACGCCGCACAGGGCATCGAGGCGCAGACCCTCGCCAATCTCTACCTCGCGCTCGACAAGGACCTGACGATCATCCCGGTCCTCAACAAGATCGACCTGCCCGCCGCCGACCCCGACCGCTATGCCGGTGAAATCGCGAACATCATCGGCTGCGAGCCGTCCGACGTGCTCCGGGTCTCCGGCAAGACCGGCGAGGGCGTCCCCGAACTCATCGACGCCGTGATCCGCCAGGTGCCGCCGCCGGTCGGTGACGCCGACGCGCCCGCCCGCGCCATGATCTTCGACTCCGTCTACGACACCTACCGCGGTGTCGTGACGTACGTGCGTGTGGTCGACGGCAAGATCGTGCCCCGCGAGAAGATCAAGATGATGTCGACGGGCACGACCCACGAACTGCTCGAGGTCGGCATCGTCTCGCCCGAACCCAAGGCCACCGCCGGTCTCGGCGTCGGCGAGGTGGGCTATCTCATCACCGGCGTGAAGGACGTGCGTCAGTCGAAGGTCGGCGACACCGTCACCACCGCCCGCAACGGTGCGGAGGAGCCGCTCACCGGCTACCGCGAACCGCGCCCGATGGTCTACTCCGGCCTGTATCCGGTCGACGGCTCCGATTATCCGGTGCTGCGCGACGCGCTCGACAAGCTCCAGCTCAACGACGCCGCGCTCACCTACGAGCCCGAGACGTCCGTCGCCCTCGGATTCGGTTTCCGCTGCGGCTTCCTCGGTCTGCTGCACATGGAGATCACCCGCGAGCGTCTCGAGCGTGAGTTCGGCCTCGACCTGATCTCCACCGCCCCCAACGTCGTCTACCGCGTCGTGCTCGAAGGCGGCCAGGAGGTCGTCGTGACGAACCCGTCCGACTGGCCCGAGGGCAAGGCGCGCGAGATCTACGAACCGATCGTCAAGTGCACCATCATCGCGCCGAGCGAGTTCATCGGCTCGATCATGGAACTGTGCCAGTCGCGGCGCGGTGAGCTCGGCGGCATGGACTATCTGTCCGAGACCCGCGTCGAGCTGCGGTACACGCTGCCGATGGCCGAGATCATTTTCGACTTCTTCGACTCGCTGAAGTCGCGTACCCGCGGCTACGCCTCGATGGACTACGAGGAGGCCGGCGAGCAGGAGGCCGCGCTGGTCAAGGTCGACATCCTGTTGCAGGGCGAGGCCGTCGACGCGTTCAGCGCGATCGTCCACAAGGACGCCGCGGCCGCCTACGGCAACAAGATGACGACCAAGCTCAAGGAACTCATCCCGCGGCAGCAGTTCGAGGTGCCCGTCCAGGCCGCGATCGGCTCGAAGATCATCGCCCGCGAGAACATCCGGGCGATCCGCAAGGACGTTCTCGCCAAGTGCTACGGCGGCGACATCAGCCGTAAGCGCAAGCTGCTCGAGAAGCAGAAGGAAGGCAAGAAGCGGATGAAGACGATCGGCCGCGTCGACGTGCCGCAGGAAGCGTTCGTCGCCGCGCTGTCGTCCGAGGCATCGTCGGACAAGCCGAAGAAGTAGCCGTCCCTGCTACGACGCCCACCGGAAGGATTCGCGTGCTCGACACCTGGCTCACCCGTGAACTCGGAATCTCCGTTCCTCTGCTGGGTGCGCCCATGGGTGGCCGGGCCGGTGGGCGGCTCGCCGGCGAGGTGACGCGGGCCGGCGGCCTCGGCCTGATCGGCGCTGCCCGCTACAACACCGCCGAATGGATCGAGGGCGAGGTGCGCACCGCCCGCGAGATCGGCGGTGGGCCCGTGGGATTCGGTCTGATGACCTGGGCGCTCGCCGACGACGACAGCCTCCTCACCGCCGTGCTCGAGCACCGGCCGCAGGTGGTCACGCTCTCGTTCGGCGATCCCGCACCCTACGTCGAGCGCGTCCACGAGGCCGGGGCCGTCGTCCTCTCGCAGATCAACACGATCGACGATCTCCGGGTGGTCGAGGCCGCGGGTGTCGACGCGGTGATCGCGCAAGGACACGAGGCCGGTGGGCACACGGGCCGGATCGGCACCCTCCCGCTGCTGCAGGAGGTGCTCGAGTCGACGTCGCTGCCCGTGCTCGCCGCGGGCGGCATCGCCACGGGTCGCGGTCTGGCGGCGGTGCTCGCAGCCGGTGGGCAGGGCGCCCTGGTCGGGACGGCGTTGCTCGCCAGCCCGGAGACCGTCGGCCCCGACTACGCCCGCGGCCGGCTCGTGGAGGCCGGCAGCGCCGACACCGTGTACACCGACGTCTTCGACAAGGCCCGGCACCAGCCGTGGCCGGCGCGCTGGGGCGGACGCGCCCTGCGCAATGCCTTCACCGACGAGTGGCACGGCCGGGGCGCCGACGAGGACACCCTCGCCGCGACGTACACCGGCGACGATCCCGACATCGGTGTGGTCTACGCGGGGGAGGCCGCCGGACTGGTGCGGTCCGAGCGACCCGCGGGCGAGGTCATCCGGGGAATCGCCGAGCAGGCGGAGACCCTGTTGTCCCGCTTCCGCTGAGGACGGCATCGGCACACGGACGTCTCCACTCGAGTTAAGGTGAGCCTCACCTGAAATGGAGGTCGCCCATGCGTCGAGTCGTTCTCTCCGCCGTAGCGCTCGTACTGTTCGCCGTCCCGACCCTCGTCGCATGTTCGTCGGACACCGACGAACCCGCGACCGCCGGTGGCGAGACCGTCACCGTCGAACACTCCTACGGCACGACGTCGATCGAGGGCACACCCGAGCGGATCGTCGCGACCTCCAGCCAATGGCTCGACGCCCTCGTCGAACTCGGAGTGCAGCCGGTCGCGTACTACAGCGCCGGCTCGTACGGCGACGATCGCGGCCTCTACCCCTGGCAGACCGACGTCTCTCCGGATGCGGTGGCGCTGAGTCCGACGGCGGAGACGTCGGTGCCCGTCGAGGAGGTGGCCGCTCTCGAACCCGACCTGATCCTCGGCGCCTGGCAGATCGCCTCGCAGAACGACTACGACACGATCTCTGCGGTCGCACCGACGATCGGGACTCTCGGCGACACCGGCGTGGATCGCTGGGACGAACAGGTGCGCGTGCTCGGTGAGGTCCTCGGCCGCACCGACGACGCCGAGCGGATCATCGCCGACCGCAACGCCGAGATCGAGGAGGCCGCTCTGCCGGGATTGGAGGGCCGGACCGCCGCGTTGTCGCAGTACGTCACCAACGAGCAGCAGGTCGTCGTGGTCGCCGATCCGGACGACGGTGCCGCTGCGCTGTTCACGCAGCTGGGCATGACGTTGCCGCCCGCGCTGGTCGCGGAGGGCGGAGCCTCCCAGGGGCGGGTCGTGCTCGGCCCCGAACGCGTCGACGCCCTGGTCGCCGATCTGCTGATCATCCTGCCGCGCGGCGGAACCGAGCAGGACCTGATGGCCCTGCCCGGATTCGACCGGCTGCCCGCCGTCACCGGAGGCGGTCTCGCCGTCGTCGACTTCCCGACGGTCGTCGCGTTCAACACGCCCTCGTCGCTGTCGATCGGCTATGCGCTCGACGTGATCCGGCCGCAGCTCGAGGCGGTCGCGAACGCCTGAGACCGGCTCACGGCCCGAGATGCGCGGGCCGGAAGTTGCCCGCCCCGATCTCCCGCTCGGCGCGGATGACGTGGACGACGGCATTGATGAGCGCCAGGTGGGTGAACGCCTGCGGGAAGTTCCCCAGATGGCGTCCGGTCTCGGTGTCGATCTCCTCGGCATAGAGCTTCAGGGGGCTCGCGTAGTCGAGCAGGCGCTGGCACAGGGCGGCCGCCCGCTCGACCTCACCGATCTCGACGAGCGCCGAGACCAGCCAGAACGAGCAGATGGTGAACGAGCCCTCCTTGCCTGCGAGCCCGTCGTCGGTGGTCTCCACCCGGTAGCGCAGCACCAGCCCGTCCTCGGTGAGTTCGTCGGCGATCGCCAGCACCGTGGCCCGCACCCGGGGGTCGTCCGCGGGCAGGAAACGCAACAAGGGGATCAGCAGAGCCGAGGCGTCGAGCGACGGGTGGCCGTACCGCTGGGTGAAGACGCCGCGTTCGTCGACGCCGTGTTCGAGGACGTCGGCCTTGATCTCCTCGGCGATCGCCGCCCACTTGCGGGCGTAGTCGGGGCGGCCCTGCAGCTCGGCGAGTTTCGCGCCGCGATCGAGGGCCACCCAGCACATGACCTTCGACGACACGAAGTGCTGGGGTTCGCCCCGCACCTCCCAGATGCCGCGATCGGGCTTGCGCCAGTTGGCCGCCGCCTCCTCGACCTGCCGCCGCAGGGTGTGCAGCAAGGTCTGGGGGAAGTGCCCGCGGGACTTGACGTGCAGGTACACCGAGTCGAGCAGCGTGCCCCAGATGTCGTGCTGCTGTTGGTGATAGGCGTCGTTGCCGATCCGGACCGGGGTCGCGCCGTCGTAGCCGCTCAGATGCGCGAGGGTGGACTCCGGCAGTTCGCGCTCGCCGCCCACCCCGTACATGACCTGGAGCGGATATCTCATGCCGTCCGCGTCGCGCGAGACGTCGAGGATGAACGAGAAGAAATCGTCGGCCTCCCGGTCGAACCCGAGTGTGTACAGGCCCCACAATGCGAACGTCGAATCACGCACCCATGCGTAGCGGTAGTCCCAGTTGCGCCTTCCGCCAGGGGTTTCCGGCAGTGAGGTCGTCGACGCGGCGAGCAGCGCCCCGGTCGGGCTGTAGGTCAGTCCCTTGAGCGTCAGCGCGCTGCTCTGCAGGTAGGTGCGCCACGGGTGATCGGGGAAGCGGCCCGTCGTGATCCACTCGCGCCAGTAGTCCTGGGTGGCGGCCATCTTCACTGCGGCCTCGTCGAAGGTGTGCGGCATCGGGCAGTCCGACCACGACAAGGCGACGAACGCCGTGTCGCCCTTGTGGAGTCGACGACGCGCGCGGACCTCGCGGTCCTCGATCCCAAGGCGCAGATCCGTCGTCATGCGCAGCGTCGGATGTTCGTCCGGCGCATTCCGGCACACGGCGGTGGCCTCCTCGTAGACCTTGCCGGTGTAGCTCCACTCGGTGCGGCCGCGGTGGTAGTCGAAGGCGGGCTCGCAGCTGACGTACAGATCCACCGTCCCGTTCACACAGCGCACCGTGCGCAGCAGCATGTGCTCGGACTCCCAGTCGGACGGGGTCCGGCGGTGCGTGGTCGAGCGCTCCTCGACGTCGTACCAGGGCGCCATGACCAGCGCGTCCCGCACGATCATCCAACCCGTGTCGGTCTGCCAGGTCGTTTCGAGCACCAGACCGCCCGGCAGGTACCGGCGTGCCGCAGGAACGGTGCGGTCGTGCGGCGACAACCGGAAATGTCCCGCGCTGCGGTCCAGCAGCGACCCGAACACACTCGGGGAGTCCGGACGGGGCACGCACATCCACTCCACGGTGCCGTCACGCGCGATCAGACAGGTGCTCTCGCAATCCGAGAGGAATGCGTAGTCGTCGATCGGCGGGAACGGACTCCGTCGGAAGGGTGCCCCCGACAGCGGTGAGGAGGAGTGGTGGTGGTCCATCCCTCCATGATCACCGCGGGCCGGGCGGATCGCAGCGCGGTTGCCGAACCTACTAGGGTGTAGGCAATGGATCGGGTGGCTTCGTGGTGGGACGGCTTCGAGCTGTGGCTCGCGGGCCTGTCCTTCGTCCCCCAGGTGGCCCTGGTGCTCGCAGTGCTGGTGCCGGCCTGCTTCGGGGTCGCATGGCTGCTCGATCGGGCGATGGCCGGTGTCTTCGGACTGCTCGGCCGCGGAGAGACGGACTCGCCCGCCACGACGACGGAGGATTGCTGACATGCCGCGTTCGCGCGTGACCCTGGCGCTGATCGCGCTGCTGATCATCGTCGTCGTCGCATGGCTCGTCTCCATGTGAGCATGCCGCTCGCGCATCCGGTTCGGTGCTCGACGCCCGGTGTCCGAATCGTCGATTTCGGTCGACCCTCGACCTCTGCTAATCTCTGCCGCGTGTCCGCGACCACTCTGCCCCGCATCCGCCACGAGTTGGCGTTGATCGCTGTGGGCATGCCTTCGGTCGCCGACATCGACTGTTGTCGCTGAACACTTCTTCTCTCCGCGGTCCCCATCTTCCGGATCCTCTCGTCCGTCGGTGCCGCATCCTCGCGAATCCCGGCCGGTCCGATTCCGGCAGCCCCTCGTCCGGTGCCGGTCGCGTTCATCCCCCTCGAAACAGCCCCTCAGGAGGCTCGTCATGAAACGTTCCAGGTTCGTCGTCGCGGCGTTCGCCGCGGTCACCGCCCTCTCCCTCACCGCCTGCGCCGGCGGTTCGAGCGACACCGTCGGAGCCGAGAGCGGCGGCGACGGATCCGGCGGCACGATCAACCTCTACGCCTACGCCGTGCCCAAGGTCGGATTCGACTCGCTGATCCCCGCATTCGAGGCGACCGAGGAGGGCGAGGGTGTCGTCTTCCAGCAGTCCTACGGCGCCTCCGGAGACCAGTCCCGCAAGGTGCGCGACGGCGCCGAGGCCAACTTCGTGAACTTCTCCGTCGAGCCCGACATCACCCGCCTCGTCGACGCCGGTCTCGTCGACGAGAACTGGAACGACAACGCCTACAACGGGATTCCGTTCGGATCGGTCGTCACCATCGTCGTCCGTGAGGGCAACCCGAAGAACATCCGCGACTGGGACGACCTGCTCCGTCCGGACGTCGAGGTCGTCACCCCCAACCCGTTCAGCTCGGGTTCGGCGAAGTGGAACCTGCTCGCGCCCTATGCCGCGAAGAGCAACGGCGGCGCCGACCCGCAGGCCGGCATCGACTACGTCACCGCATTGGTCACCGACCACGTGAAGGTGCAGCCGAAGTCCGGTCGCGAGGCCACCGAGACCTTCCTGCAGGGCACCGGCGACGTGCTGCTGAGCTACGAGAACGAGGCACTGTTCATCGAGCGCAACGGCGACCCCGTCGAGCACGTCACCCCGCCCGTCACCTTCAAGATCGAGAATCCCGCAGCGGTACTGAAGAACGCGAAGGACGTCGAGGTCGCGCAGGCGTTCAACGACTTCCTGTACACCCCCGAGGCGCAGCGCCTGTGGGCCGAGGCCGGCTTCCGGCCCGTCGATCCGACCGTCGCCGAGGAGTTCGCCGACGAGTTCCCGCAGCCGGAGAAGCTGTGGACCGTCGCCGATCTCGGTGGCTGGGAGACCGTGAACGAGGAGCTGTTCGCCGACAGCACCGGCACCATCGCGGTGATCTACGACAACGCGACGAAGTAGAGCACGCGCGTGACCGTTTCGGAACACACCGCCGGGTCGGGAGATTCGTCTCCCGCCCCGGCGGGTTCGCGTCGCCGGCCGTCCGCCACGGCCCCCGCCCGACCACGACGCCGGATGTTCACCGGCGCCGTCGGGCCCCTCGGTATCGGCATCGCCACCCTGTGGTTGAGCCTGATAGTCCTGCTTCCCCTCGCGGCCCTCGCCTTCCACTCCGTCTCGGACGGTCTCGGGACCTTCGTCGATGCGATCACCGCGCCGGCCGCCCTGGCGACCCTGCGGATCACCGTCGTCGTCTCGCTGGTCGTCGCGGCGATCAACGCGGTGATGGGCACGGTGATCGCCTGGGTGCTCGTCCGCGACGAGTTCCCGGGCAAGAAGTTCGTCAACGCCCTCATCGACCTGCCCTTCGCCCTGCCGACGATCGTCGCGAGCATCGTGCTGCTCTCGCTGTACGGGCCGCAGAGCCCGATCGGTGTGCAGCTCAACGCGACCGAGCCGGGACTGGTGGTGGCGCTGGCGTTCGTCACGCTGCCGTTCGTGGTGCGCTCGGTGCAGCCGGTGCTCATCGAGGCCGACCGTGAGGTCGAGGAGGCCGCCGCCTCGCTCGGAGCCGGCAACTTCACGATCTTCCGCACGGTCGTGCTGCCCGTGCTCGCACCGGCCGTCCTCGGCGGCACCGGCCTGGCGTTCGCCCGCGCCATCGGTGAGTACGGCTCGATCGTGCTCATCGGCGGCAACATCCCGTACAAGACCCAGGTCGCGTCGCAGTACATCCAGCAGCAGATCGAGATCGACCGGCCGGTCAACGCCGCCGCGGTCTCCGTCGCGCTGCTGGTGATCGCCTTCGTCGTGCTGTTCGTCCTGCGCCTGGTCGCGAACCGGGGGCTGCGCCGAGAGGAGGACGACCGGTGAAACCGTCCGTCGCATCCCGACTGTCGTTGCGCTTCGTCGCGCTCGCCTATCTGTTCGTGCTGTTGCTCGTCCCGATCGGGGTGATCCTCTACCGCACCTTCGAGAACGGCATCGTGGCGTTCGCCCAATCGATCAGCACCCCCGCCGCGATCTCGGCGCTGAACCTGTCGCTGCTGATCGTCGCGATCGTCGTACCCGTGAACGTGATCTTCGGCATCGTCGTCGCTCTGGCCCTCGTCCGCGGCAGATTCCCGGGGAGGGGACTGCTGCAGGCCGTCGTCGACCTGCCCTTCGCGGTCTCTCCGATCGTCGTGGGTGTCGCGCTGATCATGCTCTGGGGCGCCAACGGATGGTTCGGTGCCGTCGAGGATCTCGGCTTCAAGGTGATCTTCGGCCTGCCGGGCATGGTGCTCGCGACGATCTTCGTGACGCTGCCGTTCGTCGTGCGCGAGGTCGAACCGGTGCTGCGCGAGATCGGGGAGGAGCAGGAACAGGCCGCCGCGACCCTCGGCGCGAACACCTGGCAGACCTTCTGGCGGATCACGTTGCCGGCGATCCGCTGGGGCCTGACCTACGGCATCGTCCTCACCGTCGCGCGAGCCCTCGGCGAGTTCGGTGCCGTCATCATGGTCTCGTCCGGCTTCCCCGGCGTCTCCCAGACGCTGACGCTGCTCGTGCACGCCCGGTACATCGACGACCACAACACCTTCGGCGCCTACAGCGCCGCGACCCTGCTCATGGCCATCGCGGTGATCGTCCTGCTGCTGATGACCCTGCTCGACCGGAAGAGGAGCACCGAATGATCACCGTCACCGGGGCGCGCAAGAACTACGGAGACTTCGCCGCACTCGACGACGTCGACATCGACATCCCGTCCGGCTCGCTCACCGCCCTGCTCGGCCCGTCGGGTTCGGGGAAGTCGACCCTGCTGCGCTCGATCGCGGGCCTCGAGACCCTCGACGCGGGCAGCGTCCACATCGCCGGCAAGGACGTCACCGGCGTCACCCCGCAGAAGCGCGACATCGGGTTCGTGTTCCAGCACTACGCCGCGTTCAAGCACATGACCGTGCGCGAGAACGTCGCCTTCGGACTCAAGATCCGCAAGCGCCCCAAGGCCGAGATCACGAAGCGGGTCGACGACCTGCTCGAGATCGTCGGGCTCGGCGGATTCCAGCGACGCTATCCGGCGCAGCTGTCCGGCGGCCAGCGTCAGCGCATGGCGCTCGCGCGTGCCCTCGCGGTGGACCCGCAGGTGCTGCTGCTCGACGAGCCGTTCGGTGCCCTGGACGCAAAGGTCCGCGCCGACCTGCGGACCTGGCTGCGCCGCCTGCACGACGAGGTGCACGTGACCACCGTGCTCGTCACGCACGACCAGGAGGAGGCGCTCGACGTCGCCGACCGCATCGCGGTGATGAACGCCGGACGCATCGAACAGGTCGGAACGCCCGAGGAACTCTACGATCGCCCGGCGAACAGCTTCGTGATGTCGTTCCTCGGCACGGTGTCCAAGCTCAACGGCGTGCTGGTGCGGCCGCACGACATCCGGCTCGCCCGGCAACCCGCGCTCTCCGACACGTCCGGCGGCTCGGTCGGTGTCACGCGGGCGACCGTCGAGCGTGTCGTCCGGCTGGGCTTCGAGGTACGTGTCGAACTGCGCAACGACGCGACCGGTGAGCAGTTCACGACGCAGATCACCCGCGGCGAAGCCCACGACCTGGGGCTCGTCGCGGGCGATACCGTCTACGCGCACGCTCCCGCCGCGTCCGAGGCCGCCCCGCTCGGTACCGCCGCGCAGTAACCGAACGCCGGCGTCGGGCTCATGCGCGCCGGGTCAGTGCGCTTCGGTCTCCGACCGGTGGTGGGCCCGGCAGATCATGACCGGACAGCAACTGTGGTGGATCAGTCCCTGGCTGCTCGAGCCGACCACCGCAGCGGCCAGCGGACTCCGCCCGTGGCTGCCCACCACCACGAGCTGGGCGCTCTTGGACTCCTCGAGCAGGACGATGTCGGGCTTGCCCCGCTCGACCCGGTAGGAGACCTCGACGTCGGGGAACCGCTCGGTGTGCCCGGAGGTGTTCGACCTCATCTCCTCCCTCCGGTACTCGACGTAGGCCGTCCAGTCCGTGAACCGTGACCCCTCGCCGTAGGTGAGCGTGGACTGCTCCGTCCACGTGTGGATCGCGACGAGCGGTGCCTCGAGCGCCGCCGCGGTCGCGAACGCGTGCTCGACGGCCCCCGCACTGACCTCGGTGCCGTCCACGCCGACGACGACCGGACGACCGTCGGGTGGCTGGAATCCCTCGCGGCTGCGCCACGTCACCACCGGGCATTCGGCGTGGTTGGCCACCGACACGACGTCGGAACGCCGCACCATCGACTGCCATTCGGTGGTGGTGGTGTGACCGAGAACGATCATCCGTGCCTCACGCGACAGGTCGGTGAGCACGCGATCCGGCTTGCCCGACGGCGTGGACCGCCGGACCTCCACCCGGTCGACCGCGCCACGAACGGCTGCTTCCGCGGCGGTGAGAACGGCCTCCGACGGGTCGGTCCCGTTGTCGGAGGTGGGGGGATGAACGTGCACCAGGTCGATCGGTTCGCCGAGACGCCGGGCGACGCAGGCGGCCCACCGGGCCGCATCGAGTGCGCTGTCCGATCCGTCGATGCCGACGACGATTCCGTGACCGACATTGGCTGTGCCCATGCTGCCTCCTCGCGTCACCGTCCAGTGTGGTACGGATCACAGGCTGCGCGCCAGCCCTGCGCACCTCGGCACGCCCGGAGCACGACCTCCCGGAGGCTAGTCGCCGACGGCATCCTTGCCGCGCCGGACGATCTTCGGGTCGGCCGGGAAGACGATCTGACGGTCCTTGTCGTCGTACTCGAACTGGTTGAGGAAGAACCGCATCGCGTTGATCCGTGCCCGCTTCTTGTCGTTGGACTTGATGGTCGTCCACGGCGCCCAGTCGGTGTCGGTGCGCCGGAACATCTCTTCCTTCGCGTCGGTGTACTGGTCCCACTTGTCGAGCGATTCGAGGTCCATCTCCGACAGCTTCCACCGCCGCACCGGATCGAGCTGGCGGATGGCGAAGCGCGTGCGCTGCTCCCTCCGGGTCACGGAGAACCAGAACTTCGTCAGGGTGATGCCGGCGTCCACGACGAGCTTCTCGAACAACGGGACGTGCTCCATGAAGCGTTCGTACTCGTCGTCGCTGCAGAAACCCATGACCCGCTCGACCCCGGCGCGGTTGTACCAGGAGCGGTCGAACAGCACGAGCTCACCGGCGGTGGGGAAGTGCTGGATGTAGCGCTGCAGGTACCACTGGCCCTGCTCGCGGTCGGACGGCTTGTTGAGCGCGACGGTCCGGGCGTGCCGGACGTTGATGTACTCCTGGAACCGCTTGATCGTGCCGCCCTTGCCGGCGGCGTCGCGACCTTCGAACACGATGATGTGCTTGGACCCGTTGTCCTTGGCCCACGACTGGAACTTCAGCAGTTCGATCTGCAGGAGGTACTTCTCGACCTCGTAGGTGGCGCGGTCCATCCGGGTGTCGTACGGATAGTTCTCCCGCCAGGTGTCGACGGCGCGGCCCTCGATGTCGATCAGATCAGGGTCCTCACCGTGGTCGTCGCGCACCGAATAGCCCTCCGTACGGAGCCGGTCGATGTAGCGACGGAGTTCGTTCTGCACGCGAGGCCCTCCCGGATCACCGATGTCGCCGAACGACGACCGTGACTCCGTTGTAGCGGAGGAATGCGAATCGTGCGTGAACTCGGGCGGAGAGTCGGACGCGACTCAGGCGACGTGCAGTCCGCGCCGCCGGTGCACGGCCTCGGTGTAGCGCGCGGTGATCACCCGCGCGACGGCATCGTGCCGGGTGAGGGTCTGCGCGACCCGCACGTGCCCGAGGCTGTCGGCCTCGGCGCAGGCGCGGTCCCAGAGCAGTCCGGGGGCGAGGATCCACGGTGTCAGCACGACGGTGCGGGCGCCGCGGGAGGTGAGGTCGGCGAGGGTCGTCCCGACGGACGGACCGGTGGTGGCGAAGCACGCCGCGGCCCGCGTCCACGCCGTGCCGGCGAGGATACGAGGAACGACCAGTTCGGTCGCCCGGTTCGCTTCGGGGCGTCGCGATCCCACCGCGCACACCGCGACACCGACGGACGGATCGTCGACCGACACACCCGTGGCCGTGATCAGGTCGCGAGCCGCGTCGACGAGGAGATCGTCGTCGCCGAGGATCGGCGAGCACAGCACCTCGAGCAAAGGATGACGTTGCTGCGCCTCGTGCAACAGGGCCGGCAGATCGACCCGCGCGTGGAAGGCGCTGCCGAGCAGCAGCGGCACCACCACGACCTGCCGATGCCCGTCCGCGACGAGCGCGTCGAGGACCTGACCGACCGCCGGGGTGTTCAGGTCCAGGAACGCGAGTCGCACATCCAGACCGGGATTCTCGGCCCGGACGGTGTCGAGCGCGGCAGCCACGGCCCGCGCCGAACGCGGGTCGCGACTGCCGTGCGCGACGGCGACGAGCGGCATCATGCCGGGACGCGGTCCCCGAGCTCGATGTCGGCGAGTCCGTCGCCCACGAGACCCGCGGCGAGGGTGTTGCCCCCGGCCGGATCGATCAGCAGGAAGCTGCCGCTGCGGCGGTTGACGCGGTAGTCGTCCGCGGCGATCGGCTCGGCCACACGCACCGTGATGCGCGCGATCTCGTTGAGCTCGATGCTGTCCGGGCTCGGGACGGAGGAGAGGTTCTGCTCGTCGAACCGCTCGTCGATCGTCCCGACGATGGCCTGCGTGGTGCGGGTGCCGTGCTTGAGCAGCAGCCGGGCGCCGGGACGCAGCGGCTTCTCGGCGAGCCAGCACACGGTGGCCTCGAACTCCGACAGCGGCTCGGGTGCCGCCTCCGGGGTGGCGATGATGTCGCCGCGGGAGACGTCGACGTCGTCGGCGAGCACGAGGGTCACCGACCGGCCGGCGTGCGCGACATCGAATGCGCCGTCGGCACTGTCGATGCGCTCGACGGTGGTGCGGACACCGGACGGCAGCACGACGACCTCGTCGCCGGGGCGCACGGATCCCGCCGCGACCTGGCCGGCGTAGCCGCGGTAGTCGGGGAACTCGGCGGTGCGGGGACGGATCACGTACTGCACCGGGAAGCGCAGACCGGTCTCGTGCCGGCCGTGCACGTCGGCGTCGACGGGGACCGACTCGAGGTACTCGATGAGGGTCGGGCCGTCGTAGTAGGGGGTGTTCTCGCTGCGCACCGCCACGTTGTCGCCGTGCAGCGCGGAGACCGGGATCTCCTGCACGTCCGCGGGCGCCCAGCCGAGCGAGCTCGTCAGTTCCCCGAACTCGGCGGAGATCTGCGCGAACACCGAGGCCGGATCCTCGACGAGGTCGATCTTGTTGACCGCGAGGACGAGCTTCGGCACACCGAGCAGGGCCAGCACGGCGGCGTGCTTGCGGGTCTGCGAGACGACACCCTTCCGTGCGTCGACCAGCAGGACGACGAGCTGCGCGGTGGACGCACCCGACACCGTGTTGCGGGTGTACTGGACGTGACCCGGCGTGTCGGCCAGGACGAAGCTGCGCTTCGGCGTCGCGAAGTAGCGGTAGGCCACGTCGATGGTGATGCCCTGCTCACGCTCGGCGCGCAGACCGTCGACGAGCAGCGACAGGTCGGGGGTGTCGAGGCCGCGGTCGACCGACGCGCGGGTGACGGCGTCGATCTGGTCGGCGAGTACGGACTTGGTGTCGTAGAGCAGCCGGCCCACCAGGGTGGACTTGCCGTCGTCGACCGAACCGGCGGTGGCGAGGCGCAGCAGCTGCGTGTCGCTCTGCACGCTCCGCTCGTGAAGGTCGCTCATGATCAGAAATAGCCCTCTCGCTTGCGGTCTTCCATCGCCGCTTCGGAAACCCGGTCGTCGCCGCGGGTGGCGCCGCGCTCGGTCAGTCGTGATGCCGCGACCTCGGCGAGGATCTCCTCGTTCGTGGAGGCCTCGGACAGGATCGCGCCGGTGGTCGAGCCGTCGCCGACGGTGCGGTAGCGCACCGAACGCGTCTCGAGCTCTTCGCCCTCGGCCGGACCACCCCAGACACCCGGGGTCATCCACATGCCGTCGCGGCGGTAGACGGGACGCTCGTGCGCGTAGTAGATGCTCGCCAGTTCGACGTTCTCGCGGGCGATGTACCGCCAGATGTCGAGCTCGGTGAAGTTGCTCAGCGGGAACACTCGCACGTGCTCACCGGGTGCGTGCTTCCCGTTGTACAGATTCCACAGCTCCGGACGCTGCCGCTTCGGATCCCACTGGCCGAATGCGTTGCGCAGCGAGAAGATCCGCTCCTTGGCGCGCGAACGCTCCTCGTCGCGGCGGCCGCCGCCGAAGACGGCGTCGAACCGGTTCTCCGAGATCGCGTCGAGCAGCGGCACGGTCTGCAGCGGGTTGCGGATGCCGTCGGGACGCTCGGTGAGCCGGCCGTCGGCGAGGTAGTCCTCGACGCTCGCGACGTGCAGTCGCAGGTTGTACTTCTCGACCACGTGGTCGCGGAACTCGAGGACCTCGGGCAGGTTGTGGCCGGTGTCGACGTGCAGCAGCGCGAAGGGCAGCGGTGCGGGCCAGAACGCCTTGATCGCGAGGTGCAGCAGGACGGTGGAGTCCTTGCCTCCCGAGAACAGGATGACGGGGCGTTCGAACTCGCCCGCGACCTCGCGGAAGACGTGGATCGCCTCCGACTCGAGGGCGTCGAGGGTGTCGAACCGGTTGCCGTCCAACAGCGTCCGGGTGTCGGTGGGATTCGTATCGGTGAGTGTCATGAGGCGTGCAACCCGCATTCGGTCTTGGCTCGGCCGGCCCAGCGCCCGCTGCGCGGATCGGCTCCGGGAAGTGGTTTGGTGGTGCACGGGGCGCACCCGATGGACGGGTAGCCCTCGTCGACGAGGGGATTGACGAGGATCCCGTGTTCGTCGATGTAGTTCTGCATGTCCTCGTCGGACCATGCCGCGATCGGATTGATCTTCACCAGTCCGAACGCGTCGTCGAACGAGATCAGCGGTGCGTTCGCGCGGGTGGGCGCCTCGACACGGCGGATGCCGGTCACCCAGGCGCGGTAGCCCTTCAGACTCTCCTTCAGCGGCACCACCTTGCGCAGGCGGCAGCACTCGTTCGGGTCGCGAGCGAACAGATCCTTGCCGAGCAGGGCGTCCTGCTCCGCGACGGACTGCTGCGCCCGGGCGTTGACGATGTTCACGCCGTACACCTGCTCCACCGCATCGCGCGTGCCGAGCGTCTCGGCGAAGTGGTAGCCGGTGTCGAGGAACAGCACGTCCACGCCGGGGCGCTGCTGCGCGGCCAGATGGACCAGGACACCGTCCTGCATGTTGGACGCGACGATGTACCCGCTACGTCCACCGTCGGTGGTGGGGGTACCGAAGGTCTCGTCCGTCCACCGCAGGAGTTCCTGCGCCGACGCACCTTCGAGTTCTGCCGCCCCCTGCGCGGCAATACTTCGGAGCTCGTCGATGTTCGTATCGATCGTCATCGCGTCCCTTCCCGATCCGTCTTCGTGTCGACCGCTGCAGCAGTGCCCGTCATCGCAGGTCTGCCTCCTCGGCGCGGACGACCCATTCGCCGAAGCGCTCGCCGGGCGCGCGCTCCTTGACGAAGGTGCGCACCACCCGCTCGATGTAGTCGCCGAGCTCGGCGCTGGTGACCTTGTGCTGGCGCAGCTTGCGTCCGAACTTCGCGTCGAAGCCCAGCGCACCGCCGAGGTGCACCTGGAAACCCTCGACCTGGTTGCCCTCACCGTCGTCGACGAGCTGACCCTTGAAGCCGATGTCGGCGATCTGGGAGCGCGCGCACGAGTTCGGGCAGCCGTTGATGTTGATCGTCACCGGGACGTCGAGCTGCGCGTTGATGTCGGCGAGACGCTCCTCGAGCTCGGGCACGAGAGCCTGCGAACGCTTGCGCGTCTCGACGAAGGACAGCTTGCAGAACTCGATTCCCGTGCACGCCATGAGGTTCTTGCGCCACGGCGACGGGGAAGCCGGCAGACCCAGCGCCTCGAGCTCGGTGACGAGCTGCTCGACCTTGTCGTCGGCCACGTCGAGCACGATCAGCTTCTGGTACGGGGTGAACCGGATCCGGTCCGAACCCGCACGCTCGGCGGCGTCGGCGACCTTCGACAGGATCGTGCCCGAGACACGACCGGCGATCGGCGCGACACCCACGGCGTTGAGGCCGTTGCGCAGCTTCTGGACTCCGACGTGATCGATCGGACGCTCCGGTGCAGCCGGGGCCGGGCCGTCGATCAGCGGACGCTTCAGGTATTCGGTCTCGAGCACCTCGCGGAACTTCTCGATGCCCCAGTCCTTGATGAGGAACTTCAGGCGTGCCTTGGACCGCAGCCGGCGGTAGCCGTAGTCGCGGAAGATCGCGACGACGCCTTCCCACACATCGGCGACCTCCTCGAGCGGCACCCACGCGCCGACCCGCTGCGCGAGCATCGGGTTGGTGGACAGACCGCCGCCGACCCACAGGTCGAAGCCGGGGCCGTGCTCGGGGTGCTCGACGCCGATGAAGGCGACGTCGTTGATCTCGTGCACGACGTCCTGCTGGCCGGAGATCGCGGTCTTGAACTTGCGCGGCAGATTCGAGTACTCGGGGTTGCCGATGTAGCGGCTCACGATCTCGTCGATCGCCGGAGTGCCGTCGATGATCTCGTCGAGGGACTCACCGGCGAGCGGCGAACCGAGCACGACGCGGGGGCAGTCGCCGCACGCCTCGGTGGTCTTCAGACCGACCGATTCGAGACGACGCCAGATCTCCGGGACGTTCTCGACCTCGATCCAGTGGTACTGGACGTTCTCGCGATCGGACAGGTCGGCGGTGTCGCGACCGAACTCGGTGGAGATACCGGCGATCGTGCGCAGCTGCGCGAGATTCAGGGCGCCGGCGTCGCAGCGCACCCGCATCATGAAGTACTTCGCCTCGAGCAGGTCGATGTTCTCGTCACCGGTGTAGGTGCCGTCGTAGCCCTGCTCGCGCTGGGTGTACAGACCCCACCAGCGGAAGCGGCCGCGCAGATCGCTCTTGTCGATTCCGTCGAAACCGGTTTGCGCGTAGATGTTCTCGATACGCTTGCGGACGTTGAGCGGGTTGTCGTCCTTCTTCGTCTGCTCGTTGGCGTTGAGCGGCTCGCGGTAACCGAGGGCCCACTGGCCCTCGGCGCGACGCTTGGCGGGACGCGCGCGGCGGGCGGGAGTGGCCGACTCGTCGGCGGGCGTGACGTCGGTGGTCGACGACATACAGGGTCTCCTGATATTCGCTGGAACCGGATCGACGAGCGCAGGAGGGGGCTGACCTCGTGCACGCATGCTTCGACCCGGCGGGATCTGGGATGTGCCGGGGAGTGCCGACTAGAGACAGTCGGCGCAGAGACAAGCGGCGCAAGGCAGACAACAGGATGCGCAGACGCGCTTGAAGTCGACGTGGCGTCGCGCCACGAGTCGCACTCCGTGTCCTGTCATGCGGACCATTGTGCCATGTCACCGGGGCGATTCCGAATTGCGGGCGGTATTTCCACCCAATTTTCGGGAAATGTCGAGGTAGGGGCGTCGCGCGCGGAACCGCCCTTCGGGTCTCTGGAACACTGGAGGGCGTGAACAGCACTGAGATCGGTCGACGCACCGGCACGGAAATCGGTATCGCGGGTCGTCCGGCCGGTCTCGAACTTCCCGCTTCGGCACTCGCCGGCGTGGGGACGCGACCGTTCGGCGTGTACGTGCACGTGCCCTTCTGCGCGACCCGCTGCGGCTACTGCGACTTCAACACCTACACGGCCGGGGAACTCGGCAGCGCGGCCTCGCCGCAGTCCTGGCTCGAGGGTCTGCGCCGCGAACTCGACGCCGGTGCCCGGCTGCTGTCCGAGGCCGGACGACCGGCCCCCGCCGCCGAGACGGTCTTCGTCGGCGGCGGAACGCCCTCGCTGCTCGGCGCGGACGGTCTCGCGCAGGTACTCGACGCGATCCGCGACTCGTTCGGGCTCGCCCCCGGCGCCGAGGTGACGACCGAATCGAACCCGGAGTCGACCTCCACGGAGTTCTTCTCGTCGATCCGCGAGGCCGGATACACCCGCGTGTCGCTCGGCATGCAGTCCGCGGCGCCGCACGTGCTGGCGGTCCTCGACCGCACCCACACACCCGGGCGTCCCGTCGCGGCGGCGAAGGAAGCGCGCGCGGCCGGTTTCGGCCACGTCAACCTCGATCTGATCTACGGCACTCCCGGCGAGCGCGATGCCGATCTCGACGCCTCCCTCGACGCCGTGCTCGAAGCGGGCGTCGACCACGTCTCGGCGTACGCGCTCATCGTCGAGGACGGCACCGCCCTCGCCCGCCGTGTCCGTCGCGGCGAGCTGCCGGCCCCGGACGACGACGTGCTCGCATCGCGGTACGAGCGGATCGACGTGCGACTCGCCGACGCCGGAATGACCTGGTACGAGGTGTCCAACTGGGCGAAGGCCGACGATCCGTCGGCGCGCTGCGCCCACAACCTCGGTTACTGGGACGGCGGCGACTGGTGGGGCGCCGGGCCGGGCGCGCACAGCCATGTCGGCGGCGTGCGCTGGTGGAACGTCAAGCATCCCGCCCGTTACGCGTCGACCCTCGCCGACGGAGTCCTGCCCGTCGGGGGCAGCGAACACCTCACGGCCGAGGACCGGCACACCGAACTCGTCATGCTCACCGTGCGGCTGCGCACGGGCCTGCCGTTGTCGGAACTCGACGACGGTGAGCGCGTCGCGGCGGAGACGGTGGTCGCCGACGGGCTCGCCGTGGAGCGCGACGATCATCTCGTGCTCACCGACCGGGGCCGGCTGCTCGCCGACGCGGTGGTCCGCACCATCCTGCTCGGCGCGGACGACTAACCGTCCGGTCGCGTCACGCCGCTCCGACCGACCGGTCGCGTCATGCCGCGCCGATGCGCTCCGAGTCGTAGACCGACAGCCGCCCACGGTTCTCGACCACCGACACCCAGCGCTTCTCCGACTCGGTCCGGCCGTCGACGGTGACGAACGTCAGGGTGACGATCACACTCGACGCATCGCGGGGCTCCACGGCATCCACCGAGACGGACCGGATCGTCGGCCAGAACTCCTCGAACCCGGCCCGGCCGACCTTCCCCGCGTAGTGGGGATCGAACAACGCCCAGGCCTGTTCGGTGTCGTCCGGGAGCAACGCGTAGTAGTCCCGCACGAAGGTCTCCATACGCTCGAAACTCGGCGGTGACTCCGACGAGGTCGGTTCGGGTGACGTCGATCCGGGTGAGGACGGCACGGTGGAGGGTGTCGAGGTCTCCGCCGGGAGTGGACTCGTGGCACCGGCGGACGGCGAGTCGCCGGTGCCCCGCCCGAGGACGAAGGCGAGCACCGCCCCCACCGCGATCACCGCGGCGGCGACCGCGAGTGCCACGACCGCACCGCGGCGCGGTGCACGCGCCGGAGGTGGGGGAGGAGGCCCCATCGGGGGTCGGTTCGGGAAGGTCGGCGGGCCCATCCAGCTCGACGGGTTCACCGCGGTCGGCGGGATCACCGCCGTGGGCGGCGGTCCGGGCTCGACCTTCCGGAGCGGGACCGGTGCCCCGCGCGGCGGCCGTCGGTCCATCGTGCTCCGGGCCAGATCCTCGGCGAGTTCACCGGCCCGGCGATACCGATCCTCGACCCGCTTGGCCATCCCACGTGCGACGACGCCGTCCAGCGCGGCAGGGAGGCCGGGCACGAGGTCGGTCGGACGCGGCGGCGGTTTCGTGAGATGGGAGGCGACGTGCTGAGCGGTGCTGTCGGTGGCGAACGGTGCTCGTCCGGTGAGGCACTGGAACAACACGCAGGTCAGCGCGTAGATGTCGGAACCCGGCCCGGATCGGCCGTCGAAGCGTTCCGGGGCCATGTACGCGAGAGTGCCGATCGCTCCGGCCTCGCGCGTGAGCGCGGTCTGACCGTCGGCATGTGCGATCCCGAAGTCGATCAGATAGGTATGGCCGCTGGGGTGCAGCACGATGTTGGCCGGTTTGACGTCCCGGTGCACCAGTCCCGCATCGTGTGCGGCGTCGAGAGCCGCAGCGACCTGGCCGATCACGCGCACGGTGCGGTCGAGCGGCAGGGAACCTTCACGTCGTAGGACGGTGCCGAGATCCTCGCCCTCGAGCAGGGCCATGTCGATGTACAGCCGTCCGTCGATCTCACCGAAATTGTGGATCGGGACGATGTTCGGATGGCGGAGCTTGGAGACGGCCCGGGCCTCACGATCGAAACGCGCGCGGTATCCGGCGTCGTCGGCGAGTTCCGGCGGCAGGACCTTGACCGCGACCTGACGATCGGTGACCGAGTCGAATGCGCACCACACCTGACCCATCCCGCCCTGGCCGAGCCGGGTCTGCAGTTCGTAGCGGCCGAACGTCTCGCCCATGCCATTCCTTCCCGGTCGGTGTCCGAGAGCTCGGGCGGTCCGTCGGACGTCGGTCGAAACGGGGCGAATCCACCCCTGATCGGGCTATGCGGGAGACGGGCCCCGAACCTCGGCGCCCGGGTCGGGCACGCCACCGGGAATCAGCACGTCGTACTCGAAGACACGCACGTGCAGCACCGGCCGGTTCCGCAGTGCGGACTGCACGGCACGGTGGAGCCCGTCCTCGAGGTACAGCACGCCCTGCCACTGGACGGCGTGTGGGAACAGATCGCCGTAGAAGGTCGAGTCCTCCGACAACAGCCGGTCGAGTTCGAGCACCTTCGTCGTCGTGACGATCTCGTCGAGGCGCACCTGGCGGGGCGGAATCCTCGACCAGTCGCGCAGAGACAGTCCGTGATCGGGATACGGTTTGCCGTCCCGGACGCCCTTGAAGATCATGCGGACACATTACGGGGGACGCGCCGACGGCGTCGCCTCCGGTTCGGGGTGGTGTCGCACACGTGCCCGACACCTTCGAGGTCGTCGCGCGATTAGACTGGCAGGGTACGGCCCCGAGAGGTGCAGTCCTGCAGGCGGCGGAAACGGAGGTGGCGGGTTGTCGAGTACCGAGGAGCGGAGATTCAAGGTCTTGCGCGCCATCGTGGCGGATTACGTGTCCACCAAGGAGCCGATCGGCTCCAAGACTCTCGTCGACCGGCACAACCTCGGTGTGTCCAGCGCCACGGTCCGTAACGACATGGCTGTGCTCGAAGCAGAGGGATACATCACACAGACCCACACGAGCTCGGGACGCGTGCCCACCGACAAGGGCTACCGCCAGTTCGTCGACAGGATCGCGGAGGTCAAACCGCTCTCGTCGGCCGAGCGCCGCGCGATCCTGCAGTTCCTCGAATCGGGCGTCGACCTGGACGACGTGCTGCGCCGCGCGGTGCGGTTGCTCGCGCAGCTCACCCGCCAGGTCGCGGTCGTGCAGTACCCGACGCTCTCGGCGTCGTCCGTGCGACATCTCGAGGTGGTCGGGCTGACGCCGGCGCGGCTGCTGCTCGTGCTCATCACCGACTCGGGCCGCGTCGATCAGCGCATCGTCGAACTCGGCGACGTGATCGACGAGGACGGCCTGTCGCGGCTGCGTGAGCTGCTCGGTGGGGCATTGACGGGCAAGCGGCTCGCCGCGGCTTCCGTCGCGGTCACCGAGCTCGCCGACAACGCACCGGACGATCTGCGCGACGCGCTCATCCGGTGCACCACCGTGCTGGTGGAGACCCTCGTCGAGCACCCCGAGGAGCGTCTCGTGCTCGGAGGCACCGCCAATCTCACCCGTAACGCCGCCGACTTCGACGGCCACGGGATAGTGCCGGGTTCGTTGCGCACGGTCCTCGAAGCCCTCGAGGAGCAGGTCGTGGTGCTCAAACTGCTCGCGTCCAGCCAGGACGCCGGCCGGGTCACCGTCCGCATCGGTGAGGAGACCCAGTTCGAGGAGATGCGCACCACCTCGGTCGTGTCCACCGGTTACGGGGCCGCGGGTACGGTCTTCGGTGGTCTGGGGGTGCTCGGCCCCACCCGGATGGACTATCCGGGAACCATCGCATCGGTCGCCACCGTTGCGAGATATATCGGTGAGGTGCTCGGCGAACGCTGAGCACCGTCCATTTTGCTCTGTAGAACGACGTAAGGACGAGAACCAAACGTGGCACGGGACTACTACGGGACGCTCGGCGTGTCCAAGAACGCGACCGACCAGGAGATCAAACGGGCGTACCGCAAGTTGGCGCGCGAGCACCACCCGGATGTGAACCCCGACGAGTCGGCGCAGAAGCGTTTCCAGGAGATCTCGGCCGCCTACGAGGTGCTGTCGGATCCCGAGAAGCGACGCATCGTCGACCTCGGCGGCGACCCGCTCGAACCCGGTGGCGGCGGTGCAGGCGGCTTCGGCGGTGCCGGCTTCGGTGGCGGCCTCGGCGACGTCTTCGAGGCGTTCTTCGGTGGCGGCGCCGGCGGTTCCCGCGGTCCGCGCGGCCGCGTCCAGCCCGGCGCCGACTCGCTGCTCCGCACCCGCCTGACCCTCGAGGAATGCGCTCGCGGCGTCACCAAGACGGTCACGGTCGACACCGCGATCCTGTGCGACGCGTGCACCGGTTCCGGCACCCACGGCGACTCGAAGCCCGTGCGCTGCGAGACCTGCGGCGGTGCCGGCGAGGTCCAGTCCGTCCAGCGTTCCTTCCTCGGCCAGGTCATGACCTCCCGGCCGTGCCCCACCTGTCGCGGTGTCGGCGAGACGATCCCGGATCCCTGCCGCAAGTGCGGCGGCGACGGCCGCGTGCGTGCCCGCCGCGAGATCACCGTCAAGGTGCCCGCCGGTGTCGGCAACGGGATGCGCATCCGCCTTGCTGCCCAGGGCGAGGTCGGTCCCGGCGGCGGACCCGCCGGCGATCTCTACGTCGAGGTGCTCGAACAGCAGCACGAGGTCTTCGTGCGCGACGGCGACGACCTGCACTGCACCATCCGCGTGCCCATGGTCGACGCTGCGCTCGGCACCAAGGTGACGGTCGAGACCATCCTCGACGGACCCACCGAGATCACCATCGATCCCGGTACCCAGCCCGGTTCGATCTCGGTGCTGCGCGGCCACGGCATGCCGAAACTGCGCTCGGGTACGCGCGGCGACCTGCACGCGCATCTCGAGGTCGTGGTGCCGAGCAAGCTCGATCACAAGCAGACGAAGCTGCTCGAGGACTTGCGCCGGCACAGCGACCGGGAGCACGTCGAGGTCGTGACCACGGGTTCGCAGAACACCGGCGGCCTGTTCTCGCGCCTGCGCGACGCGTTCAGCGCCCGCTAGGTCGGTCGGGTGGCCGCGACACTGTTCTACCTCGATCCGCTGCCCGACGAGGGGCGGACGGCCGTGCTCGACGGCAAGGAGGGCCGGCACGCCGCCACGGTGCGCCGCATCGCGGTCGGCGAGCGGCTCGTGTTGTCCGACGGTGCCGGTGAAGTCGCCGACGTCGAGGTCACGGCGGTGGCGAAGGACCGGCTCGAAGCGCTCGTGCTCGGTCGTCGCGTCGTCGACCCGCCGCGTCCGAGCGTGACCGTCGTGCAGGCGCTGCCGAAATCCGATCGGTCCGAACTCGCCGTCGAACTGGCCACCGAGGCCGGCGCCGACGAGTTCGTGCCGTGGCAGTCGGCGCGCTGCGTCGCCCGGTGGGATGCCAAAGCGGTCAAGGGTGTTGCCAAGTGGCAGGCGGTCGCGACGTCCGCGGCGAAGCAGTCGCGGCGCGCGCACGTGCCGACGGTCGCCGGGTTGCACCGCACGCCCGAGGTCGTCGCCCGGGTCCGGTCGGCCGTCGAGCGCGGCGAGGTCGTCGCGGTGCTCCACGAATCCGCCACCATCCCCTTCGCCGATCTGCCGGTGCGCGATGCCGATTCGCTGACGCTGATCGTCGGTCCCGAAGGCGGACTCGACGACGCGGAGGTCGAGGCGCTCGTCGACGCGGGCGCGGTGGCCGTCGGTCTCGGTCCCACGGTGCTGCGCACCTCGACCGCGGCGGCCGTGGCACTCGGCGCGATCGGTGTGTTGACCGACCGGTGGCGGACCAGGCCGTTGCACTGAGGGACCGCTTGCGGGTCCCGACCATGTACTGAGGGACCGCTGGCGGGTCCCGACCATACGTACCGAAGGATTTCTCTTGGCTCGTACGAAGATCGCCTACGGCACCCACTCGCAGCAGTTCGGGCACGTCTTCCTGCCCGACCCCGAGACGGTGATGGGGCCCGTTCCCGTCGTCATGGTCGTCCACGGCGGTTCGTGGCACGGCCGCTACCAGCTCACCCTCGGCACGGCGCTGTCGGTGGAACTCGCGCGTCGCGGTGTGGTGGCGTGGAACGTCGAGTACCGACGCCTCGAGGCCGGGGGCGCGTGGGACGAGATGTCCGCCGATGTGGTCGCGGCGTACGAGACGATCTTCACCGAGGTCGTTCCGCACGCGCAGCGTGGCGGTGTCGAGGTCGATCCCGACCGTGTGCGCCTCGTCGGTCATTCGGCGGGAGGCCAGCTGGCTGTGTGGCTCGCGGGTGAGAGCACGTCGGTGCGACCGGAATTCGTGGTCTCGCAGGCGGGTGCGCTCGATCTCGTCACCGCCGGGGAACGTGGTCGTCGCGTGGAGGCGTTCGAGGCGCTCTTCGGTGCGTCCTACGCGGATGCACCCGAGCGTTACCGGTCGGCCTCACCGATGCACCGGCCGCCGATCGGTGTGCCGGTCGCGGTGCTGCACGGCACCGCCGACGAGCAGGTGCCGGTGAGTGTCGCGCATCGTTACGTCGACGCAGCCGACGCGGCGGGGGATCCGGTGTCGCTGGAACTGTTCGACGGCGAGGACCACGTCGCCTTCCTGAACCGGACCACCCGTGCCTGGGAGCGGTCGCTCGACCTGCTCACCGCGCGGTCAGTGGCCGATCTCGGCCTCGCTGCGGGTGCGCGTGTGGAGTCCGCGGGGGAGTAGCGCGGTGACGGCCGCGGCGCCGACGAGCAGGACGATGCCGGCGACGAGGCTCGCGGACGAGATCGCTTGGGCGAACGCTGCGGACGACGCGTCGAGCAGCGGTTGTGCGTACGACGCCGCGAAGGGGTTCGCCGCGAGTTCCTCCGCGACGATCGCCGCCCCGCCCACCGAATCGCCGGCCGCCTCGATCGCCATCGCGGCCTGATCGGCCATCGGGCCCGTCAGATCCGCGAGCGGCAATCCGTCGAGGAAGCCGGAGATCTCGCGGTGATAGGTGGTCGCGAGGATCGAACCGAGCACGGCGATGCCCAGCGAACCACCGAATTCCACTGCGGTGTCGTTCAATCCGCCCGCAGCTCCGAGATCCGAGTCGGGGAAACCGCCCATGATCAGGTCGGTGGACGGGGGCGTGGCCAGACCGATGCCCAAGCCCAGCAGCAGCAACGAGATCAGGAACGGCGTGAAGTCGGAGGCGCCGTCCGTGACGGTCAGGGTGAGGATGCCCACCGCGGCGGCGACCATGCCCGCGCCCACGAGGATCCGCGCACCGAGTCGGGGTGCGAGCCGGCCGCTCAGCGCCGCACCGAGCGAGACCGTCACCGCGAGAGGAAGCAGACGCAGGCCGGTCTCGAGCGGGCCGTAACCGAGCACGAACTGGAACTGCTGCGCGACGAAGTAGATGGCCCCGAAGGCGACGAGGAACAGCAGCAGCACCGACAGGCAGGCGCCGCCGACGGTCCGGTCCGCGACCCGGCGCACATCCAGCAGCGGCCGGGGGTGGCGAAGTTCCCACACCACGAAGAGAACCGCGGCGATCACCGAGCCGATCGAGGTGGCGATCACCCCGGTGCCCCAACCGAAGTGGAACCCCTCGATGATCGCGTAGACGATTCCGCCGAGAGCGGCGACGGACAGGGCGCCGCCGACCCAGTCGGTGCGGGTGAGATCGTCCGCCTTCGAGGCCGGCACGAGGATCAGGGCCGCGATCGCCGCGAACGCCGCGATCGGCACGTTGATGAGGAAGGTCGAACCCCACGAGTTCGATTCGAGGAGCCATCCGGCGAGCAGGGGACCGAGCGCGATCGCGAGTCCGGACGTGGCTGCCCAGGCCGCGATCGCACGGGCACGCTCGTGCACGGGGAACATCGCGACGAGCAGCGACAGCGTCGCGGGCATGATCACGGCGGCGCCCACCCCCATGACGATGCGCGCGACGATCACGTCGCCGGCGCTGTCGGCGAACGATCCGTAGACCGCGCCGGCGGCGAAGGCGACCAGACCGGCCAGCAACGCGCGGCGTCGCCCGTACCGGTCGCCGAGCACGCCGAACAACAGCATCAGCGCGGCGTAGGGAACGGTGTAGCCGTCGATGATCCACTGCATGTCGGCGCTGGTGAGCTGCAGGTCGCGCAGCATGCCGGGGGCGGCGACGATGAGCGAGGTGTTGGCCATCACAACGATGAGCAGACTCAGGCACAGCACCGTCAGTCCTACCCAGCGCAGCCGGTAGGGTTCCTTCGCTGCAGTCCCTCTTGCGGGGGTGACGGCAGTGGCCATGGGCTCTCCTCGGGTGCGACACGGGCCGGGACCGGAGCCCCTATCTACACGGTGGTGTGCAAGTTACGCAGCTGCACATCCGTGTGCAACTAAAATGAAAGACAGATCACAGTCGGCGGAAGAGGGCGAGAACGTGGAGAACCCGGTCACACGACCGCGAACCCGATTCAATGCGAACCGCATGCGCATACTCGACGCTGCGGTGATGTGCTTTGCGGCCGACTCCGACGCGAGCATGGACGATGTCGCCAAGGCCGCGGGTGTCGTCCGGCGCACCGTCTACGCGCACTTCCCCAATCGGGAAGCCCTCGTCGAGGGGATCGTCGACGATGCCTCGACCGCGCTCGCCGAGGCTCTCGACCATCCCGAACCGGACGATCCCGCCGTCGCGCTCGCGGTCGTGGCGCTGCGGACCTGGCCCATCGGCGACCGCTACCGCGTGCTGCTCTCGTTCGCGCGCAAGGAGATGGGAGAACAGCGCATCGCCGAACTCGTCTCCCCGGTGCGCTCGCGTGTCCTCGGGCACGTCGAACGCGGCCTCGCGCAGGGCCAGCTCTCCGACTATCTTCCGGCGCCCGTGCTCGTGGGGATGATGGAAGGCCTGACGATGGCCACCCTCGAGCAGGCCAATCTCGGGCTGGTCGACGATTCCGGCGACACCATCGTCCTGGGCAACCTCGTGCTCGCCGGGGTCTCACCCGACCGAGCGCCCGGGATCCTCGCCGAGGCACGACGGTGGCTCGTGGAGGCCGGCTCGGGCGACGGCGGAACCGAACCCCGCTGAAACTCGCTGTTGCGGGAGGGTACGCCCCGTCCGGCGCTAGACTGGCACGAACACGACGACCGTCGTGCAGGAGCCGAACCGAAAGCAGGACGTACCGTCCACGTGAGTGAACCAGACCGACCCCACGAGCCCGCCGAATTCGAACCGACCACGGTCAAATCGAGCCTCGACCTCCCCTCGGAGGCCGCAGCGCCCCTGCTCGGAGCCGCGGACGAGAATCTGATCGCCCTCGAAGCCCTCCTGGCGGCGGACATCCACGTGCGGGGCAACACCGTCACGCTGACCGGAGCGCCCGCCGACGTCGCTCTCGCCGAACGTGCGCTCGCCGAGCTCGTCACCATCGTCCGTCGCGGACAATCGCTCGCCCCCGACGCCGTGCGTCGCACCGTGGGCATGCTCACCCAGGGGCTCTCCGAGTCGCCGGCCGACGTTCTCAGTCTCGACATCCTGTCGCGGCGCGGGAAGACGATCCGGCCCAAGACCCTGAACCAGAAGCGGTACGTCGACGCCATCGACGCCCACACCATCGTCTTCGGTGTCGGACCGGCCGGTACGGGCAAGACCTATCTCGCCATGGCGAAGGCCGTGCAGGCGCTGCAGACCAAGCAGGTCAACCGCATCATCCTCACGCGTCCCGCCGTCGAGGCGGGGGAGCGGCTCGGCTTCCTGCCGGGCACCCTGCACGAGAAGATCGACCCGTATCTGCGGCCGCTGCACGACGCGCTGCACGACATGATGGATCCCGAGGCGATCCCGAAGCTCATGCAGGCCGGGGTCATCGAGGTCGCGCCCCTGGCGTACATGCGTGGCCGCACCCTGAACGATGCCTTCATCATCCTCGACGAGGCGCAGAACACCACCGCCGAGCAGATGAAGATGTTCCTCACGCGCCTGGGCTTCGGCTCCAAGATCGTCGTGACGGGCGACATCACGCAGATCGACCTGCCCGGCGGTGCCCGTTCGGGTCTCGCCGCCGCCACCGAGATCCTCGACGGCATCGACGACATCCACATCGCGCGACTCGACAGCAGCGACGTCGTGCGGCACCGGCTCGTCTCCGACATCGTCGACGCCTACAGCCGTTTCGAGGCCACCACCCGCGACGGCGACGGGATCCCCGGCAACCGCGCCCAGCGTCGCGCGCAGCGGGTGCAGCGTCGATGAACGCCCTTGTAGATCAACCGAATACCGTCGTGCAGAAGGAACTCCAGTCATGAGCATCGAGATCTCGAACGAATCGGGAATGGACGTCTCGGAGGAGGAACTCCTCGACGTCGCCCGCTTCGTGATCGCCCGGATGGATGTGCATCCGGCAGCGGAGTTGTCGATGGTGCTCGTGGATCTCGACACCATGGCCGATCTGCACGTTCGGTGGATGGACCTGCCCGGCCCCACCGACGTGATGTCGTTCCCCATGGACGAACTCGAACCCGGCGGGCGTCCCGACGCTCCCGAACCGGGACCGTCGATGCTCGGCGACATCGTGCTGTGTCCGCAGTTCGCCGCCGACCAGGCCGCGAAGGCCGGTCACCCGGTCGCCCACGAACTCGCCCTGCTCACCGTGCACGGCATGCTCCACCTCCTCGGCTACGACCACGCCGAACCGGAGGAGGAGAAGGAGATGTTCGGCCTGCAGAACCAGCTCCTCGCCGAGTGGTACGAGGAGATCCGTCGCGCCGAGCACGAGGCGCGTCTCGCCGCCCGCGACCGGAAGTTGCTGGGCAAGGCCGGTTTCGTCGACACCCCCGAATCATGAGCGGCGACAGTACGAGCCATCGTGATCGGACGACACCGATCGAGGGAGTGACGATCGCGTGAGTACCGTGCCCCTCGTCGTCCTGGCGGTCGTCCTGGTGGTGCTCGGAGGCCTGTTCGCCGCCGTCGATTCCGCGCTCAACACCGTATCCGCGGCGCGCGCCGAGGAACTCGCGAAAGAGGGCCGTCCCAGTGCTCGCCGGTTGCTCGGGCTGCTCGACGATCGGCCCCGCTACGTCAATCTGACGGTGCTGCTGCGCATCCTCTGCGAGATCACCGCCACCGTCGTGCTCGTCGGTGCGTTGCTCGCCGTGCTCGACCGCACGTGGGCGCTCGTCGTGGGCGCTGCGGTGATGGTCATCGTCGACTACGTCGTCATCGGTGTCGGTCCGCGCACGCTCGGACGCCAGCACGCGTACCCGATCGCGCTCGCCGCCACCGGACCGCTGCGGATACTCGGTGTCCTGCTCGGCCCGATCAGCCGGATCCTGATCAGCGTCGGCAATGCCGTCACCCCCGGGCGCGGTTTCCGGAACGGTCCGTTCTCCAACGAGATCGAGCTGCGCGAACTGGTCGACCTCGCTCAGGAAAGCGGAGTCGTGGCCGACGAGGAACGCCGGATGATCCAGTCGGTGTTCGACTTCGGCGACACCACGGCCCGCGAGATCATGGTCCCGCGCCCCGAGATGGTGTGGATCGAGGAGACCAAGACAGCCGGTCAGGCCACCTCGCTCGCCGTCCGCAGCGGGCACTCCCGGATCCCGGTGATCGGCGAGAACGTCGACGACATCCGCGGTGTCGTCTACCTCAAGGATCTCGTCCAGCAGACCTACTACCACCGCGACGGTGGGCGCAGCGTCTCCGTCGCCGACGTCATGCGACCGGCGGTCTTCGTGCCGGATTCGAAGCGCCTCGACGACCTGCTCGCCGACATGCAGCGCGACCGCAACCACATGGCGGTCCTCGTCGACGAATACGGCGGCATCGCCGGCCTCGTGACGATCGAGGACGTCATCGAGGAGATCGTCGGTGAGATCGCCGACGAGTACGACACCGGGGAGATCCCCGACGTCGAGGACCTCGGCGACGACACCTACCGGGTCTCCGCGCGACTTGCCGTCGAGGACCTCGGCGAACTGTTCGACATCGACATCGAGGACGACGAGGTCGACACCGTCGGCGGACTCCTCGGTTACGAACTCGGCCGAGTTCCGCTGCCGGGTGCGGAGGTACGGACCCACGGCCTGCTGCTCCGCGGCGAGGGCGGACCGGACGTCCGCGGACGGGTGCGTGTGAGCACCGTCTTCGTGCAGCGCGCCACACCCGAAGAAGAACCCACCGATACCGATACGGCCACCACCGAGGAGCATGCATGACCGACACCGACTTCCGTTCCGGCTTCATCTGTTTCGTCGGCCGGCCCAACACCGGGAAGTCGACGCTCACGAATGCACTCGTCGGCAGCAAGATCGCGATCACCTCGTCGCGCCCGCAGACCACCCGTCACACCATCCGCGGCATCGTCCACCGCGACAACGCCCAGCTCATCCTGGTGGACACCCCGGGACTGCACCGCCCGCGCACCCTGCTCGGCCAGCGGCTGAACGATCTGGTGCAGGACACCTACTCCGAGGTCGACGCGATCGGCATGTGCTTCCCCGCCGACGAGAAGATCGGCCCCGGCGACCGCTGGATCCTCGAGCAGGTGCGCCACATGGCGCCGAAGACCCCGGTCATCGGCATCGTCACGAAGATCGACAAGGTGGGCAAACAGCAGGTCGCCGCGCAGTTGCTCGCCGTGTCGAAACTCCTCGGCGAGAACTGCGAGGTCGTGCCGGTCTCCGCGGCCTCGGGTGAGCAGGTCGAGGTCCTCGTCGACGTCCTCGTCTCGCACATGGAGCCCGGACCGGCCTTCTATCCCGACGGCGAGCTCACCGACGAGCCGGAGGAGACCCTGATGGCCGAGCTCATCCGCGAGGCCGCCCTCGAAGGTCTCGGCGACGAGCTGCCCCACTCGCTCGCCGTTGTGATCGAGGAGATCACCGAACGTGAGGGTCGCACCGAGAAGCAGGGCGAGATGCTCGACGTGCACGCCCTGCTCTACGTCGAGCGGCCGAGCCAGAAGGGCATCGTCATCGGCAAGGGGGGTGCGCGGCTGCGCGAGGTGGGCACCGCCGCACGCACCCAGATCGAGAAGCTCCTCGGCGTGAAGATCTACCTCGACCTGCACGTGAAGGTCGCGAAGGACTGGCAGCGAGATCCCAAACAGCTGGGCCGTCTGGGATTCTGACGCCGAGCCCCTACGGGGTGGACGCGGTGATCGGCCGGGCGACCCACATCGACGCGAGGTCGTCTGCGGTCACCACGGTCCCGAAGTTCTGCGCGACCACCGCGACCGAGGCGGCGTGCGCCGCGGGACTGTAGGACGCGGTGCAGTCCTCGACGAGCGAGACCCAGTATTCGTGGAACAGCCCGCTGCGCAGGCTCGATTCGACGCAGATCTCGGTGGCGACACCGGTGAACAACAACGATTCGATACCCCGTGCCCGCAGGACGCTGTCGAGGTCGGTGCCGACGAACGCGCTGAAGCGATGTTTGACGATCACCGGTTCTCCCGCCTCCGGACGAACCCCGTAGAAGTCCGCCCCGGGAGTACCGGGCCGGCAGGTCAGACCGGTCCGCGCGGTGCCGGGACCGGTGCCGACGCGGCCCAGCCACTGCGGCGTGTCCGTGGTCTCGTTGTGCTCCGTGCGAACCCACACGACGGGCACGTCCCTGCGGCGGGCGCGGTCGATCAGTTCCGCCAGCCGCGGTGTCATGGCGACGGCGGCGGAGACATCGAAGCCGCAGCCGGCGAGAGCGCCCTCGGGGGAACAGAAGTCGTTCTGCATGTCGACGACGACCAGGGCGCAGCGTCGCGGGTCGTAGCGGAAACCGGATTCGTCCACGGGGATCCTCTCCTCGAAGGTGTTCGGTACGGATGCGGTGGTCACCAGATCACCACCGCGGCGACGGCGGCGACGAGCAGTCCGCTCACCACCGGGATCGCGAGTCGTCGCACGAGATCTCCGACCGGGACACGGCAGAAGCCCGCGACCACGATCAGCGACGACCAGATGACGAGGGTGCCGCCGCCGGTCCAGGTCGCGGCGTTCTGCGCGAGGGCAGCGAGCGTCGCGGTGTCCATACCGGCCTGCGGGGCGAGCGCGGCGGCGATACCACCGGTGAGTGGCAGACCTGCCCAGCCGGAGCCGTCCAGGCCGATGAGCATGCCGATGAGGAGCATGCTGAACGCGGCGAAGAGGCCGTTGTCGGGGATGTAGGTCTGGATGCTCTCGACGGTGTCGAACAGGAAGGCCGGTCCGGTGCCGTCCTCGAGTCCGAGGATCGAACCGGAGTAGTCGGGGATGCCGAGGTACACGAATCCGGCCACCGGCAGGATGATTCCCATGGCCTTGAACGCATACACCAGGCCGTCGACGAAATGGGTGGCGCAGTGTTCGAGGGCGTCGGCCGGGCGCGTCGTCAGGGTCACGGCGGCCATGAGGACCAGTGCGGTGCCGCCGACGAGCGAGGCGCCGGCGCCGTCCGACCACGGCACGAGATCGGTGAAGCGCCCCAGCATCATGTAGACGAGTACCAGACCGAAGGTCGCGGGAACCCCGATCGCCCAGGCGCGTGCCCGGGTGGGGCGCGTGAGGACCGGTGTGAGAGTTCCGGGCAGGTCGATGTCGGCCACGGTGCCCACCGGTGCGGTGTGATCGTTCTCGGGGGTCGGGAGGTCCCCGTTCGGGTGCAGTGCCGGACGTCCGGAGACGGAGCCACCCGTGCCCGGATCGTCCGTCGCAGACACGAGACCCGCGGAGTGGCGCACGATCTCCTTGCGGATGGTGAGGAACCACGCGAGCACGGCCGCGGTCAGACCCACGATGAGGGACAACACCAGTGCGCAGTCGGCGATGTCGTCGGCCGGCACACCTGCGCCGCTCGCCGAGATCGACGGTGCGAGACCGATGACGTAGTCGGAGGCGAGTGCCATGCCCTGCCCGGAGATCGCGAGGGCGAGCGCGGCGCCGAGCGGCGGCAGCCCGGCCTTGATCGCCGCCGGGAGCAGCACGGCACCGATGAGTGCGAGAGCGGGTGTGGGCCAGAAGAACAGCGACAACAGGTAGGTGACGACGAACAGCACGACATAGGCGACGCGGCCGTTGATCATCCAGCGGCCGAAGGGGCGCACCATGAGTTCGTCGGCGCCGATGGTGCGCATCGCCGCAAGCATCGATGTCACGGCGGCGATGACGACGAAGATCTCGAAGAGCGCTCCGCCGGCGGTGAGGGTGGCGCGGAAGACCGCCATGACGGCGGAGGCGACGTTGCCGTCGTAGGCGAGGGCGGTGGCGAAAGTGGCGACGACGGCCGGGATCAGGACGTTCTTGCGCAGGGCCATGGCGACGATCAGGCCGACCAGTCCGAGCAGGAAGACGATGTGCGCGACGGTCACGGGAGACTCCTCGACGTGTGAACATGCGGCGGGTGACGACCGTGGACGGATCGAAGGGCGCCGCGACATCGATGGGCGGCACCGCCGTCGGCGGCCGGAACATGTCGATCTTGAAGAGTCGGACAGGTCTCGGCAATCGGCCGACAGACCACTCGGGACAGGAAAGAACTGTGCACAGTGCACAATTCGTGACGGTGGTGTTTCGTCGGGGACGCGGATGTGAACGCATCGTCACGCCGGGCGGGCGACCGAGCGGAACTCAGTGACGCGTGGCCGCCGCGCCGTGCAGCAACAGCAGAACGGCCTCCGGCAGATCCGGTTCCGTACCCGTCGACAGGCGGCGCAGTTGCAACCCGGTGATGGTCGCGACGACCGTCGGGGCGATCGTCTCCGGTTCCGGCACCCCCAGGGCGGAGAGGATCGAGGCGGTCAACGCGTCGTAGGCACGCCAGCAGCGTTCGGCGACCCGCCGCAGTTCCTCGTCGCGCCCCGCCTGCACGTACAGCTCGAAGGGGGCGATGCGTTCGGCCGTGAAGGTCAGGTCGTGGGCGACGCGTTCGGTGAGCTCGGCGGCCTCGGTCAGCGACAGGGCGCGGGATCGATACTGCTCGGCGAGTTCTCGCAGCCGCTCGGTCTCCTCGTCGACGAAGAACTCGAGCGCGGCGCGCAGCAGGTCGGCCTGGGTGGGGAAGTGGTAGGTGATCGACCCGAGCGAGACCTCGGCGCGCGCTGCGATGCGCCGGTTGGTCACTCCGGCGACCCCGTCTGTGCCGACGAGATGCAGGGTGGCGTGGACGATCCGCGAGCGGGCGTCGTCGCGTGTGGTCACCACCAGTGCTCCGGGGTGTGTTCGTGCCAGCGCAGCACCGACTCGAGTTGGGAGGCGAGGGACACCAGCAGCGGTTCGGAGTTCTCCGGGCCGAGCAGCTGGGCTCCCACCGGAAGTCGCTCGTCGGTGAATCCCGCGGGGACGTTGATCGCGGGCCAGCCCAGCACGTTCCACGGCCACGCGTAGGGGCATGCACCGGTGATGACCTTGTCGGTCGCCCAGCCGCCGATGCCGTCGATCGCCGTCACCGGTAGCGGCGGGGTGGCGGTGGTGGGGGCGAGCACGACGTCGAACCGGTCGAAGATGCGGCCGACCCGACGGTGCAGGCGCGGTTCGATCGCGCGCGCCGCCCGCAACGGATAGCCGTGCAGGTACCGGCCGGTGCGGGCGTTGGCGCGGGTGCGGACGTCGGCGAGGGACGGGTCGGGCAGGCGGTACAGCCAGTCCGCGATACCGGCCATGGATCGCGGGAGGAAGGCGAGGCCGAACGTCGTTCCGTAGTCGGGGTCGGCGAGGGTCACCTCGTGGCCGAGATCGCGCAGCACGGCGGCGAGTGCGGCGATACGGGTGCGGACGCGGGCGTCGAGGCGGGTGGGTGTCGCGGTGAACGGAATCTTCAGCGACAGAGCGATGTTCAGCCTGCCGGGATCTCGTCCCACAGCGTCGGAGACGGTGAGCGGCGCGCACCTGTGCCGGTCGCCGGGGTGGTTTCCGGACACGACGTCGAGGAGCAGGGCCGCGTCGGCGACCGTGCGGGCGAGCGGGCCGTGTGTGGTGAGTCCGTTGAAGGATTCGGCGTCGGGCCACATGGAGATCCGGCCGCGTTGCGGCTTGATGCCGACGAGATTGGACCACGAGGCGGGGATGCGGACCGATCCGGCGCCGTCGGATCCCAGGGCGGCCGGCACGAGGCCCGCAGCGACCGCCGCGGCACTGCCACCCGACGAGCCGCCGGGGGTGTGGTCGCGCGACCACGCGCTGCGGGTGTGCCCGAAGGCGTCGCCGCCGGTGAGCGGCCACTGGCCGAGTTCGGGGGAGTGCGTCTTGCCGACGATCACCGCGCCGGCGGCTCGTAGACGGCGCACGACCTCGGCGTCGGTGTCCTTCGGGGTGAAGGTGCCGGCGCAGCCGAACATCGTCGTCTCGCCGACGATGTCGGTGTCGTCCTTGATCGCGATGGGGACGCCCAGCAGGGGGAGACGCTCGCCGTTCGCGCGGCGCCGGTCGGCCTCGCGGGCCTCGTCGAGTGCGGCCGTGCGGCGCACGACGCGGAAGGCGTTCAGGTGCGGTTGCGACTCGTCGATCCGGTCGAGGCTCGCACGGACGAGATCCGTGGAGGTGGTCTCGCCGCGGTCGAGCGCCTCGACGGTCGCCTTCAGGTCGCGCAGGTCGGTTCGAGCGTCCATTCGTTCCCCCGTTCGTTCGAACGAACAATAACGCGTTCCAGTTCTGGGTGTCGAGTCCCTTCGCGGGTCGTCCCGTGTCACCGCGACATGACAGACTCGGGGAGTGAGGCTTTATCGGGACAACGCGGTGGTGCTGCGCCAGCACAAGCTGGGCGAGGCCGACCGCATCGTCACCCTGCTGACGCGCCGGCACGGACTCGTGCGGGCCGTCGCGAAGGGCGTGCGCCGGACGCGCTCGAAGTTCGGCGCACGGCTCGAACCGTTCGCCCACATCGACGTCCAGCTCCACCCGGGCCGCAGTCTCGACGTCATCACCCAGGTGCAGACCCTCGACGCCTTTGCGGTGGGCATCGTCGACGACTACCCCCGCTACACCACCGCGTGCGCGATCCTCGAGACCGCCGAACGCCTCGCCGGTGAGGAACGCGCGCCCGTGCCGCGCCTGCACGCGCTCACTGTCGGAGCCCTCCGCGCGGTGTGCGACCGCACCCGGCCGCCCGAACTCGTGCTCGACGCCTATCTGCTGCGGGCCATGGCCTACGCGGGATGGGCGCCGGCGATCACCCACTGCGCGCGCTGCGACCGTCCCGGCCCGCACACCGCCTTCCACGTCGCTGCCGGAGGTGCGGTGTGCGTGCACTGCCGCCCGCCGGGGGCGGCCACCCCCGCCCCGGGCGTGTTGGCGCTGCTCGACGCGCTCAACCACGGACGCTGGGCCGACACCGAGGCCGCCGACACGCCGGTGCGCCGCCAGGCCAGCGGCCTCGTCGCCGCGCACCTGCAGTGGCATCTCGAACGGCAACTGCGCTCGCTGCCCCTCGTCGAGCGCGGTCGTACCGAACCTGCGACGGGGAACCGGGTTGATGACGTCGCCCGCGGTGTCCGGCAGGATGGGGACCGTGATTCGACGACGTACCACGCCCCCATCGCCTGAGCGGGTGATCCGGCCGCCCGACCCGCATCCGTCGGGCGCGCGACCTCCCGTACTGCAACCCGAGCTGATTCCCCAGCACGTGGCGCTCGTGATGGACGGCAACGGTCGCTGGGCGCAGGAGCGCGGTCTGCCGCGCACCGCCGGCCACGAACGCGGCGAGGCCGTGCTGATGGACACGGTGTGCGGATGCATCGAGATGGGCGTCAAGTGGCTCTCGGCCTACGCCTTCTCCACCGAGAACTGGAAGCGCAGCCCCGACGAGGTCCGCTTCCTCATGGGCTTCAACCGCGACGTGATCCGCCGCCGCCGCGACGAGATGCACGAGATGGGTGTGCGCGTCCGGTGGGCCGGTCGCCGTCCCCGCCTGTGGCGCAGCGTGATCAAGGAACTCGAGATCGCCGAGGAACTGACGAAGGACAACGACGTCATGACCCTCACGATGTGCGTCAACTACGGCGGTCGCGCCGAGATCGCCGACGCCGCACGGGAGATCGCCCGCCGGGTCGCGGCAGGAGAACTCGATCCCGAACGCATCACCGAGTCGACGATCGCGCGGTATCTCGACGAGCCCGACATGCCCGACGTCGACCTGTTCCTGCGGCCCTCGGGCGAGCAGCGCACCTCGAACTTCCTGCTGTGGCAGTCGGCCTACGCCGAACTCGTCTTCCAGGACACGATGTTCCCCGATTTCGACCGGCGCGATCTGTGGGCGGCGTGCGTCGAATACGCCTCGCGCGACCGGCGGTTCGGTGGTGTGAAGTGACGTCGCTGCGTGAGCGGATCGCAGGTGCGCTGACGCCCTTCGTCGACGTCCGCACCCCGTCGTCCGCCGCGAACGGCGACGGCTCGTTCGGATTCGACTACGGCGCCGTGCCGTTCGCCCTGCAGGTCGTCACGCTCACCGAAGGACTCGACGTGGTCTCCGTCACCGGAGTGCTCGCGTGGGATCTTCCGCTCGACGACGCCGTGCGCGGTCGGGTCGCGGCCGCCGCCGACGCCCTGCAGTTCGGCTCGGTCCACCTCATCGAACGCGAGACCGACGCCGATGTCGTGCTGCGGTACTCGTTCCCCGCGACCGGTCTCGACGACACGGCGCTGACCACCATGCTGTTGCTCGTGCTCGACGGTGCCGCCGACGCGCGCGGTGCCGTCGCCGGCACCCCCGACCCCAAGGAGAATTCGTGACCACCACCGACGCCGACGTCGAGACCACCACCGAGGAGGTCGTCGCCGCCGACGGGGCGCACGCCGTCGCGATCCCCACCGAGGACGACGACGCACTGACCGCTGCCGTGGTCGAGACGCTGTCCGAGATCCTCGAGGAAGCGCCCGAGCCCGACGAGGACGGCGAGATCCCGATCTGGATCGACGACGTGCTCACCTACGCGACCGTCGACGCCGAGGGCGGCTTCGTGCTGCTCACCACCTACCTGGTCGAGGGCATCACGGGCCGCACCCGGGCCGCCGAGGTCCTCGGCGACCTGCAGGTCGAGTTCCCCGAGGTCAAGTTCGTCCTCGACAAGGACCGGGTCACCGTCGAGCTGCGGGTCGCAGCGTCGCCGCTGGTCCCGATCCATCTCGTGCGGGCCGTCGCATCGCTCGTGCCGGTCGTCGAGCAGGCACGCGCGCTGGCGCAGCGTCTCGGCGGCGAAGCGTCGGTCTTCGACGGTGAGGCCGAGGACGACGACGAGAACCTGCTCGTCGACGGTTGCGGCTGTGGTGACTGCGATTGCGGCTGATCGCCGCGGTGATTGCGACTGACGGCCGACGGCCCTCGCTTCAGGCCTGAGCGAGGGCGCAGTCGCGGCAGTTGCCGAAGATCTCGACGGTGTGGCTGACGTCGACGAAGCCGTTCGACTCGGCCACCTCGTGCGACCAGCGTTCGACCTCCGGGCCGTCCACCTCGACCGTGAAGCCGCAGTGGCGGCACACGAGATGGTGGTGGTGCCCGGAGGAGCACCGCCGGAACAGCGATTCGCCGCTGTCGGTGCGCAGCACGTCGACGCTGCCGACCTCGGCGAGCGACTGCAGGGTGCGGTAGACGGTGGTCAGGCCGATGCCCTCGCCGCGCTTGCGCAGCTCGTCGTGCAGGTCCTGGGCGGACCGGAACTCCTCGGTGTTGTCGAGCAGGTCGACGATGGCGCTGCGTTGACGGGTCGAGCGGACCCCCACGAGAGGTTTGCGGGCGGAGGTCACTGCGATCGTCCTTCCTGGGCGTGAGCGACGGCGTCGACGACGATGCGGGCGAGGTGGTCGTCGGCCAGGTGGTAGAGCACTTCGCGCCCCGAGCGTTCGCCGCGCACCACGCCGGCGGTCTTGAGCACGCGGAGATGCTGGCTGATGAGCGGCTGGGTGACGCCGAGGGCGCCGACGAGTTCGTGCACGCAGCGGGCCGACTCGCGCAGTTCGAGCACGATCGAGATGCGGACGGGCGCCGACAGCGCGCGCAGCAGCTCACCGGCCGCGATGAGGGTGGCGGGGGAGACGTCGACCGGGGACGGCAGGGCGTCGCTTCCGATCGGTCCGCGGGCGCGCTCGCCCGTGCTGCACTCACGTGGATCGGCGTCGATGCTCACGGGGCTCCTCGGGGCGGGGACGGCCGCCGGTCGGCGGGCCTTATTGCAAATCGATTCCATTTTGATATGCACGGTTGTGCATGTCAACCGGCGCGAATTCGAGCTGCGAACGAGGAGCGATAGGCTTACAGATCGACGCATGCTGCGAAAACCCGCATCGAAGATGGAGAAACCGAGTGGCACCCAAATCCAAGATCGATACCGTCGCCAACCTCGCCAAGCGCCGGGGCCTGGTCTATCCCTGCGGTGAGATCTACGGCGGCACCAGGTCCGCCTGGGATTACGGGCCGCTCGGCGTGGAGCTCAAGGACAACATCAAGAAGCAGTGGTGGCGCAACATGGTCACCAGCCGCGAGGACGTCGTCGGCCTCGACTCGTCGGTGATCCTGCCGCGTCAGGTCTGGGTCGCCTCCGGCCACGTCGGTGTCTTCAACGACCCGCTCGTCGAGTGCCTGAGCTGTCACAAGCGCCACCGGCAGGACCACCTGCAGGAGGCCTACGCCGAGAAGAACAAGCTCGACGACCCCGATGCCGTGCCGATGACCGAGATCGTCTGCCCGGACTGCGGCACCAAGGGCCAGTGGACCGAACCCCGCGACTTCAACATGATGCTCAAGACCTTCCTCGGCCCGATCGAGAGCGAGGAAGGCCTGCACTACCTGCGCCCCGAGACGGCGCAGGGCATCTTCGTGAACTTCGCGAACGTGCTCACCACCTCGCGCAAGAAGCCCCCCTTCGGCATCGGCCAGATCGGCAAGAGCTTCCGCAACGAGATCACCCCTGGCAACTTCATCTTCCGCACCCGCGAGTTCGAGCAGATGGAGATGGAGTTCTTCGTCAAGCCCGGCGAGGACGAGCAGTGGCACCAGTACTGGATCGACTACCGGATGAACTGGTACACCGATCTGGGCATCAACAAGGACAACCTGCGCCTGTACGAGCACCCGCTCGAGAAGCTGTCGCACTACTCGAAGCGCACCGTCGACATCGAGTACCGCTTCCACTTCCAGGGCAGCGAGTGGGGTGAGCTCGAGGGCGTCGCGAACCGCACCGACTTCGACCTGTCGACGCACTCGAAGCACTCCGGCACCGACCTGAGCTTCTTCGATCAGGCCACCAACGAGCGCTACACGCCGTACGTCATCGAGCCGGCGGCCGGCCTGACCCGTTCGCTCATGGCCTTCCTCGTCGACGCCTACACCGAGGACGAGGCGCCCAACGCCAAGGGCGGTGTCGACAAGCGCACCGTGCTGCGCCTCGACCGTCGCCTCGCGCCGGTCAAGGCCGCCGTGCTGCCGCTCAGCCGCAACGCCGACCTGAGCCCGAAGGCCAAGGACCTCGCTGCGAAGCTGCGCCAGAACTGGAACATCGAGTTCGACGACGCCGGCGCCATCGGCCGCCGCTACCGTCGCCAGGACGAGATCGGCACCCCGTTCTGCATCACGGTCGACTTCGACACCCTCGAGGACCAGGCCGTCACGATCCGTGAGCGCGACACCATGGCGCAGGAGCGCGTGAGCCTCGACCAGGTCGAGGGTTACCTCGCGCAGCGCCTGATCGGCTGCTGACCGACCCGAGAGACGCAGATGCCCTCCGGTCCCGACGGACCGGAGGGCATCTGTCACTTCGTAGGCGGGTGTTTCGTAGCGGTCAGGTCGTCAAGCGCCGATCGATGTACTCGAAATATCCGCGACCGGAGATCTCCTCGCCCCGCCAGGTCGCCGACCACGCGAAACCGGTGACGAATCCGGTGCCCAGACCGTAGGTGAACGGAGTGTCCATGATCCCTTCGAGATCCAGCCAGGGACGACCGCGGGTGTCCTTCACCAGGAACCGGGTCCGGCGCGGCACCGGCATCGGGATGCCGTAGGGAGTCGGCTCGGGCTCGTCGTGCAGTTCGAGTATCTCGAAGTCCACGTCCCGGAAACGGGTTCCGTAGCCGCCGCGGGTGCGCAGGATCGCCGTCGTCATGAAGGGCCGGCCACCGATCGCGTAGCGGCTCAACAGGATCTGCGTGTCGGCGTCGAGATCGACGATCTGGTAGACGAAATGGTCGAGCGGAGCCTTCGCCGCGGGTGGCAGGGGAGTGGACCGCATCAGATACGGGCTCGGCATCGCCCCGTACTCGAACGAGCACAGACCTTCGGCCGTGACGCTGTGGCCCTCGTGGGTGAAGGTGCCCTCGTATTCGGTGAGCAACCCGAAGTGCTTGTAGAGCGGGCTGCGGAAGAACCACGAGACCGTGTCCGTGTTGGTCAGTGTCAGCGCGACGTCGACCGTTCCGAGCCGTCCCACGAGTTCGTAGTGGGGGTAGCGGCCGGTCAGGCTCAGATCGTCCCCGAACTTCACCAGTGATCCGTCCGGGGAGGACACGAAATCGTCGCCCACGGCGTAGTTCCCGAAGTGCGCGGGATGCGATGCCGCCGTGCCGGCGACCACGGTGGCGTTGCGGCGCGGCGGCGCCACGAGCGCGTGGTCGTTGTCGAAGGCGAGCGACCCGGTGGCGCCGATCAGCGACATCATCGAGAAGAACCGGTGCGGCTCCGGCAGATCCGGGATCATGACGCCGTAGTGCACCCACCCCAACCGACGCGTGTCGACGTGCGGGCGCAGGATGTCGGGTTCGGAGAACGGTTTTCCGTCGGACGACGCGGCGGAATCGAACAGGCGGACGGCCGATCCGAGACCGGCACCCAGTGCGCGTGCTGCGATCGGGCGCATGGTCTAGAAGCGTCCTCCGCTCGATCCGCCGAAGCCGCCGCCCCCGAAACCACCGCCGCCGAAGCCGCCCCCACCGAAACCGCCGCCGAAACCACCACCGCGGCCGCTGTTGAGCACGCTGTTGATGAGGATGCCCCCGAGCACGGCGCCGGCGACGTTGCCGCCCGACGAACCACCGCGGGGCGGACGGTGCTGGTTGTTCCAGCGCTGCACGTCGTTCTGGGCGCTGCGCAGTGCCTGCGCGGCCAGCGACGCGGCGGACCGCGCGTACTGGATGGCCGCCGCCGGATCGGACTCGGCTGCCTGCTGCGCGGCCTGCAGGTGCCGCTGGGCCTCCGACAGGCGGGTGCGTGCCTGGGCACCCACGACGCCGCGGCGCGTCCCGATGAAGTCGGCCGCGGCGGTGACCTGCGCCTGCGCCGCGCTCAGATCCTGCTCGAGGCGGCGACGCATCTCCTCGGCCTGCTGCTTGGCCTGCCGCGTCCGGGCACGCAACTCGTCGAGCCGCGCATCGGCCTCGACGACCCGCGTGAAACTGCCCAGCGGGTCGGTGTGCTGCTCGGCCCGAGCGTGTTCGAGGGCTTCCTGCACGGCCTTCAGGGCGTCGACGAGTTCGGGGCCGCCCGCGTCGAGGAGCTGCTTCGCGTCGGCGACACCCTGTTCGGCGTCCTCCACCGCGGCGGGAAGCGTCGCGATCGCGCGCCGGATGTCCTCCGCCGCATGGTCGAGCGCGTCGAGCAGCGTCGCGGCATGCCCCAGTGCGCGTTCGGCCTCGCGGATCGCGCGCACGGCGTCGCCCTGCTCACCGACCGGTCGCGCCACCGCGGTGCGGCCCTGGTCGATCGCGTTCTCCGCGAAGGAGATCTCCTCCCGGGCCAGCGAGACGTTGTCCACCACCGGGGTCAGGGCGCCGGTGGGGAACTCCGAGTGCAGCTGCCCGAGGATCCGCTCGGCCTCCGGGATGCGGGCCGTCAGCGCGATCGCGCGCTGCGTGAGCCCGTCCAGACGGGCCGGAGCGTCGAGCAGCAGATTCCGCATCTTGTCGAACGCCTCGACCTGCGCGTCGAGTTCGCGGTTCGCCTGCCCACACGAGGAGACGAGCTGCACGAGCATGTCGCGCTGCTGTTCGGGCGTCTCGGGGATGTCGTCGTCGAGACGCTGACGGATCTCGAAGGCGTTCGCCAACGCGACCTGCGCCTGCCGGTGCGCGCGGTCGAAGGGAGCCACCGCCGAGTCCCCGAACTCGCCCCGGGCGAGCTCGAGCGCTTCGGCACTGGACCGCACCGCGTTGTCGGTGTCCACCAGGAGGGTCTGCGCGTACTGGTCGAGACCCTCGATCGGCAGACCGCGCAGGGCGGTGGTGTCGGCCGGATCGATCTGCGCGGCCTGCGCTGCACCGGCCTCGGCGCGCTTCTTCTTCGACCGCCGGTTGTAGGCGTAGACACCGGCACCGCCGGCTGCGATGACACCGCCGCCGACGAGCAACGTCGTCACCGGAGCGGCCGACGGCGTAAGGGCGTTGCTCAACCCGTCGGCCGCACCCACGGCGGCACCTGCCCAATCACTGTTGCGTAGCGCCGGCACGACGTCGGACGAGCTGATCCGGTCGCGTTCGCTCTCGGAGATCTCCGAACCCGTCGGTGTCCACAGCGCGAACTCGCGGTCGTCGGTCGCGACCGCCAGCAGGGCGGTGTCGGGACCGAAGTTGCTCGCCTGCGCGGTGGCCTGCGCCCAACTGTCGTAGTCGCGTCCGTCGAAGCTCGACACGTAGGTCACCCACAACTGCAGGCCGTGCTCGTCGTACAGGGTGTTCGTCGCTTCCTGGATCCGTGCGACGTCGGCGTCGTCGAGCACGCCTGCCGTGTCGGTGATCGGCTGGGGGAGCCGCGAGGGTGGCTCCGCGGACGCCGACGCGGGAAGGAGCAGCCACGCGGCCACTGCCAGCAGGGCGGGGACGAATGCGAGCGCGGACCGTGCAGGTCGCCGGGGCGGTGCGGCCGATACGTGTGCCATGGAATCGAATCTAGTGGCTGCGAGGTGAGGACGGGGTCGGCGCGTCGTCCGGTCGACGCGTTCTCGTTCGCTGGCAGAATCAGGGGGTGAGCACCGCATCCCGCCGCACCGGCACCACCGCGACGTACACCGGGGACGACCTCGGGGTCGGCGCGCGCATCGCGCGCTGGCTCCGGCGACTGATCGTCGGGGTGCTGCTCGCCGCCGTCCTCGTCGTCGGCGGCACGGCGTTGCGGGTGTGGCAGGTCGCGCGGATCGACGACCGCACCCCAGCCGACGCCATCGTCGTGCTCGGGGCCGCCCAGTATTCGGGCACACCGTCGTCGGTCTTCGAGGCCCGCCTCGAGCAGGCCCTCAAGCTCTACGAAGCGGGAGTGTCGCCGCGGATCGTCACCGTCGGCGGCAAGCAGGAGGGCGACCTGTTCACCGAGGCCGCGGCGGGCAAGAACTATCTCGTCTCGCGCGGGGTGCCCGCCGAGGCGATCGTCGCCGTCGAGGAAGGCTCGGACACACTGCTCAGCGTCGAGGCCGTCAGCCGCGAGATGTCGGATCTGGGCCTGTCGTCGGTCGTGCTCGTCAGCGACCCGTGGCATTCGCTGCGCACCCGGACCATGGCGCGCGACGCCGGTCTCGACGCCTGGACAGCTCCCACCCGCCAGGGTCCGGCAGTGTTCACCCGCGAGTCGCAACTGCACGGCATCGCCCGCGAGACCGGCGCGTTGATCTGGTACCAGATCACCCACTTCTCCGCCGATTTCCCGTACACGGCGCAGCAGTGAGGCGGAACGTAGGGTCTTCGGTGACGGAAGGCAGTGTGATGCAGGGCTACAGCGAACACGATCTCGAACGGCGCGTTGCCGAGCCGCGGAAGACCTCGGCGCTCGCCGGGTCCGAGGGAGCGGCGTCCGAGCGGACCGCCTTCGCACGCGACCGTGCGCGCGTGCAGCACTGCGCGGCCCTGCGCCGCCTGGCCGACAAGACACAGGTCGTCGGCCCCCGCGACGGCGACACCCCGCGCACCCGTCTGACGCACTCGATGGAGGTCGCGCAGATCGGCCGCAGCATCGCCGAAGGACTCGGCGCCGACCCCGATCTCGTCGACCTCGCCGGCCTCGCCCACGACATCGGGCACCCGCCCTACGGGCACAACGGTGAGCGGGCACTCGACGCGGTCGCGGAGTCCTGCGGCGGATTCGAGGGCAACGCGCAGAACCTGCGCATCCTCACCTGCCTCGAACCGAAGATCCTCTATCCGGACGGCTCGAGCGCCGGTCTCAACCTCACCCGGGCCTCGCTCGACGCGACGCTCAAGTACCCGTGGACGCGTCCGCGCCCGGGCGCGAAGTTCGGCTCGTACGACGACGACGCCGAGGTCCTCCACTGGATCCGCGAAGACGCACCCGAGCGCCGCAAGTGCCTCGAGGCGCAGATCATGGACTGGTCCGACGACGTCGCGTACTCGGTGCACGACCTCGAGGACGGTGTGATCGACGGTCGCATCGACCTGCGGATGCTCGACGATCCCGACGATGTCGCCGGACTCATCGAGGTGGGCATGCGCGAATTCTCGGGTCTCGACCCGGCCGAGTTGACCGAGGCGGCCAAGCGGTTGTCCTCCATGCCGGTGGTCCGCGCCGTCGGCACCTTCGACGGCACCCTCGCCTGCTCGGTCGCGCTCAAGAAGCTGACCAGCGAGCTGGTGGGCCGCTTCGCCAACGCAGCGATCCTCGGGACCCGGGAGGCGACGGAAGGTCGACGCGTCACCCGGTACGACGCCGACCTCGTGGTCCCGCCGATCGTGGTCTCGGAGGTCGCGTTGCTCAAGACGATGGCGCTGCAGTTCGTCATGTCCGACCGCGCCCACCGCACCCGCCAGGAATCACAACGCGAGCGCATCCACCGCGTCGCCGAGTGGCTGCTGCGCACCGCGCCGGTCGGTCTCGACCCGTTCTTCGTCGCCGCCTGGAAGTCCGCGCCCGACGATGCTGCGAAGGTGCGGGTCGTGGTCGATCAGATCGCCTCGTGCACCGAATCACGCCTCGAACGGATCGACCGCGACAGCCTCGCCGCGCAGGCGAGCTGGGGCTGATGAGGCTCGAGCGATCGCGACGGCAGGTCGCGGCCGACCGTCCTGCCGAGCAGTCTGCGGGGCGGCTTAGACTCGTCTCGTGGCCGGCCGTATTTCAGACAGAGACATCGCGGCCATTCGCGACCGCGTGCGCATCGAGGACATCGTCGGCGAGTACGTCGCACTCAAGCGCGGGGGCGCCGACTCGCTCAAGGGCCTGTGTCCCTTCCACGACGAGAAGTCCCCGTCCTTCCACGTGCGGCCCAATCACGGGCACTACCACTGCTTCGGCTGCGGTGAGGGCGGCGATGTCTACTCGTTCCTGCAGAAGATCGAACACGTCAGCTTCGTCGAAGCCGTCGAGCAGCTCGCCGAGCGTGTCGGCTACACGCTGAACTACGAGGGCGGCGGTCCGTCCGTCCAGCGCGACCGGGGCACCCGTGCCCGGCTGGTCGCGGCGAACGCGGCCGCCCAGCAGTTCTACGCCGAGCAGCTGCGCACGCCCGACGCCCAGGCCGCCCGCGACTACCTGACCGAACGCAACTTCGACCAGGCGGCCGCCGAGACGTTCGGTTGCGGCTACGCACCCGCCGGCTGGGACGCGCTCACCAAGCACCTCCTCGGCCGGGGATTCGACTTCTCCGAACTCGAGGCCGCCGGACTGTCCCGGCAGGGACGCCGCGGTCCGATCGACCGCTTCCACCGTCGGCTGCTGTGGCCCATCCGCAATCTAGCGGGCGACGTCATCGGCTTCGGTGCCCGCCGTCTGTACGACGACGACCAGATCACCGCCAAGTACATGAACACACCGGAAACGGTGCTGTACAAGAAGTCTCAGGTGTTGTTCGGTCTCGACCTCGCCAAGCGCGAGATCGCCAAGTCGCATCAGGCCGTGATCGTCGAGGGCTACACCGACGTCATGGCCATGCACCTGGCCGGTGTGAAGACCGCGGTCGCCGCGTGCGGCACCGCCTTCGGTGACGAGCATCTCGCACTACTGCGTCGTCTGCTCATGGACGACAGCTTCTTCCGCGGTGAGGTCATCTACACCTTCGACGGCGACGACGCCGGTCGCGCGGCGGCGATGAAGGCGTTCGAGGGAGATCAGAAGACCGCTGCGAAGACCTACGTCGCGATCGCACCCAAGGGCATGGACCCGTGCGAGTTGCGGCAACAGTCGGGCGACGGCGCGGTGCGCGACCTGGTGGCCCGCCGCACCCCGATGTTCGAGTTCGTCGTGAAATCGATTCTCGCCGAACACGATCTCGACACCGTCGAAGGTCGCGTCGAGGCCCTGCGCCGATGCGTCCCGGTGGTGGGACGGATCAAGGACCGCACGATCCGCGACAACTACGCGGTGCAACTCGCGCACTGGACGGGATGGGACGACATCCCCACCGTGCGCCGGCGCGTGCAGGAGGAAGCGCGACGGGGAGTCCGTGCACCGGAAGCGAAGACGCGGGCCGCAACGGCCACGGCAGAGCCTGCGTCGGCCCTGCGACGTCCCCGCCCCAACGATCCGACGTTGTGGCCGCAGCGCGACGCGCTCAAGGCCGCCCTGCAGTATCCCGGCATCGCCGGGACTGTCTTCGACTCCTTGCCGCCGGAGACCTTCACCGACCCCGCCTACGCGGCCGTGCGGCAGGCCGTCGCCGACGCCGGCGGAACCGCAGCGGGCCTCGGGGGAGCCGAATGGGTCGACGCCGTCGGAAGGGCCGCGACCGACCCCGTCGCGCATTCGCTCGTGATGGAACTCGCCGTCGAACCCGTCCCCACCGAAGAGGACCGGCTGCCGCGCTACATCGGCGGCGTACTCGCGCGGCTGCAGGAGGTCTGGGTCGGCGAGCAGGTGGCCGAACTGAAGTCCAAACTGCAGCGGATCTCCCCGGCCACCGAGTCCGAGGAGTTCCACGCCCTGCTCGGTGACCTCATGGCGCTCGAACAGTACCGGCGGAGCCTGCTCGACCAGGCCATCGGGGACGGCCTGGCCGGCTGACCGTCTACTTCTTCAACTGGTCCCGCGGGATCATGATCGTCGTCGTCTCGTCGATGGGCTTCATCGGCTCGAGCTTGGGCTGAGGGCTGAGCGAGTCGGCGAGCTTCTGCCGGCCCACCTCGATCGCCTTCTTCGTGACGGGGCTCGCGGCCACCGCCTTGGCCGTCTTGCTGATCTGTTCGTATCTCGCGCGACCCGCTCGGGTGCCGAGCACGTATCCCGCAGCGACCCCGACCAACAAACCCATCAATGTGTTGTCCTTCCACCCGTGACTGCGTCGTCCCCATCCTGCCCGATGACCCCGCAGCATGCCCACAAGCAGGCGATTTGGTGCTGCGGTGGGTAGGACGCTATGGTTTTTCACGCACCGGGGGAAACCGCGGAGCACCGCAGGACAATCCCCTGTAGCTCAATTGGCAGAGCATTCGACTGTTAATCGAACGGTTGCTGGTTCGAGTCCAGCCGGGGGAGCGCCCAAGAATCCTCCCACCCGTCACGGGTGGGAGGATTCTGTGTATCCGGGGTGTGCCGATGCGGCAGAGCATCCCCAATGTGATCTCTGTTACTTCGCGCCCGGCAGCGTGTTGCCCGCTGTGTCCGGGTAGCATTCGATCGCGCCGTGCGACGAGTGCGGCACTGTGCGACGCGTGTCGTCGCGACGGGGCGGTAGCTCAGTCGGTTAGAGCCGCGGACTCATAATCCGCTGGTCGCGGGTTCGAGCCCCGCCCGCCCCACATCCTCCGCTCGTGGCCGCGAGATGTTCCTGCTTCTCGGAACGGTAGCGTTCGACCCCATGAGCACCCTTCGAGAAGTCGGCGAACGCGAGGCGTGGCGTTGCTGGTTGTGCGACGAGCCCGTGGACCCCGACATGTCGGTCAACGACCCGCGCGGTCCCAGTATCGACAGCATCAACACCGCCAAGAAGGGTGGCAAGGGGAAGGGTGGAGTCGAGCGGCTCGCGCACCGCGCCTGCAACACCAAGAAGGGTGCCGTCAAACCCGTCGTGCTGTGGCCCGACCGGCTGTTCGTCGTCGACCCGGCGCCCATCATCGGCGTCGTCGAGCAGCTCACGCGCAAGGGCGGTCGCGTCGCCGTCGCTCGGTGTCCCGAGAAGTCGGACGCGGAGGACGCCTCCGAGTGGCTCCTCGACCGCTTGTCGCGCCTCGAGCCGGGAGTGCGGTTCGACACCAGGATCGAGTCGGCCGGCGGCGGCTACCTCCTCGTGCTGACGGCCTAACCAGGGGCCAGCACCAGTCCGGAGTGATCCGGTGACTCGGCGGAGACCTCGACCTCGGTGAGCACCGTTCCGTCGTCTCCCAACAGCGTGTAGCGACCCGGCATGAGACCGGTGAACAGGAACCAACCCTCGCTCGTCGTGACGATGCTGCGGTCGATGTGCTGCTCGCACACGTCCAGGCCGACCAGTCGAACCGTGGTGGACGGATGGAAGACGCCTCCGATCCGCCCGCTCGCCACCGCTCCGATCGCAGCCGGTGGATCCGGGTGGTCGCCGAGCGCGTCCGGACGCCAGACGGGCGCGCCGTCCGGCGGCGCGCACACCGGGACCGAGGAGTGCGACGACCGGGCATGCGCGACCGTCGGGTCGGTCCCGTCCACAGAGACGGGCTGATGTGTCGTCGCCGCGACGAGTACCCCTGCTCCCACTGCGGTGATCAACATCCATCGGGTTCTTCGGATCGTTCCCCTGTGCAGCAACGGATCCACCTCCTCTCCGTAAGAGAACTTAGGAAAGTTGTTCTCGCCGAGGGTTATTCGGAACCGACGCTTCGGTGGATCGTGACGATACCCGGCGCGGACGCGCAGGGCTATCGTCCGTGGAGGTGACACGAAGCGGCGGAATGTAACGGTCGGGCTGTCGAACCGCCGAAAACGGTTGTTGGCACAACGATTCGGTCTAGTTTCGGACGAGGTCGGTAGTCGGAGGGGTGCATTCCGCCTCCTGGACGACAGATCCGGTTGCATTGTTGTGTTCGGACAATGCAGTTCCGAATGGTCGGTTCCGGAAATAATCGTCCCGGGGCCGGGCGTTGTGCGGTTTCGTCGGCGTACTCACCGGCACCGAGTTGCTCGAAGCGGACCGTGGAACGAGGGAGCACATGACGGTCGACGAGAAACCGACGACGCTCCGCCGGGCGTCCGATCTCCTGGCAGGGGTCCGCGACGGCACGGACGACGACACGCTCGCGGCAGGCGTCGTACTCGCCGCGACCCTGATCGCTCTGGTCTGGGCCAACCTCGGCGACTCGTACGAGGCGTTCTGGCACACGCCGCTCAGCATCAGCATCGGCGACTACGGCATCGACCTCGACCTCAAACACTGGGTCAACGACGCCGTCATGACGCTGTTCTTCTTCGTCGTCGGCCTCGAGGTCAAACGCGAGCTCACCATGGGGGAGCTCACCGACCGGACGCGCGCGGCGGTCCCGCTCGTGGCCGCGATCGCGGGTCTGGCGCTGCCTGCAGCACTGTTCCTGCTGCTCAATCCCAGCGGGGAGGCCGCGGGAGCGTGGGGTGTGGTCGTCTCGACCGACACCGCCTTCGTCCTCGGCGCGCTCGCGTTGGTCGGACCGCGGTGCCCGGCCCGCCTGCGCGTGTTCATCCTGACGCTGGCCGTGGCCGACGACATCGGCGCTCTCGCCATCATCGCCTTCGTCTACACCGACGATCTGCAGCCGGTCTATCTGATACCCGCGGCGATCGGACTGTTGCTGATCCTTCAGTTCCGCCGGCTCGAAGTGTGGCGGGGCGTCGTCTACTTCGTCGTCGCAGCAGGGACGTGGGTGGCGTTCTACGAATCCGGTGTGCACCCCACACTCGCCGGTGTACTGATCGCGTTGATCCTTCCCGTCTATCCGCCGCGCCGCAGCGAAGTGGAGCGCGCCGGCGAACTCACGCGGGCATTCCGTCAATCGCCCAACTCCGACTACGCGCGCGCCGCGCAACTCGGGGTACTCCGCGCGGTGTCCGTCAACGAGCGGCTGTTACGGCTCTACCAGCCGTATACGGCGTTCCTCGTCGTGCCGATCTTCGCCCTCGCCAACGCGGGTGTGGTGATCTCCGCCGAGACCGTCGGCATTGCGATCCGGTCGCCGATCACGTGGGGCGTCGTCCTCGGTCTGGTCGTCGGCAAACTCGTGGGCATCACCGCGGCCACCGCCGTCTTCTCGAGTCTGCGGCCGGGCAGCCTGCCGCCGGGACTCACCCTCTCGCGCGTCAGCGGCGGTGCCGCGCTCGCTGGCATCGGATTCACGATCTCCCTGTTCATCGTGGATCTGGCAATCGAATCTCCCGAGGCGGCCAACGACGCCCGGATAGGCGTACTTCTCGCGGCGGTTCTGGCCACCGCACTGGGCTGGGCGTTGTTCCGGCTGTCCGACCGTCTGCATCCGCCACAGGGACCGGCCGGGTTGGTACTGCTGCGTCCGGTGGACCCGGATCGCGACCACGTGCGGGGACCAGTCGACGCTCCGCTCACACTCGTCGAGTACGGAGACTTCGAGTGCCCGTTCTGCAGCAAGGCCACCGGCAGCATCCGCGACGTACACAAGCACTTCGGCGACGAACTGCGGTACGTCTTCCGGCACCTGCCCCTCGACGAGCACCACCCGCACGCGCGGTTCGCTGCCGAAGCGGCCGAGGCTGCCGCCGCGCAGGGACGGTTCTGGGACATGCACGACCATCTGTTCGCCCACAGCGACGCTCTGTCCCACGACGAGATCTACGAACACGCCCAGCAACTGGGGCTCGACATGGACCTGTTGGACGAGGACCTGCGCCTCGGGCGTCACCGGCACCGCGTCGAGGACGACGATCTCGACGCCGAGACCAGCGACGTCTTCGGAACACCGACTTTCTATCTCGGCGTTACCGGCTCGGACCTCACCCGGCACACCGGCCCGTTCGACGCGGCAACGCTGATCCGCAGGCTCGAAGAGGTGCGGCAGGGGTGATGCGATTCGGGTGGATCCGACCCCGGAAAGCGGGGGCGGATCCACCCAAGTCGTGACGGCTCTTACCGGATGGCGGGTCCGGCCTCCGCGGATCCGGTCGGTAACAGGCCGGCCAAGCTGGCGAGGAGCGTTTCCCAGCGGCATTCCGCGGAGATCGACGCGAAACGGCACCCGGAGTAGTCCTCCGTGGGGAGCGTAGGTGTGCCGGGATCTGCGTACGCCGTGGCCGGCACTGCGAGGGCGATTGCGGCACAACCGAGCACGCCCGCGGCGAATCGCTTCATGAGAACCTCGAATCTCTCGTACGAACCTTCGGGGAAATCACTCCCCGGTGGGTCGCACCCCGCCATTCGAGACGAGCGGTTCGAGCCCGTCGAGGACGCGCTGCAGCCCGAACTCCCACGCGTGGTGCGGGCTGTAGGCGGCGTTCATCTCCGCCCCGGCCGCCGCCCCTACCCGCTGGGCGAGGGAATGGTCGTCGCCGAGATAGTGCGCGAGTCGCTCGTTCCATCGCGCCCAGGCCTCGCCCATGTCGGCGGCGTGCGGATCGGGGCGTCGGGCTCGGGCCGCACCCCGCACGAAGTCCGCGACGAACGTGAGCGCGGCGTCGCGATCGATGTCGCCGAGGGATGTTCCGTCGAAGGCGTGGAGTTCGTGGTCGTACTTCGCGATCGTGCCGGGGCCGAGGGCCGTGCGCTGATCGTCGACGTCCAGCAGCCACCAGTGTGCGGCGTAGTGCTCGAGTTCGGATTCGGCGACCTGCCGTACCCGATCCCGCCACGACGGGGACTCGTAGGGCGGTCGGGGTTGCCGGGTGTGGACCCGGTCGACCATGAGGACGAGGAGGTCGTCGCGCGACCCGACATGGGTGTAGAGGGCCATGGCGGAGACACCCAGATCGGTCGCGAGGCGACGGATCGTCACCGCGTCGAGGCCCTCCGCGTCGGCGACGGTGACGGCCGCCTCCACCGCGGATGTGGTGGTGACCTTGGCTTTCGGGCCGCGGGAACCCCCGGTCGGCGCGTCGGGATGTTCGCGCCACAGCAGGTCGATCAGATCGCGCGCCATAAATGCCTCCCGAAATCCCGTTCTCGGGAGTATTCTATACGCCGTACAAGGTTTCTGCTCCCGGGGGAGGTCCTATGAAAATCAAGTCCACAGCACTGTCGCTCAACGTCGCCGACACGGCCGCATCGGCCGATTTCGCGATCCGGCACTTCGGTTTCACCGAGGAGATGTCCGCGGACGGATTCGTCTCGTTGACTCACCCGGACGCAGGATTCAACATCGTGTTCCTGCGTACCGGGCTGGCGACCTTCAAACCGGAATCCGTCGCCGGCCCGGCCGGACAGGGCATGCTCATCGCCTTCGTCGTCGACGACGTCGACACCGAGTTCGCGCGCATCGCCGAAGCCGGTGCGACGGTGGTGACCAAGCCGGAGACCGAGCCGTGGGGCGAGCGATACTGCCAGTTCACCGATCCCAACGGGATCATCTGGCAACTCGTCCACTGGGTCTCGGAACCGGCCTGACCACGCGACGTTTCAGTCGAGGCAGAATTCGTTGCCCTCGGGGTCGGCCATGACGATGTGGCCGGCCCCGAACGGCGGCGCCGGGTCGTGACGCTCCAGGCGCGTGGCCCCGCGCGCGACGAGCCGTTCGGCCTCGGCTTCCAGGGCGGCCATGCGCTCGGCGCCGTCGAGTCCGGGTGCGGCACGCACGTCCAGGTGCACCCGGTTCTTGGCCTGCTTGCCCTCGGGCACCTTCTGGAAGAACAGCCGGGGCCCTGCCTCGTCCGGGTCGACGATGCCCGAGGCGTCGTTGCGTCGTTCGAGTGGCACCCCCATCGCGTCGAGCGCGTCGTCCCACGAGACGAAATTGCCGGGCGGCTTCTGGAGTTCGTAGCCGAGGGCGTCCGCCCAGAAATCCGCGAGAGCCGCGGGATCGGCGCAGTCGAACGTGATCTGGATGTCGCGGGCCATGTCAGCTCGCCTCCTGTCGGGCGCGGGTACGGGTGTGCAGGTAGAGGTCCCTCAGAAGGCAGACCTCGGACAGATGATGGATGAGTTCGCGGTGGATGTGCAGGACCAACATGCCCATCGGGTACTCGGCGTATGGTCCTTCGGCTTCACCGCACGGCCGGGCGAGTCCGTCTTCCCCGAGGGACTCGACGCCCGCGATCCACGTGGCGAGTTCGGCATCGAGCTGGGCGAGGGCCTCGTCCGCGGTCGCTGCGTACTCGAACGACATGTAGTCGGTGGCGGTGCGTCCGAAATGGCTCGCGTTGCGCATCGCCAGTACACCGACGATCACATGACCGAGCCGCCACGCAATGGTCGTGAAGGGCGGCGGATCGGGTTCGGGGAACGCGAAATCGATGGTCATCGCCCCGGCGCCTCCCAGTAGGGGAGCGGTGCCCGTCCCGCGCGGCCGAACACTCCAGCAGTCGAGTGCGGGTTCGAAGAAGTATTCGTCGTCGGTGAGGCCGTCGAGGCGGCGGCGAACCGGATAGTCGAGTTGCTGTCGCAGTAGGTGGTTCCAGTCGAGTTCTGTCATGGCTCCAGGTTGACGCATATTCCGGACAGATTCGGTCCGTGATCCGTGCGACGATCGTCGTGTGACCGTCGAGTCGACCACCGAACGGGTTCTGAGGGTGCTTGCGCTGTTGCAGAGTCGCCCGTCGTGGACCGCTGACGAACTGGCTGCGGAACTCGGCGTGACCGATCGCTCGGTGCGCCGCGACGTCGATCGTCTGCGCGCCCTCGGCTATCCCGTCCGCGCGACCCCCGGTGTCGGCGGTGGGTATCAGCTCGGTGCCGGCACGAGACTGCCGCCGCTGCTCCTGCACGACGACGAAGCGATCGCGACGGCGGTGTCGCTGCGACTGGCGTCGGGCAGCACCATCGCCGGTGCCGCCGAGGCGGCCCTGCGCGCACTGGCCAAGCTCGACCAGGTGATGCCGCCGCGCCTGCGCGCGGAGGTGCGGGCGATCTACGGCGCCACCGAAACCGTCGTCGGCACGAGCACCGAGATCGATGCCGACACGCTGCTGGGCTTGGCTCGCGCATGCCGCGACGCGATCCGCGTGCGGTTCCGGTACACCACCCGGCAGGAGGTGGACGACGAGCGCACCGTCGAACCGGTGCGGATGGTCGCTGCAGGGCAGCGCTGGTACCTCATGGCATGGGACGTCGATCGCGACGACTGGCGCACCTTCCGGCTCGACCGGATGCGCGACGTGACGCCCACGACGTGGCGGTTCCGGCCGCGGCAGCACCCCGATCCGGTGTCGTACGTCCAGCGGTCCGTGACGGAGTCGCCCTACCGGTACATCGCGCGGATCCGCCTGCGGGCGGACGCCGACCAGGTGCGTGACATGGTGCCACCGCAGGTCGGGCGGGTCGAGGACGACGAGGACGGGTGGTGCGTACTCGTCGTCGGCGCGGACGACCCGGACTGGGTCGTGATGCACGTCGCGCGAATGGGTTTCGAGGCGGTCGTCATCGAGCCACCGGAACTTCGGGAGGCCGCGGACCGGCTCGCGAAGCGCCTCGCCGCGATCGCCTCCCGCTCCGATCGGTGACGGGTCCTCGCGCACGGACCTGCGGCATGGTTGTGTGGCGTGGTGACTGCGAAGTGGCTCCGGCTCGGATCGGACGTTCTCGGGTGGACGTCAACCGCGACAGGCGCGGTCGGGCTCGCGCTCCACTTCGGTACGTGGTCGGCTCAGCCCTTGGTGCTCGCAGGGTCCGGCGCGTCGTATCTGATGGCCGGTGCGGTGATCGGGCTGATCGTCTTCGCCGTCCGTCGACGCCCACTCGGGGCCCTCGTTGCGATTGCGGTTGCTGCGGCGGCGGTCTGGACCCAGGCGCCTCTCCACGTCGCGACGGCCGCGTCCGGTGACGGTCCCGACCTCACGGTGATGCACGCGAACATCCTGTTCGACGGGGGTGCCGATCCCGAGGTCGTCGTGTCCCGGGTCCGGGACCGCGACGTCGACCTGCTCACGGTGAACGAACTCACCTCTGCGGGGGTCGACGGACTCACCCGTGCCGGTCTCGACGAGCTGTTGCCCCATCGGTATCTCGTCCCCGGAGAGTTGGCGTCGGGAACGGGGATCTGGAGCCGGTTTCCGTTGTCGGACACCGTCGAACACGACGGATTCGTCTTCCGCCAGCTCTCGGCCGTCGCGGACGTACCGGGAGCGGGACCGGTCGCGGTCCACGCGTTCCATCCGGTCCCACCGGTGTTCGACGCGCAGGACTGGGCTGCCGAACTGTCACGGTTGCAGGACATCCTCGATCGATCTCCGGCCGACGTCCCCGCAGTCGTGGGCGGCGATTTCAACGCGACCTACGACCATGCGCAGTTCCGCGCGTTGCTCTCGGGGCGTTTCGCCGATGCCGCGGAGCAGGCGGGAGCGGGGACGGTGCGTACCTATCCCACCGACAAACCCGGCCCACCGCTGGTGGCGATCGATCGCATCCTCGTCGGCAACGGGACGGCCGTCGCGTTCGAGTCCGACGACCTTCCCGGGGCGGATCACCGTTCGGTGGTCGCCCGGATCCGGTTGGACCCCGGCGAGTGACGCCTCGCGATCAGGCCTCAGCGCCCATCGACTCGGCGAGGATCGGCCACGCCTTGCGCAGGTCGTCCTCCCAGTAACCCCACGAATGCGTGCCGTCGGCATCGAGTTCGGCCGTGACCGGGATGTCGAGCGCTTGGAGCCGGTCCACCAGCTGACGCGTGCAGGCATTCGTGGCGGCCTCGATCGCTCCGCCTGCGACGATCTGCGTGGCGAACGATTCGCCCGCCGCTCGTTCCTGACCGGGGACGTCGTACGGGCCGGGCAGACCGTTGCGGCTCGACAGGTACAAGGCCTTGCCGCGCAAGCCTTCCGCGTTGAGGTAGACGTCGTGCTCGGCCCAGCGCGGACCGTCGGCCGGACCCCACATGTTCTCGACGTCGCCCTTGCCGCGGCGCTCGACGACGAGCCTCACGTACAGCTGACCGACCGGATCGCTGGTGCGCACGCATCCGCTCAGGGATGCGACGCCGGAGTACAGGTCGCCGCTCTGGATCGCGAGGTCCAGCGCGGAGCCGGCGCTCATGGACATGCCGATGATCGACTGCTTGCCGTCGGTGTCGAGCAGCTCGTCGACGACGGGCGGCAGTTCCTCGAGGAGGAAGGTCTGCCACTGGTTGCGACCGAGAACCGGATCGTCGAGATCCCAGTCGGTGAAGTAGCTGAAGTTGCCGGTGGCGGGGATGACCACGTTGACGTTCTTGTCCGAGAAGAACTCGGCGATGTCGCTGCTCTCCATCCACCCGGTGCCGTCGATCACGCCGACACCCGCGCCGCCGAGGGCGTAGACGACCGGCCGGGGCTCGCTCGGATCGGCCGGACGCAGGACGTCCAGGGGGATCACGGTGTCCATGGCTGGAGAGTAGACGCGGACCGTCCGGTGCTGGTCGGTCACCTCGTCGACGCCCTCGACGTAGGCGGTGGCGGGCTCGGCGTCGGGTTGCTCGGGATCGGCGTGCGCGGTGGCGGTGCCGAACACGAGCGCCGAGAGGCCTGCGAGACCGACAACAAGGCTGCGAAAGCCACGACGGGACACGACGGATCGACGCACGGATGAACTCCTCGACTCGAATTGATGCTGATGAGTCGTTCCCCCACACTCGACCCGCTGAGCTGGACAGTACCTTCCTCCGGTTGCGAAAAGCGCCCCGGGGTGCTGTGATTCCGGACTCGCGATGGCGCCGAGACGAGTTCGGCCACCGCACTCGGGATCTCGTGCGGTGGCCGGACTTTCGAACGATTACGTGGCACTCAGAGTGACAGGATCGACGCGGCGGCGGTGCCGGGTGCGCCGTAGACCTGGGCGAGGCCCACCTTCGGTTCGCCCGGAACCTGCCGCTCGCCGGCCTGACCGCGCAGCTGCAGCACCAGTTCGTGGACCTGGCGGATACCGGAGGCGCCGATGGGTTCACCGTTGGCGATGAGACCACCGTCGGTGTTCACCGGGAGGGACCCGCCGATCTCGGTGGCTCCCTCGGCGATCAGCTTCTCCTGGTCGCCGTCGGCGCACAGGCCGGTCTCGGCCATGTGGATCACTTCCGCGCCGGCGTCGGTGTCCTGGAGCTGGGCGACATCGACGTCCTCGGGGCCGATGCCGGCGGCCTCGTAGGCGGCCTTGGCGGCGTAGGCGGTGGGGGAGACGTCCTCCTCGACCGACGCCCACGTCGCATGGACCTCGTACGCGCCGTAGGTGCGCGTGCGAATCGCAGTGGATCGCAGGTAGACCGGCTTGTTGGTGGTGTACTTCGACACCAGATCGCCGCGGCACATGATCACCGCTGCGGCACCCTCGTCCGGCGCGCAGAACATCTTCGCCGTGAGTGGGTAGTTGAGCATCGGCGACGACAGGATCTCGTCGATGCCGAACTCCGTGCGGCGGAAGGCCTTCGGGTTGAGGCCGCCGTTGCGGTAGTTCTTCGCTGCGACCCGTGCGAGCGTCTCGTGCGAGATGTTGTGATCGATGGCGTAGCGGTTCGCCTTCATGCCGAAGAACTTGGTGGTGACGAACTGTCCGTTCTCGGCGTACCAGGCGGGCAGACCGAGCATGGCGGGATCGGCGGTGAAGGCGCCGCGGGGGTGCTTGTCGGTGCCGACCGCGATGCCGATGTCGTACTTGCCGGAACGGATCCCGTCGGCGGTCTGCTCGATCGCGCTGGCGGACGTCGCGCACGCGTTGAACACGTTGGTGAAGGGAATGCCGGTCAGGCCGACGAGGCGGGTGACGGCGTCGGTGTTGTCGACCTCGTAGCTGCCGCCGATGCCGAACTGGATGTCCTTCCAGGCGACACCCGAGTCCTCGAGCGCGAGCTGGATTGCGTCTGCGGCCATTTCGATGGCCGACTTGGCGCCGAATCTACCGAACGGGTGAAGGCCCACCCCGATGATGGCAACGTCGTTCATGATGTCGGGAACTCCTCGATGGGATGTGTGCGGATCAGATCGGCGCGAAGGCCCACGTGACGATGTCGGTGCCCTCTTCGTCGGTGTAGAAGGGGACGAAGGTGAGCTCGAGTTCCATGCCCGGGCGCAGTTTCTCGGGGTCGGTCTCCGTGAGGCGGGCCTCGACGCGGACCACGTCACCGAGCTGGACGAGGCCGAACGCGAAGGGAGTGAAGGTCGCCGCCGTCTCGTTGCCCGCGTAGGGCTGCTTCGGCACGAATCCCTGCGTGGTCCATGCCACGAGCGTGCCGCGACGCGGCAGCAGCAGTTCCGAGATGTTCGCCCCGCTGCACCGGGGGCAGCGCGGCTGGGTGGGCCACGTGGTCGCGGAGCAGTCGTCGCAGCGGCTGCCGATGAGCTGCGGGTTCTCTGCCGGCCACGTGGATACGTCGGGCGCGAGCGCCTTCGTCGTCATGGTTCGTCCTCCGTTGTCCGATGCCGATGCGGCGGCCCTCGCCGCGGTCGAACATGAGGATCACGTTAGACGGAAATGCCATTCTCTACAATGAGAGGATGCATATCGCGCGATACGATTCTCGCGGAAGGTGGAGGGATCGGCTCAGAAACGGCGCCTCCGACGAGGTGGTGGCTTGCGTCGGCCCGGCCTCGAGTGGCGTCGGTGCTCCTCCGGGGGCGGGGCACCCGTGCGGTATTCGTCGAGCACCTTCCGCATCGCAGCGATCGCACGCTCCCGGGTGCGCGGGTCGTCGATCTCGAGCAGTTGGTCGCGCAGGCCGGTGGCGAACTCGGCGTACTCGTTCTGCCAGTCGCGGCCGACGTGCACCGGCGCCGGCGGTGCGACGGTCGCGACGTACTCGGCCGGGCCACCTGCCACGAGCCGGTACCGCGCACCGATCTCCGGAACGACCACGTTCAGGTCCGCATCGAGTCCGTGCAGTGACGCCGTGAAGGCAGCGAGCGCATCGGGCTCGCCGTGGTCGAGGAAGACCGTGCCGGAGATCGGCGCGCGGTGCCCGACCCAGCGCACCAGCTCGCCGCGGTCGGCATGTGCGGAGTAACTGTCGATCCGCCGGATCTGCGCCCGGACGTCGATGTCCTCACCCGAGATCCGGACCTTCGACGCACCCTCGAGGATCACCCTGCCGAGCGTGCCCTGCGCCTGATAGCCGACGAAGAGCACCGTCGAGTCGGGGCGGGCGAGGTTGTTCCGCAGGTGGTGCCGAACCCGTCCCGCCTCGCACATCCCGGAGGCCGCGATGATGATCGCGCGTCGGTAGGTGTCGATCCGCATCGACTCCTCGGCCTCGGCGGTGTATCGGATGCCCGGATGGCGGAAGACGTTCCGGCCGTCGAGGTCCTCGAGTTCTCCGGCGTGTGCGGCGAAGACGTCGGTGGCGCGGATCGCGAGCGGGGAGTCGACGAAGACCGGCACATCGGGAATGTGCTCGTCGTCGAGCAGGTATCCGATGTCGAGCAACAACTCCTGGGTGCGTTCGAGAGCGAACGACGGCACGATCAGGTTGCCGCCGCGCTCCATCGCCTCGTTCACCTCCCGCGCGAGGAGGTCGCGGCGCTCGGCGATCGTGAGCCGAGGGCGTGAGCGATCCCCGTAGGTGGATTCGCAGACGACGTGGTCGAGTCCGGTCGGACCTTCCGGATCGGCATGGAAGGCCTTCTGTTCCGGGCCCAGATCGCCCGAGAACAACATGCGCACACCGCCGGCCTCGATCTCCGCCGATGCCGACCCCAGGATGTGTCCGGCATTCCACAGGCGGACCCGGAAGCCGGGTGCCGGCTCGAACCACTCCTCGAGCGGAACCGGCCGGGCGCGCGAGGCGGCGAGCCGGGCGTCCTCCTCGGTGTAGATCGGGTGGAATTTCGCCCGGTGCGCGCGGTCGCGGCGCCGATTGCGGCGCTGGGCCTCGAACTCCTGGATCCGCGCCGAATCGGCGAGCATGAACGAGAGCAGCTCGGCCGTCGGGGCGGTGCAGAAGATGCGGCCCCCGAATCCGCGCGCGACGAGCTTGGGAAGCAGCCCGCAGTGGTCGATGTGCGCGTGGGTGAGGATCACCGCGTCGATCGACTCCGGAGCGAACGCGAACTCCGCGACGTTGAGTTTCTCGAGGCTGCGCGAACCCTGGAACATCCCGCAGTCGACCAGGATGCGGGCGTCGCCGAGTTCGATCATCGCGCACGAGCCGGTGACGGTTCTCGCCGCGCCGTGGAAGGTGAGTTCCGGATTGTCGGGCACGGCATCTCCTCGGACGGTCGGGCGGTGGGGACCCGCGGTGCTCGGGTCCCACGGTATCCGCGGTCGCATGTCGACCGGACCGGGACGAGGGCTAGAACCTGTTCCAATTCTGTGCGATTGTGTCTATCGTCACGTGCACAACCGGCAATGCGATGGAGGGCGAGCCAGATGAAGACCAAGGGTGCAGTGCTGTGGGGCATCGACGAACCGTGGTCGGTCGAGGAGATCGAACTCGGCGATCCCGTCGCGGGCGAAGTGCAGATCCGCATGGAAGCCGCCGGCATGTGCCATTCCGACCACCACATCGTCACGGGCGCAACCCCGATGCCGTCGTTCCCCGCCATGGGCGGTCACGAAGGTTCGGGCGTGATCACCAAGGTCGGTGAGGGAGTGGTGGGCCTCGAGGTGGGCGACCACGTCGTGCTGTCCTTCATCCCCGCGTGCGGGCGGTGTCCGTCCTGTGCCTCGGGGCATTCGAACCTGTGCGATCTCGGCGCCGGACTGCTCAGCGGCCAGGCGATCTCCGACGGCACCTACCGCATCCAGGCGCGCGGCCAGAACGTGATCGCGATGTGCCTGCTCGGTACCTTCTCGCCGTACATGACAGTCAACCAGAGCCAGGTCGTCAAGATCGACAAGGACGTGCCGTTCGAGCTCGCCGCGCTCGTCGGCTGCGGCGTGCCCACCGGTTGGGGTTCGGCGACGAACATCGCCGAGGTCAAGGCCGGCGACTCGGTTGCCATCATCGGCGTCGGCGGCGTCGGCATGAGCGCCCTGCAGGGCGCCGTGGCCTCCGGTGCGCGTCACGTCTTCGCGATCGACCCGGAACCGTTCAAGCGCGAGCAGGCGCTGAAGTTCGGTGCCACGCACACCTACGCCTCCATCGAGGAGGCCATCGTGCCGATCATGGAGATCACGTGGGGCCGCATGTGCCACTCGACGATCATCACGGTGGGCGAGATGAAGGGTGAACTGGTCGATCCCGCGTTGACCCTCACGGCCAAGGGCGGCCGGTGCGTCGTCACGGCGATGGGCTACATGTCCGACATGGACGTCAAGCTGAACTCGTTCCTGTTCTCGATGCTGCAGAAGGACCTCAAGGGCAACATCTTCGGTGGGTGCAACGCCCGCGTCGACATCCCGAACCTGCTCGACCTGTACAAGTCCGGTCAGCTGAACCTGGCCGACATGGTCACGCGCACCTACACCCTCGAGCAGATCAACGACGGATACCGGGACATGCTCGAGGGCAGGAACATCCGCGGCGTCATCCGCTACACCGAAGCCGACTGGTGACCGGTTCCGACCGGTGACCTCGCCCCGCCGGGCCGTCTCGTAGGCTGATCGCGTGCACAGCCTCGATCTGCTCAGCGACTGGCCTGTCGACCGTTCCGCCGCCGCGGTGGTGACCCGCGACGGCGGAACGGTCGCGTCCAGGGGAGACCTCGACGAGGTCTTCCCCCTCGCATCGGTGACGAAGCCGCTCGTGGCGTACGCCGCGCTGGTGGCCGTCGAGGAGGGCGCGATCGAGCTCGATCAGCCCGCGGGCCCCGAGGGGTCGACGGTGCGCCATCTGCTCGCCCACGCCTCGGGTCTGGCGTTCGGTGAGCGCACCGTGCAGACCGAACCCGAACGCAAGCGGATCTACTCGAGTGCGGGCTTCGAGGTGCTCGCCGAACTCGTCGAGACGGAAACCGGTATCGAGTTCCCGGAATACCTCCGGCAGGCGGTCTTCGAGCCGCTCGGCATGCCGTCCTCGTCCCTGCCGGGGCCGGCCGGTCACGGGGCGCAGTCCTCGGTCGCCGATCTCGCGTTGTTCGCGCGCGAGCTGCTCGACCCCGTGCTGGTCTCGCGCGAAACCCTCGCCGAGGCGACCAGCGTGCAGTTCCCGGGTCTGAACGGACTCGTGCCCGGCTACGGGATGTTCAAGCCCAACGACTGGGGCCTCGGATTCGAGATCCGCGGTGAGAAGAATCCGCATTGGACCGCCATCGGTAATTCACCGCGCACTTTCGGTCATTTCGGTCAGTCGGGCACCTTCATTTGGGTAGATCCCGAAATTTCCGTCGCCGCTGTGGTACTTACTGATCGTGCGTTCGGAGACTGGGCGAAACCGCTCTGGCCTGCCCTCGGAGACGCGATCATCACCGAATTCACATAAACCTCTCTGGTTCGCTGGCGAAACACACGCCACACGGGCACACTTGTACGCAGCCTGCATGGAGAAGCCTTGATCGACGAAGGTCGTTGGGGAAGACGTCCTGGTCGAATCGGAGGTGAATGTATGCGCGCATCCAACCAATTCGCGGATGCCACGGCGGGGGTGATCTATGTCCATTCCTCACCGGCGGCCGTGTGCCCGCACATCGAGTGGGCACTGGCCGACATCCTCGACTGCCGGCCCGATCTCTCGTGGACGGGCCAGCCCGCCGCACCGGGGCTGCTGCGCACCTGCGTCGACTGGGTCGGGCCCGTGGGCACGGCCGCGCGACTGGCCGACGTGCTGCGGTCGTGGCCGATGCTCCGCTTCGAGATCACCGAGAATCCCAGCGAGGGCGTCGACGGCGAACGTTTCAGCTACGTCCCCCGACTGGGTCTGTGGCGCGGGTGCACGAGCGCCAACGGCGACATCGTCGTCGGAGAGATGCGTCTGCGCGCCATGCTGTCCTCCGCCGATGTCACGAGCGAACTGCACCGCGCCCTCGGAACGGCATGGGACGAAGAGCTCGAGCCGTACCGCAGCGGCGACGAAGGCGCGCAGGTGACGTGGCTCCGCCGGGACGTCGGCTGACCGCGGTCCGCCGCCCCGGTGACGCGACCGGAACGCACCCCACATCTTCCTGATACGAGAACACCGGCACCACTCCGAGGAGCGGTGCCGGTGTTCTCGTGCTGTGTCCGGATCAGAGCGGAATGTTCTTGTGCCGTCCGCGAACCGCGGGTGCGGCGGCGAGCGCGGCGGCCAGGGTGCTGCGCGTGGTGGCGGGATCGATCATCTCGTCGACCACACCGATGGCCATCGCACGCCCGACGCCACCGGCGATCGCCTCGTGTTCGGCGGCGAGACGGTCGTGCAGCGCCTCACGCTCCTCCTCGGGAGCCGCGGCGAGGGCCTTCTTGTGGAGGATGCCCACAGCGGCCTTCGCGCCCATCACGGCCACCTCGGACTCCGGCCACGCGTAGACGGCAGTGGCCCCGAGTGCCCGGGAGTTCATCGCGATGTATGCGCCGCCGTAGATCTTGCGTGTCACGAGCGTGACGCGGGGAACCTTCGCCTCGGCGAATGCGTGGAGCAGCTTGGCGCCGCGTCGCACGACACCCTCCCACTCCTGGCTCACGCCGGGAAGGTAACCGGGAACGTCGACGATGACGACGAGCGGAACACCGAAGGCGTTGCACATCCGCACGAAACGCGCTGACTTCTCGGCGCTCTCGGAGTTGAGGCAGCCGCCGAGGCGCAGCGGGTTGTTGGCGATGACCCCGACCGTGCGGCCGCCGAGACGGCCGAAGCCGGTGACGATGCTGCGGGCCCAGCCGGCCTGCAGTTCCTCGAAGGAGGACTCGCCGTCGACGTTGTCGAGCATCTGGTGGACGATCGGCCGCACGTCGTATGCGCGTCGCGGCGACGCGGGCATCAGCGCCCGCAGGTCGGTGTCGCCGAGTGCCGCTGCGGCGACGTCGAATTCGCCCTGCTCGGCCAGCATCGACACCAGGCGGCGTGCCCGGTGCAGGGCGTCGGCCTCGTCGTGCGCGGCGATGTGCGCGACACCGGACTTCTTGGTGTGCGTGTCGGGGCCGCCGAGCGACTCCATGTCGACCTGCTCACCGGTGACGCTGCGGACCACGTCCGGTCCGGTGACGAAGACACGGCCCTCGGGGGCCATGATGACGATGTCGGTCAGGGCCGGGCCGTAGGCGGCACCGCCGGCCGCGAAGCCGAGAACGACGGAGATCTGGGGAATCAGACCGGACGCGCGGACCATGGCCTCGAAGACCAGGCCGACGGCGTGGAGGGCCTCGACGCCCTCGGCCAGACGCGCGCCACCGGAGTGGAAGATGCCGACCACGGGAATCTCGTGGTCGATGGCGTGGTCGATGGCGGAGACGATGTGCTTGCATCCCTCCACGCCCATGGCTCCGCCCATGACGGTGGCATCGGAGCAGTATGCGACGGTGCGGATGCCGTCGACCTCGCCGACGGCGGCGAGGACGCCCGACTTGTCGCGGGTGTGCAGCAGTTCCAGGCTGCCCGGGTCGAACAGTTTCTCGAGACGGGCCAACGGATCTCTCGGGTCCACCGTCGTCTCACGCGGGGTGGCTGGATCCAGGATGGTCATCGGGTGCTCCTCGGGCAGACGCGGTGGTGGTGGGCTGCGGTGGAGGCTCCGGGTGGAGCCTCCACCGCATGGGGCGGACCGGCGTCGACGGTCAGGCGCGACCGAATGCGAGCGCCACGTTGTGCCCACCGAAACCGAACGAGTTGTTCAGCGCGAAATCGATCCGGCCGGAACGTGGTTCGCCCTTGACCACGTCGAGATCGATCTCTGGATCCTGGTTCTCTAGATTCAGCGTGGGCGGGATGACCCCGTCACGCAGAGTCAGGACCGTGAGTACTGCTTCGAGTGCACCCACCGCACCGATCGAATGACCGAGCGCGGACTTGGGGGCGTAGATCGCGGCGTGGTTGCCCACGGCCGCGTTGATGGCCTTGGCTTCGGCCACGTCGCCGATCGGGGTGGCCGTCGCGTGCGCGTTGACGTGCCCGATGTCGGCCTTGGTGAGCCCGGCGGTCTCGATCGCCCGCCGCATGGCCCGAGCCGCTCCCGTACCTTCCGGATCGGGGGCGACGATGTGGTAACCGTCGGAGGTGATGCCGGCGCCGAGGATGCGACCGTGGATGGTCGCTCCGCGTGCCTTGGCATGCTCCTCGCTCTCGAGGACCATCAGTGCGCCGGCCTCGCCGAAGACGAAACCGTCGCGGTCCTTGTCGAACGGACGCGAGGCGCCCTTCGGGTCGTCGTTGCGGGTGCTCAGCGCCCGCATCATCGCGAAGCCCGCGGTGGCGACCGCGTCCAGCTGACCCTCGACACCACCGGTGACGACGATGTCGGCGTCGCCGAAGGCGATCATCCGGTACGCGTTGGCGATCGCCTCGGATCCGGACGAGCACGCCGAGACCGGGGTGATGACCCCGGCGCGGGCACCGAGTTCGAGTCCGACGGTGGCCGACGGGCCGTTCGGCATGATCATCTGCACCGCGAAGGGCGAGACCTTGCGGTAGCCGCCGTCACGGAGCTTGTCGACGGCGTCGATGAGCGATTCGCCGCCACCGAGACCCGTACCGATGACCACACCGAGACGGTCCTGGTCGACCTCGGGGCTGCCGGCGTTCTGCCAGACGGTGCGTCCGAGGGTGAGCGCGAGGCGCTCGACGAAGCTCATGCGACGGAGTTCCACGCGGGACAGACCCTCGTCGGGGCTGACCTTCAGGGTTCCGCCGATGCGCACCGGGAGGTCGAACTCGTCGACGAATCCGCCGTCGATGGTGCCGATCCCGCTCTCACCGGCCAGCAGTGCTTTCCAGGTGGCGTCCACGTCGCCGGCGATCGACGTCGTAGCCGCGAGGCTGGTGACGACGACGTTGCGGAGTGCCCGAGGAGAAGGGGAGGTCACAGCAGAACTCATTCGTTGTCGTTCGTGGCCTGAACGCCTGCGGCCTCGAGCTTCTGGATGTAGTTCACGGCGTCACCGACGGTGCGCAGGCCGGCGAGATCCTCGTCGGGGATCTTCACGCCGTACTTGTCCTCGGTCTGGACGGCGATCTCGACCATGGACAGCGAGTCGATGTCGAGGTCGTCGACGAAGGACTTCTCGACGGTCACCTCGGAGGGCTCGATGCCGGTGACCTCTTCGATGATCTCCGCGAGACCGGCGATGATTTCTTCCTGGGTGGCGGCCACGATGTGGCTCCCTTCTCGATCTGTCGACTATGTCGTTCGAAACCGGCCGGATGTTTCCGGTCGGGGGTCCGGGGAGGTCCCGGTGAGGTGCCCGTGCTGTGCGACGGCGCGCGCAGCAACCTAACCGAGTTGAAGACTTTCGGCCAGAGCGGAGATCTCCGCGGGGGTCTTGAGGGCGACGGTGGGCGTGCCGCGCATCTCGCGCTTGGCGATGCCCACCAGCGTGCCGGCGGGGGGAAGCTCGACGATCCGGCTCACCTGCGCTTCACGCAGGGAGGCGGTGCACAGGTCCCACCGGACGGGCCGGGTGACCTGGGCTGCGAGACGTTCGAGGGCGTCGGCTCCGGAGGTGACGGGCTTGCCGTCGTAGTTCGACAGCAACGTGTGCGTCGGATCCGAAGGTGTGATCTTCGCCGCGGCGGCAGCCACGGCGTCCTGGGCGGGTGCCATGAATCGGGTGTGGAAGGCACCGGCGACCGGCAGAGCGCGGACGCGGGCCTTCTCGGGCGGGTTCGCAGCGAGCTCCTCGAGCGCGCTCAGGCGCCCGGCTGCGACGATCTGACCGGCCGCGTTCATGTTCGCGGGGGTCAGATCCAACTCGGCGAGGCGCGCAAGCACCTCGTCCTCGGCACCGCCGAGCACGGCGGACATTCCGGTGGGTTCGAGCGCGCAGGCGCGGGCCATCTCGGCTCCGCGGATGGCGGCGAGGGCGACGGCATCGTCGGCGCTGATGACACCCGCGATGGCGGCCGCGGCGAGTTCACCGACGGAGTGGCCGGCCACGATCGTGTCGGCGGGCACGAGGCCGCGACGGTCGAGATCCTCGAAGGCGAGCAGGGCGGAGGCCACCACGAGCGGCTGGGTCACCGCGGTGTCGGTGATCTCCTCGGCGGTGGCAGTGGTGCCCAGACGCGCGAGATCGAGTCCCGCCGTCTGCGACCACTGGTCGATGCGGTCGCGCGCTCCGGACTGCTCGAGCCACGGGGCGAGCATTCCGGGTGTTTGAGACCCCTGACCGGGGGCAAGCAGCGAAATCACGATCACCAGGGAACACCGCGAGCGGGTGCCTGCGAGATGTCGGTAGCGATGAAAGGTTGCCCCTCGATTTGTAGGGTTCCCACAAATCTGCACGTCGATGCTCGCTATCGGACGAAAGGTCGGAGACGTTACGTGTCCGATTCGCGAATTGTGAATCGAGTGGCAGGTGGTGCAGGCGATCTCAATTCGTTATGGCTTCGTGCCAGGCGACCTACCGTGGCAGCGATTCGGAGCACGTACGCATCGCGGGGATTTGTGGGATCCCGACCCGTTATTTCTGTGATCCGCTTCAATCGATACCGCACGGTATTTGGATGAACAAACAGCTTTCGGGCGCAAGTCTCGACAGCGCCCCCACTGTCGAGGTATGCGTCGAGCGTGTCCGCGAGGGACGGCCCGGCAGCCGCCAGCGGAGCGACGACGAAGTCCTCGAGCGCGGCGATCGCGCCGGGATCACCGAGCAACGCACGCTCGGGCAGCAGCTCCGCGGCGTGCACCGGCCTGGGAGCTCCCGGCCATCCGACGACCGCCTCCATGCCGGCGAGCGCTTCGACCGCGGAGACGTGTGCGGTCGCCAGCGTCGGTGTCGTCGGACCGATCACGACGGGATCGTCGGAGAACGCGCGCATCAACTCGGTGCGGAAGTTCGCTGCGTCGACCGTCCCGTGCAGTTCCCCGCTGACCACCATCACCAGGCGTTCGCCCTGCACCACCGCGAGGGCGGCGCGACCGTGCTCCTGGGCGACGGTGTGCACGGTGGTGATCACCGAGACGCCCTGGTCGGGTGGGGGAGTGCCGACGATCACCGTCGCCGGGGCGGTCGCGTCCCAGTTGAGGGTCGCGGCCCGCGACTGCATGTCGGGCCCGGTGTCCCCGCGTACCACGGCGTCGACGACGAGGGCTTCGAGGCGCGTGTCCCATGCGCCCCGCGACTCGGCCGCCCCCGCGTACACCGCCGCGGCGGCGAACCCGAGCTCGCGCCCGTACCGCAGGATCGCCTCGGTGAGTGCCACGAGTTGTTCCTCGTTGCGGGCGAGGGCCGGCAGCCACTGCTCGAAGAACTCCATCGCCGCGCGGACCATGTCCACCGTCTGACGCAGTGTCAGGCGCCGGGCGAGATCCTGCGGGATCATCTGGAAGGCGTCGAGGCTGAACCGCAGGTCGCTGTCGGGACTGTCGGGATTGCGCACCCACTCGAGGAAGTCGACCACCGACGTCTGGATGACCAGCTGCACGGTCGACCGTTGCGATGCGTCGAGATCGGCGAAGAAGGGCAACTGCTCCTGCATGACGTGCACTGCTTCGGTGGACAGTCGCCCCGAGAACTGTTTGACCCGACGGAGCAGCGCGTCGGGCAGCGGTGCCCGCTGAGGACGGGACGGCGGTACCGGGCGTTCCCTGTGAACGCCCGGTACCTGCCCGGTCCGGCGGGGCTGCGGCTCGTCGACCATGGGACGAAAGTACCCGGCGGCCGCGAGCCGGCCGGTCACGCCACTCGGACGTGACCGGCGGACGGATCAGGCGACGCCCGGGTCCGCCATCGAGACCGGAGCGGCCGTCACGTCGTCGATCTTGTAGGTGCGGGCCGCCTCGACGGCCTTCTCACGATCGATCGCGCCTTCGCGGCCCAGCGCCGAGAGCACCGCGACGACCGTGGACTCGGCGTCGATGTTGAACACGCGGCGAGCGGCGCCACGGGTGTCGGAGAAGCCGAAGCCGTCGGCGCCGAGCACCGTGTAGTCGCCCGGAACCCACTTGCGGATCTGATCGGGCACCGCGCGCATCCAGTCGGACACCGCGACGAACGGACCCGCAGCGTCGTTGAGCACCGACGCGACATAGGGCACCGGAGCTTCCTCACCTGGGTTCAGCAGCGCCTGCCGGTCGCACTCGACACCGTCGCGACGCAGCTCGCCCCACGAGGTGACGGACCAGACGTCCGCGGACACACCCCACTCGTCGGCGAGGATCTCCTGCGCACGCAGCGCCTCGGGCATCATCACGCCCGAGACCAGGATCTGCGCCTTCGGACCCGACTCCTGGCCCCGCTTGTACAGGTAGATGCCCTTGAGCAGACCCTCGACGTCGAGGTCCTCCGGCTCGGCCGGCTGCGAGTACGGCTCGTTGTAGACGGTGATGTAGTAGAAGACGTCCTCGCCACCGAAGCCGTCGACACCGTCCGTGCCGCCGTACATCCGCCGCAGACCGTCGCGGAAGATGTGGGCGATCTCGTAGGAGAAGGCCGGGTCGTAGGTGACCGCGGCCGGGTTGGTCGACGCGAGCAGCAGTGAATGCCCGTCGGCGTGCTGCAGGCCCTCACCGGTCAGCGTGGTGCGACCGGCGGTCGCGCCGAGGACGAACCCGCGTGCCATCTGGTCGGCCGCCGCCCACAGGCCGTCGCCCGTGCGCTGGAAACCGAACATCGAGTAGAAGATGTACACGGGGATCATCGGCTCGCCGTGCGTCGAGTAGGACGTACCGACCGCCGTGAACGACGCCGTCGAACCGGCCTCGTTGATGCCCTCGTGCAGGATCTGCCCGACCTCGCTCTCCTTGTAGGCGAGCATCAGATCGGCGTCCACCGAGGTGTACAGCTGACCGTTGCGGTTGTAGATCTTCAGCGACGGGAACCACGAGTCCATACCGAAGGTACGGGCCTCGTCCGGGATGATCGGCACGATACGCTTGCCGATCTCCTTGTCGCGCAACAGTTCCTTGAGCACACGGACCGTCGCCATGGTGGTGGCGACCTCCTGCTTGCCCGAACCCTTGCGGACGACGTCGTAGGTCTTCTCCGCGGGCAGCGCCAACGGCTTCGCGGTGGTGCGGCGCTCCGGAAGGAAGCCGCCGAGGGCCCGGCGACGCTCGAGCATGTACTGGATCTCGGGCGACTCGAAGCCGGGGTGGTAGTACGGCGGCATCTTCGGATCCTTCTCGAGCTCTTCGTCCGAGATCGGGATCCGCTGGAGGTCGCGGAAGTACTTCAGGTCCTCGAGGGTGAGCTTCTTCATCTGGTGGGTCGCGTTACGGCCCTCGAAGTGCTTACCGAGCGTGTAGCCCTTGATGGTGTGCGCGAGGATCACCGTCGGCTGACCCTTGTGCTCCATCGCGGCCTTGTACGCCGCGTAGATCTTGCGGTAGTCGTGGCCGCCGCGCTTGAGATTCCAGATGTCCTGGTCGGACAGATCCTTGACCAGTTCCTTCGTCCGCGGGTCGCGGCCGAAGAAGTGCTCGCGCACGAACGCGCCGTCGTTGGCCTTGTACGTCTGGTAGTCGCCGTCGGGCGTGACGTTCATGAGATTGACCAGCGCGCCGTCCTTGTCGGCGTGCAGCAGGGCGTCCCACTCGCGGCCCCACACGACCTTGATGACGTTCCAGCCGGCGCCGCGGAAGAACGACTCCAGCTCCTGGATGATCTTGCCGTTGCCGCGCACCGGGCCGTCGAGACGCTGCAGGTTGCAGTTGACGACGAAGGTCAGGTTGTCGAGACCCTCGGTGGCCGCGACGTGCGCCAGGCCGCGCGACTCCGGCTCGTCCATCTCACCGTCACCGAGGAAGGCCCAGACGTGCTGGTCGGAGGTGTCCTTGATGCCGCGGTCGTGCAGGTAGTGGTTGAACCGTGCCTGGTAGATCGCGTTCATCGGGCCCAGGCCCATGGACACCGTCGGGAACTCCCAGAAGTTCGGGAGCAGGCGCGGGTGCGGGTACGACGGCAGGCCGCCGCCGAGCGAGGCGTGGCTGTGCTCCTGACGGAAGCCGTCGAGCTGCTCGGTGCCGATACGGCCCTCGAGGAAGGCGCGGGCATAGATACCGGGGGAGGCGTGGCCCTGGATGAAGACCTGGTCGCCGCCGCCGGGATGGTCCTTGCCGCGGAAGAAGTGGTTGAAGCCGACCTCGTACAGGGCGGCGGACGACGCGTAGGTGGAGATGTGACCACCGACGCCGACACCCGGACGCTGCGCGCGGGTGACCATGATCGCCGCGTTCCACCGGATGTACGCGCGGAAGCGACGCTCGACCTCCTCGTCACCGGGGAACCACGGTTCGCTCTCGGTGGGGATGGTGTTGACGTAGTCGGTGGAGGTCAGGGCGGGAAGGGAGACCTTGCGCTCGTTGGCACGCTCGAGCATGCGCAGCAGCAGGTAGCGCGCGCGGGTGGGACCCGCGGCCTCGAGCATCCCGTCGAACGACTCGAGCCACTCGTCGGTCTCCGCCGGATCGATATCCGGCAGGTAGGAGGCCACGCCCTCGCGGATCACCCGGACACGATTGTCCTTGGTCGATGCCGGCTTGGCCGAGGAACCCGGTCCCGACGCGCCCGGTGCGGCGCCTTGTCGGGAGTCGGATCCGTGGATCAGGTCTGTCAACGTCTGCTCCTCATCGTGGTGGGCGCGTAGGTGGAGCGCCCTCTCCGTCGGCCGGCTCTTGTGGGAGCCGACGCAATCGACATCTGAACATGATGCACCCCTCATCTTCCCCCATCCGCGACGAAGGATCACGCCGTGGCCCGGCCAACAGGACGGATCGGACACGGTGCGGGGTGGTGCAATGGGTCCCTCTCCAAAGATTCTCCCGCTTTTCCCAGCGATTCGGGTTGCGTTGAGGCTTCCGACGATGTTCGCTTTGACCAATTGATCGTCACGCCGGTACGCGGATCCGATTCGCGCACCACAACCCTTAGGAGGAGCCACCGTGGTCGCCGCGGCGGATGCCAAGAACTATGTCTCCAAGCTCGGTATCACTCACGACCACGTGGTGCAGGAACTCGGTTGGGACGAGGACACCGACGACGAGTTGAGAGCTGCGATCGAAGAGGTCACCGGTACCGAGCTGCTCGACGAGGACTCCGACGAGGTCGTCGACGTCGTGCTGCTGTGGTGGCGCGACAGCGACGGCGACCTGGTGGACACCCTCATGGACGCGATCGGTCCCCTCGCCGACGAGGGCGTCGTGTGGGTTCTCACCCCCAAGACCGGTCGCCCCGATCACGTCGAGCCCAGCGAGATCGCCGAGTCGGCCACCACGGCCGGCCTCACCCAGACCACGGCCACCAACCTCGGTGACTGGATCGGCAGCCGCCTCGTCCAGCCCAAGGCCGGCCGTCCCCGCCGCTGAACCGGCTCCCAGAACGTAAGGATCCACACGCATGCCGATCGCCGTGGGCACCGAAGCCCCCGATTTCACCCTCAAGGACCAGAACAACCAGGAAGTGACGCTGTCGAGCTTCCGGGGTAGCAAGAACGTGCTCCTGGTCTTCTACCCGCTCGCCTTCACCGGCGTCTGCCAGGGCGAGCTGTGCGCCGTCCGCGACGACCTACCCACCTTCGAGAACGACGACACTGCGATTCTCGCGGTGTCGGTCGGCCCGTCGCCGAGCCACAAGATCTGGGCGGCCGAGCAGGGCTACACCTTCCCGCTGCTGTCCGACTTCTGGCCGCACGGCGAGGTCGCGCAGGCCTACGGTGTGTTCAACGAGAAGTTCGGTTTCGCCAACCGCGGCACGTTCGTCATCGACAAGGACGGCATCGTGCAGTTCGCGGAGGAGAACCAGCCCGGAGAGGCCCGTGACCAGGGAGCTTGGGCCAGAGCGCTCGCCGCGCTAAAGTCCTGATGCGAAGTCGGCGGCACCTGCCGCCGTCTTTCGGGCGTGTAGCTCAGTGGTAGAGCTCTGGTTTTACACACCAGCGGTCGGGGGTTCGAAACCCTCCGCGCCCACAATCCTCTGTGCGATTCCGGTGGATCGAGCCCCGCTCAGCGGGGTCGGATCCACCCAGATCTAATGTCCCGCATTCACCGCCGCGACGAGCGTCGGCAGGTCGTCGGCGACGACGATCATGAGCGGCCGTTCCTTCGCGCTGCCACTGTGCGTGACGATCAACGCCGTCGGCGGCAGTTGCCCGCCCGCGGGCGGCGATAGCTTCTTGATCGCCTGCGGCACGGTGATGGTGCGGGGCAGGTGCGCGGCCCGCTCGTGTGGTTCGGCGAACTCCAGGGCCGCTCCGACGGTCTCGCCCTCGACGATCTCGTCCGTCGCGAGACGATGCGCGAGCCACCGGGCGATGCAGTTCGTCGTCAGCAACCCGAGATAGGTGTCGTCCTCGTAGATCGGGAACTGCGAGTAGTCGTGGCGTCGGATCTCGTCGAGCACCTCATTCAGCGGTGTGCCCGTCTCGAACACGGCGGGTGCCCGTCTCGGCAGGACCTGCAGCACCTTCGGCGGATCGATGATCCTGTCGCGCAGTCTCTCGATCGCCTCGACGACCTCCGGGACCGGATCGGCGACCGGCTTGCCCCCGTAGTAGTCCTGGTGCACGAGCGCGTTGCGCAGGTCCGCGAAGGCCCGGAGGGCGGGCAGATCGACCTGGGTGCGGTGACGCCGGGCGTACTCCTTGGCCATCCGGACGAAGCTCATGTGCTCCTCGTCCGTCTGCAACTGCCACTTGAAGTGGTTCTCGATGGCCGTGAACGCCGACAGGAACCGGATCGCTCCGCTGACCTCGTCCATCTCGTCTCCTTCGTGCGGAAGGGAGCCGTGGGGCGTCAGTCGCGCGGTTCCGCCGCGGTGCGGTAGGCGACGTCGAGCAACTCCACGAAGTGGTCGTCGAGTTCGTCGACCGACGAGACGCTCAGGCGGTGCGTCGTGACCGTCCCCTTCTTCGGGAACGCCTCACGCAGCGTCGCGTGGTGGATGCGCCGCGGCAGGTCCAGGGCCACCTCGAGACGCGAGGCGTAGACGAACGCCGCCGCGAACGGGCGACCCCGCGACCAGGAGATCTCCGACGCGTGGACGTGCTCGGTGACGTCGTCGCCGAGGTCGAGGATCATGGCGCGCACGTGCCGGAACACATCGACGGCGGCCGGATCCTTGTCGGCCAGGTAGTCGTCGACGGTCGCGTACATCGGGAGCTCCTCGAATCGGGGCAGGGTGGTCGGCTCGGTCACCGCGGCCGGCCGTATCGATCGGCGAGCTTCTCGCTCGCGGTGCGCGGTGCCGCTTCCGCCGGGGCCCCGGCTGCGTCACCACCGTCTTGCTGACCCTTGGTCTTCCTGCGCTCCCGCAGCTCGGCCCACACGAAGTAGCCCAGACCCAGCGGAGCCATGATCCCGAATGCCAGCCACTGCAGGCCGTACGACAAATACGGGCCGGAGTCGAGCTGGGGGAGCGGGATCACGCCGAGACCACCGGGCTGATCGGCGTCGAGCTGCAGGTAGACGTCCTCGAGGTCGAGACCCGTGATGGACGCGACCTGCGGGGCGTCGATGAAGTACACCTGCTGGTAGCCGGCGTCCACGAAGGGGGCCTTGTCCTCGACCGTTCCCTCGGACATCCGGATGCGGGCGTCGAGGGTGACGGTGCCGGACGGCGCGACCGGGATCTCCGGGATCTCGGTGCCGCGCACGGGACGCACGTACCCGCGGTTGACCAGGATCGTGCCACCGGAATCGAGGACGAACGGGGTCAGCACCTCGTAGGCCGGCCGCGACTCGACGTTGCGCAACCGCACGAGCACGTCCGACTCGGGCAGATAAGAGCCCTGCGCGAGCACGCGGCGCCACTCGTCCTCGATCGTCGGACCGTCGCCGCCCAGCAGTTCGCCGACGGGAACCGGGTCCTGTGCCATCGACGCAGAGATGCGGCCGTTGCGGTCCTCGGTGCTCGTGTTCTTACCGAGCTGCCACGGCGCGAGGACCGTGAAGCACGCGTAGGCGAAGCCGACGACCACCAGTGCCAGGACCAACCAGCCGGGGCGTAGGAGAAATGTCAATCGGCGCACAGATCCACGGTAGCCGGTGAGGTGCGTCTCACTGCTGCCGCACCCGCTCGAGCAGGCCCGGAACAGCGGCTTCGATCTGCTCGCGGACCTGCTCGAACTCGTCGAGGGAGCCGTAGTACGGATCGGGCACCGAATCGTCGTCGGCGTCGGGATCGAACGAACGCAGCAGCACACGGCGATCGGACGGGACACCGAGCTGCGCCAGTGCCCGCTCGTGGGTGGTGGTCATGGCGACGACGAGGTCGGCCGACAGGTGCTCGGCACCGAGCTTCGCGGCGCGGTGACCGGTCGGATAGCCGTGCCGCTGCAGCACCGCGTCGGTGCGCGGATCCGCCTCCGACCCGACGTGCCAGCCGTGCGTGCCGGCGCTGCTCACCCGGACCCGGTCGTCGAGTCCCTCCCGCCGCAGGTGCTCCGCGAAGATCTTCTCGGCCATCGGCGACCGGCAGATGTTGCCGGTGCACACGAAGGTCACGTGGAAGCGGTCGTCAGCGTCCACCCGTGAGCACCTCCCGCAGTTCCTGGACCGAGGCGGTCGTCCGCGCCGCCGCACGACCTTCGGTCTCGGTGCCGTAGCCCCACTCGACGAAGACCGTGGGGATGCCGAACCGGCCCGCACCGTGGATGTCGTGCTCGCGGTCGCCCACCATCACCACACCGGTCGTGCCACCGGCCTCGGCATCCTGCGGCTCGATCCCGAGAGCGGTGAGGCTGTGCGCGACGACCTCCCACTTGTGCCGCCGGGCGCCGTCGTCGCTCGCACCCCCGATGAACTCGAAGTATCCGGTCAGACCGAAGTGGTCGAGGATCCGCTCGGCGAACGTCTGGGACTTCGACGTCGCCACCGCCAGGCGGCTCCCGGCCCCGCGCACGGCCTCGAGCACCGCGTCGATGCCGTCGAAGACGGCGTTCTCCGCCCAGCCGGTCGCGGAGTAGTAGTCCCGGTAGGCCGCGAGTCCCGCAGCGACCTGCTCCTCGTCGAGTCCGAGATTCTGCAGGGTGTCGCGCATGGGCGGTCCGAGCAGCCACTGCAGGTCGCCGTCGGGTGCCTCGAAACCGGTCGTCTCGGCGGCGTGGAGGAACCCGTTGATCACCCCGGTCGCGGAATCGGTGAGCGTGCCGTCCAGATCGAACAGGACGACGGGAGCGGGGAGCACGAGCGGCTGGGTGGCAGCGAGAACGGTCACCGGGCCATTCTCCCCGTTCGTCCGGTCTTCCGCCGCGTAGGGTCGTGCGCGTAGGAGAGAGCGGACCAGCTGGAGGTGGACGTGACGGCGGCGACGCTGCGTGAGGTGATCGACGTTCTGGAGACGGCCTACCCGCCGTCGCTGGCGGAGAGCTGGGACTCGGTGGGACTCGTCGCCGGCGACCCCGACGAGCCGGTGCGCAAGGTGCTGCTCGCCGTCGACGCGACCGCGGCCGTCGTCGACGAGGCACTCGAATGGGGCGCGCAACTGCTGCTCGTGCACCACCCGCTGCTGCTGCGCGGAGTCGACACCGTGGGCGCGCACACCCCCAAGGGCGCGCTGATCCACCGCCTCATCCGCGGCGGCTGCGCCCTGTTCACCGCGCACACCAACGCCGACCGCGCGAACCCCGGCGTCTCGGACGCGCTCGCCGGGGCGCTGGGCCTGACCGGGCTGCGACCGCTCGAGGCCAAGCCCGAACCGGCGACCGACAAGTGGGTCGTCATGGTGCCGTCCGACGCCGCCGACGCGGTGCGCGCGGGACTGTTCGCGGCGGGCGCGGGTGCCCTCGGCAACTACCGCGAATGCTGCTGGTCCACCACGGGCACCGGCCAGTTCCGCCCGGTCGACGGCGCGGATCCGGCCATCGGCTCGGTCGGTGACCTCGAACGCGTCCCCGAGGACCGGATCGAGGTCATCGCGCCGCGCCGGTCGCGCGCGGCGGTGCTCGCGGCCCTGCGCGATGCGCACCCCTATGAGGAACCGGCCTTCGACATCATCGAACTCGCCGACCTGCCGAGCGATCGCGGTCTGGGCCGGGTGGGGGAGCTGCCGCACACCCGCACGTTGCGCGAGTTCACTGCCGACGTCGCCGCCGCACTGCCGGCCACCGAATGGGGTGTGCGCGGTGCGGGCGACCCCGAGCGGCCGGTGCGGACCGTGGCGGTGTGCGGCGGATCCGGTGATTCCTTCCTCGGACTCGCCACCGCGCAGGGTGCCGACGTCTACGTCACCGCCGATCTGAGGCACCATCCCGCCGACGAGCATCTGCGCGCCGGAGGTCCCGCGCTGGTGGATGTCGCGCACTGGGCGAGCGAGTACCCGTGGTGCGCGCAGGCCCGCGACGTCCTCGACGGGGCGTTCGCCGATCGGGACGGCTGGCAGGCGCGGGTCAGCGAGTTGCGCACCGATCCCTGGACGACCGCGGCGGGCGCGGTACGGTAATCAGCTACGACACGTCCCGCGTGGCCGCCGACTCCCGGCCCACCATCGAAAGCAGGAACCACCCGAGTGAACGTCGAACCCACCGTGCAGGCCAAGCTGCTGTCCCTCGCCGCCGTGGACGCAGAGCTGAACCGCCTCGCGCATCGCCGTCGGACACTGCCCGAACAGCAGGAGGTGGACCGCCTGCAGACCGAGCGCAACGCGCGCAAGGACGCCGCGGTGGCCGTCGAGATCATCCTCGACGACCTCGACCGGGACATCCGGAAGCTCGAGGGCGAGATCGAGGCCGTGCGCATGCGCGCCGACCGCGACCGGTCGATGCTCCAGAGCGGCTCGGTGGGATCGAAGCAGCTCACCGAACTGCAGCACGAGCTCACCAGCCTCGAGCGTCGTCAGGCGGCACTCGAGGACGACCTGCTCGAGGTCATGGAGCGACGCGAGGCGTCGAAGGCCGACCACGACCACGCCGGCGCGCAGGTTTCGCAGGTCGACGACCAGCTCGGCGACGCCGTCCGCGCCCGCGACGAGGCGCTCGCCGACATCGAGGTGGCCGAGCAGCGGTGCCGCAGCGACCGCGAGGCACTGCTCGCCGTCTTCCCCGCGGAACTGGTGACCCTCTACGAGAAGCAGCGCGAGAAGTCCGGCATCGGCGCCGCACTGTTGCAGGCCCGTCGTTGCGGCGCGTGCCGTATCGAGCTCGACCGCGGTGTGATCGCCCGGATCGCCGCCGCACCCGCCGACCTGCTGGTCCGGTGCCCGGAGTGCGACGCGATCCTGGTCCGCACCAAGGAATCCGGGCTGTGACGACGGTCGTCGTCGAAGCGGACGGCGGTTCCCGCGGGAATCCCGGACCGGCCGGCTACGGTGCCGTGGTCTTCGATGCCGACCATCGCACCGTCCTCGCCGAACGTCAGGCGAGCATCGGGCGCGCGACGAACAACGTCGCCGAGTACAAGGGCCTGATCGCCGGTCTCACCGCCGCCGCCGAACTGGGCGCCGACGAAGTGCACGTCCGCATGGATTCCAAGCTCGTCGTCGAACAGATGAGCGGCCGGTGGCAGGTCAAGCATGCCGACATGATCCCGCTGGCCGCGCGGGCACGTGAGCTGGCCGGCCGGTTCCGCAGTGTCGACTACACGTGGATCCCGCGTGCTGAGAACGCCCACGCCGACCGGTTGGCCAACGCCGCGATGGACGCGGCGGCCGAAGCGATGCTGGACGTCGCGTCCGACACCGTGGCGCGCCCGGTGCAGGTGGGCGCGCGGACCGAGAACGTCACGACCCCGCCGGTCGTGCCGGTGCCGGATCCGGCCGTTCCCGCCTCGCCCGGCTGGACCGGTGCGGTCGGGACACCGACCCGTCTGCTGCTGCTGCGTCACGGGCAGACCTCGCTGTCGGTCGAGCGTCGCTACTCGGGGCGGGGCAACCCGGAGCTCACCGAACTCGGTCGCGACCAGGCGGTCGCCGCGGCCCGGCGGCTCGGTGCCCGTGGGGGGATCACCGCGGTGCTGTCGTCTCCGCTGGGGCGCGCGCGGGAGACCGCCGCTGCGGCCGCGGACGCCCTCGATCTCCCGGTGACGGTGCACGACGGACTCATCGAGACGGATTTCGGCGACTGGGAGGGTCTCACCTTCGCCGAGGCCGCGCGTCGCGACCCCGAACTGCACCGGCGCTGGCTCGGCGACACCTCCGTGCGACCCCCGAACGGCGAGAGCTTCGACGAGGTGGCCAAGCGGATCGCGTCGGTGCGCGACGACCTGCTGACCGACTACGCCGGCTCGACCGTGCTCGTCGTCTCGCACGTCACGCCCATCAAGACGTTCCTGCAGATGGCGCTCGAATCGGGGCCGTCGCTGCTGTACCGCCTGCACCTGGATCTCGCGTCGCTCAGCATCACCGAGTTCTACGCGGACGGTGGCTCGTCGGTGCGGCTCGTCAACGACACCTCGCACCTGTGAACGGGTAGCGGTCGCGAAACGAAAAGTGGCCGCGCAGACATGTCGGGGGGTTGCCTGCGCGGCCACTCATCAGGCTTATCTGTCGGCCGCCCGACCGTGTTACACGGTTGCCGGAAAATTTTCTCCGGCGGGGATGTCAGGTGGTGCAACCGGACCGGGATTCCTGGCCGGCGAATCGCTGAGCGAGCCAGTCGAGGCCTTCGACGACGGCCGGGAACATGCCGATCAGGTGGCCCGTCCCGGTCTTCGTCAGGACGGGTCCGACGTCGTAGCGGCGGTAGGTGACGTCGGCGCCGGCCGAGCACCACTTGTCGACCATCGTGTCGACACCCTGCACGAGCACGAAGTCGTCGCCGGTGCTCTGCGCCACGAAGACCGGCATCGACGGGGCGCGGTTGCCGAGTTGTTGCTCGGCGACCAGCGACGCCCACGGCTCGTCACCGAGGTGCTGGGCGATGGGCCGTCCGTCGACCGTGTACGACGAGGTCTGCCCGAACGGATTCAGGGTGAACGCGTCGAAGACGCAGGACGTCTCGGCACGACGCAGGACGTCGAGTCCGGCAGGATTGAACGCCGCCAGCAGCGACGGGGCGTGCTCGGGGTAGGCCGAGATGAAACCGTCGACGACCCAGCCGATCCCGCCGGAGAGCAGGGATCCGTCGCCGGCCACGGCGAGATCGCCCAGGTCGGCGGGCGGTGAGCCCGCCACGGCGCCGACCACCGACAGTTCGGGGGCGTACGTCGAGGCGAGTTCGGCAGCCGATGCGGATGCCATGCCGCCCTGCGAGTATCCCCAGAACGCGATCGGGCCGTCGGGGTCGAGACCGAGATCGCCGAGCGACCGGGTGGCGCGCGCGAGGTCGAGCATCGCCCGTCCCTGCGACTCGCGGTTGAGATAGGGGTGCACGCCGGGTGTGCCGAGTCCTTCGTAGTCGGTGACCGCGACGGCGTAACCGGCCGCGAGCATCGGACCGATGTGGATGTACTCGTACTCCTGGCCGAAGGTCATGAGCTTCGACGGTGCGCACTGGTCGCCCATGCCCTGCGTGCCGGGACCGAGCACGACGGTGGGCCGGGGTCCGGGGCCGGACCACGGTTGCGACGGGACGAGCACGGTGCCGACGGTGGCGACCGGACCCCCGGTGGCGTTCGTGCTGCGGTACATCACGCGGGTGACGGCCGCGTCGAGGACGGCCGGGGTGTTCGGGACGACGGCGGCGACCGACGGTGCGGTGCGCAGGACGTCGCCGAGCGGCGCCGTCTCGAAGGCCGGAGGGGGCGTGTAGAAGTCGGTGTCCGACTCCGCGTTCGCCACTGTCGGTGTGGTCGCGAGGAGCGCGGCCGCGGCGATCGAGGCGAATACTCCGGTGCGTCTGCGCATCCTGGACCTTCCGAACGGAACGAACGTCGAGGAGGGACGCTACCTGCAGTCTGTACGCAGGTGCAATGGATCCTCCCGATGAAGCGGCAGACCGGTGACCTGCTCGGTCAGACGAGTCGCCGCAGCGTGTTGAGATTCCGGACGGTCGTCGTCGCCTTGTTCCGGGCCGAACCCGACTGCTTCCCCACGGCACTGTCGAGCGTCGCCCCCTTCACGACCTGCCAGTAGAGGACACCCTCGCCCGCTTCGATGCATTCGAGGTCCGGATCGAGATCGTCCGCGAGGGCGGCCAGCGGTTCGAGCGCGGCGGGATCGGAGGCGAACACGACGTACGAATGCCGGTCGGTGCGTGCGGCGTCGAAGGGATACGCCTCGACGACCCGCGCGAGATACGACTGCTCGACGACGAAGGTGTAGGCCTCGTAACCGAACCGCTCGGTGAGCGCGGCCTCGATCGCGGCCTTCGCGGTGGCGGGGTCGTCCGCGGCGTCGAAGAGCACGTTGCCGGAGGCGAGGACGGTGCGGACGTTCTCGAAGCCGAGGCCGACGAAGACCTCCTTCAGATCGGCCATCCGGATTCGGATGCCGCCGACGTTGATTCCGCGCAGCAGGGCCACGAGTCGCGTCATGAGTGCACCGTAGTTGGCGGCGCCGACACACCGCGGGCTAGTCTGGTCGAGCGAACGAGTCGGCCGGGCGGCCGCGGAGCAGGGAACCGGTACCGCATGGTGCCAGGCCCTGAATCGAGGAAAGTCCGGACTCCACAGAGCAGGGCGGTTGCTAACGGCAACCCGAGGTGACTCGCGGGACAGTGCCACAGAAAGCAAACCGCCTGCCGTACGGCAGGTAAGGGTGAAAGGGTGCGGTAAGAGCGCACCAGCGCCCCGGGTGACCGGGGCGGCTAGGTAAACCCCGCCCGGAGCAAGGTTGAAGGTCGCACCGCGTGCGGTGCGGCTGCGCAGGTGTTCGAGGGCTGCTCGCCCGAGCCTGCGGGTGAACCGCTCGAGGTACCCGGCGACGGTGTGCCCAGATGGATGGTCGCCACCCCGTTTCGGCGGGGGACAGGATCCGGCTTACAGGCCGGCTCGTTCGCCCGGCGTCTCCCGATCCCACCGCGTTGCTACCGGTCGGGTCAGATCGGATCGATGACCAGCAGGTGCGCCCAGTACGAGGCCGCATCCGGACCCAGCCAGGGCAGCAACGCGTCGTAGAGGATGTAGGACATTGCTTGCTCCTTCGTTCGGACATCGAGCACGGGTGTGCGGCCCGACAGTACCGCGCCACGCCTGCCGACGGGTTGTCCGTACAGACAGGCGCGATTCGGGCACACTGAGACCATGAGCGACGACGGCTGGTACTACGACGTGCGCACCGGGAAGGTCTCCCAGGGCAAGGATCCGCACGCCCTCAACCGCATGGGTCCCTACCCGGACAGGGAGACCGCTCAGCGGGCGCTGGAGATCGCGGCAGAACGGAACAAGGCGGCCGACGCCGCCGACGACGACTGGAAGAACGGCTGAGTTCGACGACGAGCATCCGGACCACCAGGAGTTCACGAGCATCGTGGTGACCACTCCCATCGTCGTCGCGCCTGCGATCGACTTCGCCGACGTGCGCGCCGAATTCGACCTTGTCGACGAGTTCTCGCCGGACGCACTCGCCGAGGCGCGACACGCGACCGACCGCTACGCGGACGTCCGTGAGGACCGCACCGATCTTCCTCTCGTGACCATCGACCCACCCGGATCGATGGACCTCGACCAGGCACTGCACCTCGAACGCACCGACGACGGCTTCGTACTGCACTACGCGATCGCCGACGTGTACGCACTCGTCGAACCGGGTGGCGCGCTGGACGCCGAGACACACCGCCGTGGGCAGACCTTCTACCTGCCCGACGGCTCCGTGCCGCTGCATCCGCGCGAGCTGTCCGAGGGCACCGCGAGCCTGCTGCCGGACGCCGGCCGTCCGGCGGCGCTGTGGCGGATCGAGACCGACCACCGCGCCGAGCCCGTCGCGGTGAGTGTGCGGCGCGCCCTCGTCCGGTCGGTCGCACGCATGGACTACGCCGGAGTGCAGCGCGACGCCGACGCGGGCCGGCTGCATCCGTCCGTCGAGGCGTTGCCCGACTTCGGGCGGTTGCGGGCGGCCGCGGCGCTCGCTCGTGGAGCGATCGAACTGCGCCTGCCCGCGCAGGACGTCGTGCAGCACGGCGACGGCTGGACGCTGCAGATCGAGCCGCGCACCGAGGCCGACGAGTGGAACTCGGAGATCTCGCTGCTCACCGGGATGTGCGCCGCGCAGATGATGATCGACGCGCGGGTCGGCCTGCTGCGCACGCTCCCGCCCGCCGATCCCGCCGCGGTCGATGCTCTGCGCCGCACCGCGCGGTCGCTGGACGTGCCGTGGCCGTCGAGGCTCGGTGTCGGTGCCTTCCTCGCCTCGCTCGACGCCAACGACCCGAAGACGCTCGTGCTGATGAGCGAAGCGCCGACGCTGCTGCGCGGGGCGTCGTATGCGGCGTTCGACGGTGAACTGCCCGAGACGATCCTGCACGGCGCGATCGGTGCGCCCTACGCGCACGTCACCGCGCCGCTGCGCCGGTTGTCCGACCGCTACGCCACCGAGGTGTGTCTCGCGGTGTCGTCGGGCCGGGACGTCCCGGAGGCGGTCCGCGCCGAACTGTCCGCGATGCCGAAGATCATGTCGTCGACCGATTCGCTCGCCGGGAAGGTGAACCGGGCATGCATCGACCTGACCGAGGCGGTCGTGCTCGCGCCGCGGGTGGGGGAGACCTTCGAGGCGACGGTCCTGAAGGAGGCCACCGAGCGGCGCGACGCGGAGGTGTTCGTCGCCTCCGAGACCGTCATCGGCCCGTGCGGCGGTGCGCCGGAGGAGGGCGGCACGGTGCGGGTGCGGCTCACCCTCGCCGACCCGCAGGCACGCAAGATCCGCTTCGACCATGACCGGTGAGACGACGCGGCGGCGACGGCCGGTCGCTGCCGTCCTCGCCGTTGTGCTCGCACTGTGTGCGGTGCTCGCGCTGCTCGTGTGGTGGATCCTGCCGAACCGGCTGTTCCCGTGGGACAGTGCGGCATTCCCGGAGATCGACACCTCGGCGTTGTCGCCGACGAAGGTGCGGATCGTCGAACTGCTCGAGGAACAACACGAGGCGCAACATCCCGGCACGTTCTACTCGGAGGGTGTCCGCGAACCGTGGTGTGCCGACTTCGTCAGCTGGATCATGCGGGAAGCCGGTGTGCCACTGTCCAATCCGCATTCGGGGCACTGGCGGATCCCCGGTGTGTTCACGCTCCAGGAGTTCTACGAACAGGCCGGCCGCTACGAACCGGCGGGCACGGGCCACCGGCCGGAGGTCGGCGATGTGGTGCTGTACCACAACGGGATCGGCGTCGGTCAGCGCGAGCACACGAACATCGTCGTCGCCGTCGACGGTGATTCCGCGATCACCGTCGGCGGCAACGAGATGGGCCGCATCCGCGTCCACGAACTCGACGTGACCGGGGACGACGCCGTGGTCGGCTTCGGGCGGCTGCCGGACTGATCCGCCCCGGCGGCTGCCCGCCTGATCCGCGCCGGCGGATGCCCGACCGATCCGGGTCAGCGGAAGCCGTCGGTGGCCTCGACGAGCCGGTGCACGATCCCCGGTTCGGTCGCCGCGTGTCCCGTATCGTCGACGATGTGCAGACGGGAGGACGGCCATGCCTCGTGCAGGTCGTGCGCGCTGCGCGCCGGGCACACCACGTCGTAGCGGCCCTGCACGATCACGCCCGGGATGTCGCGCAGCAGATGCGCGTCGCGCAGGAGTGCGCCCTCGTCGAAGAAGCCGCGGTGGTGGAAGTAGTGGTTCTCGATGCGCGCGAAGGCCAGCGCGAACCGGGGTTCGGCCGTCTCCGCGACGCGATCCGGGTTCGGAAGCAGTGAGCTCGTGGCGCCCTCCCAGGTGGACCACGCGATCGCCGCGTCCAGGGCGACGTCCGGATCGTTCGAGTGCAGCAGGCGGTGGTAGACGTCCACGGGATGCTCGCCCGACTCTGCGGCCGCGAGCGGGGCACAGAAGCCTTCCCACGCCTCGGGGAACAGCTGCCCGGCGCCGCCGTTGTAGTACCAGTCGATCTCGCTGCGGCGCAGCAGGAAGATCCCGCGCAGGACGAGTTCGGTGACGCGCTCCGGGTGCCGCTGGGCGTAGGCGAGGGCGAGCGTCGAGCCCCACGACCCGCCGAAGACCATCCACCGGTCCACGCCGAGGAAGGTGCGCAGCCGCTCGATGTCGGCGACCAGATGGTCGGTGGTGTTGACCGACAGGTCGGCGCCGTCGGCCACGTGGGGTTGCGACCGGCCGCAGCCACGCTGGTCGAACAACACGATCCGGTAGGCGGCGGGGTCGAAGAAGCGCCGGTGCTGCGGCGCGGTGCCGCCGCCCGGACCGCCGTGGAGGAAGACCACGGGCTTGCCCTGCGGATTACCGCTGACCTCCCAGTACAGCTGCTGGCCGTCACCGACGTCGAGCATGCCCGTCTCGTGCGGCTCGACCGGCGGATACAGTTCGCGTCGCTCCACGGATCAGAACCCGACGAGGCCCGACGCGAGATCGGGGATCTCGAGTGCCTGCACGGCCTCCTCGCGCACCTCCGGGCACTGCGCGGAGGTCGCCGCATCGATGCGGCCCCGGTCGCCCGCGAGCGCGACGAGGTCGACACCGTTCGCCGCCCCCCATTCGCCGACCAGGATGTTGAGGCCACCGCGGCCCACCGACGGGGTGTAGGTGCGCCAGTTCGACAGCTGGCCTTCGAGGCGTGCGCACAGATCTGCGGCCTGCGCCTCGGTGAAGCCACCCGCTCCGGCCTCGGACGACGACCCCGTCGTCGGCGCCGAGCGCGTCGACTCGGCCGGACTCGACGTTTCGACCGCGGAATCGGTCGACGTTCCGGTGGGCGCCGGATCCTGTGCGGTCCCGCACGCGGCGAGGGTGCCCGTCAGGGCGATCGCTGCGAGCACAGCCGGAACGAGTCGGAGTCGGGTCTGGGTCATCGGCACCTCGGTGATCGTGGGGTCGGGTCGTCGTCGAGTCTGCCCACCGATCGCGGGGCTGTCGAGAAAACGAGACGGGCACCACCGACCGCGTCGATGGTGCCCGTCCCCGGAGATCGTCAGAAGGAGTGCTCAGGCCTTGGGAAGGTGCCCTGCGCAACCTCTGCTGCGTACTGTGTTGCGGCGCGGCGCAGTTCGTCGCCGACCTGCCCGAACTTCTTGACGAACTTCGCGGTCTTGCCGCTGGTGTAGCCGGCCATGTCCTGCCAGACGAGCACCTGGGCGTCGCACTCGTTGCCGGCACCGATGCCGACCGTGGGGATGCTCAGCTTGCGGGTGACCTGCCCGGCCAGCTCGGCCGGCACCATCTCCATCACGACGGAGAAGGCACCCGCCTCCTGGACGGCGATCGCGTCGGCGACGAGCTGCTCGGCGCCGTCGCCGCGGCCCTGCACCCGGAAGCCGCCGAGCGTGTTCACGGACTGCGGGGTGAAGCCGATGTGTGCCTGCACGGGGATGCCGGCGGCGGTGATCGCGGCGATCTGCGGAGCCATCCGCTCGCCGCCCTCGAGCTTCACCGCGTGGGCGCCGCCCTCCTTCATGAACCGCACAGCCGTGGCGAGGGCCTGTTCGGGCGAGGCCTCGTACGAGCCGAACGGCAGGTCGGCGACGACGAGCGCGTGCGGGGCACCGCGCACGACACCGCGGACGAGGGGGAGGAGTTCGTCGACGGTCACGGGCACCGTGGTGTCGTAGCCGTAGACGACGTTGGCTGCGGAATCGCCCACGAGCAGGACGGGGATACCGGCCTCCTCGAAGATGCGGGCGGAGGAGTAGTCGTAGGCCGTCAACTCTGCCCAGCGGCGGCCTTCGGCCTTCATCGCCTGCAGGTGATGGACTCGCGTCTTGCGCTTGGGGGTGTCGGCAGGGGCTGCGGCGGAGGTCGCGCCACCGTATACGGACGTCACGTTGTCGGACATCACTGTCCCTTTCTTCCTCGAGGCCCTCGGGGTCCCCGGGTCGGGTGATGACTGTCTCAGTCTGCCACTCGGGTCCGGGCGCACGAAGACCGCGCAGCGGTGCGATTCGTCACACCGCACGACCGTTCGGGAGGGAGTGCAGGTCGTGCCGCTGCAGGCAGGCCGGAGCGTGGCACGATCGGATCGTGCCCCACCCTGCTCGCGCGCGCATCCGTCGTCTGTCCGTCCTGGCGTTCGTGGCCGCTGCCGCGGCGACCGCGTGCGGTGACACCGCGCAGGAGGAGCGGCAACCGTCGGCGGTCGGAGTGGTTCCGGGACTCGAGCGGTTCTACGAGCAGGACGTCGACTGGGAGTCGTGCAGCTCGTACGGCGCCGACGGGCCGATGATGGTGCGTCAGGGTGTCGAGTGCGCACGCATCGAGGTTCCCCTCGACTACGAGGACCCGAACGGTGAGGTGATCACCCTCGCGGTGTCGCGACTGCCCGCCGGTGGCGACCGGATCGGTTCCCTGCTCGTCAACCCCGGCGGCCCGGGCGCCTCGGGACTGTCCACCGCGCTCGCGGCCGACGGCACCGTCCTCGCCGACCGCTTCGACGTGGTCGGCTTCGACCCCCGCGGTGTCGGCTCGTCCGAACCGGCGGTCCGCTGTCTCACCGACGCCGAGTTCGACGCCGACCGCGCTGTGGACGACGGGGACACGAGCCCCGAGGGCATCGCCGCGACGGAGAAGCGCAATCGCGAGTACGCGGAGTTGTGCGCCGAACGCAACGGCACCGATCTGCTCGCGCACCTCGGCACCCGGGAGGTCGTGCAGGACATGGACGTCCTCCGCGGCGTCCTCGGGGACGACGCGCTGACCTATCTCGGCTACTCCTACGGAACCCGCCTCGGCACCCTCTACGCCGAGGCATTCCCGGGCCGGGTGCGGGCGATGGTGCTCGACGGCGCGATCGATCCGGAACAGGACCCGGTCGAGGAGATCGTGTTGCAGGCCGAGGGCTTCCAGAAGGCCTTCGACGAATTCGCGGCGTACTGCGCGCAGTACGCCGGGTGCCCGCTCGGCACCGATCCGGCCCGGGCCGCCGAGCGGTTTCGCAGCCTCGTCGACCCGCTGCTCGACGCTCCGGCACCCACCACCGACCCGCGCGGACTGAGCCACCGCGACGCCATCACCGGTGTGCAGCAGGGCCTGTACTCGCCGACCCTGTGGGGTTCGCTGCGCGGCGGGCTGGAGTCGCTCGCGACCACCGGCACGGGCGACACCCTGCTGCGACTCGCCGACCTCTACGAGGGCCGCGCCGAGGACGGCACCTACAGCAACATCACCGACGCCTTCAACGCCGTCCGGTGCGTCGACGACCCGCCGGTGACCGACCGGGCCCTGGCCGGCGAACTCGACATGCGGTTCCGCGCGGCTGCCCCCTTCCTCGACGACGGCCGCGGCACCGGATCGGCGGCCCTGGACGTGTGTGCCTTCTGGCCCGTTCCGGCGACGGGGGAGCCGCACACCCCCGACGTCCGCGATCTGCCGCCCGTGCTCGTGGTCTCGACAACCGGCGATCCGGCGACGCCCTACGGCGCAGGAGTCGAACTCGCCGCCAGGCTCGGCGGTGTCCTGGTGACCTTCGAGGGAACTCAGCACACCGTCGCCCTGGACGGCAACGCGTGCGTCGACACCGCCGTGACCAGCTATCTTGTGGATTCGACGGTGCCGGAAAGTGATCCTCACTGCTGAGCGTCGACGGGCGTGAGCGACACGCCATCCGCAAGTGTCACCTGATGTAACACGGAATTAACGGATTGTGCCTAGTCTCGCGAGTATGGATCGCCAGAAGGAGTTCGTGCTCCGCACCCTCGAAGAGCGCGACATTCGGTTCGTGCGCCTGTGGTTCACCGACGTCGTCGGCACCCTCAAGTCGGTGGCGATCGCGCCGGCCGAACTCGAAGGCGCCTTCGAGGAGGGCATCGGATTCGACGGCTCGGCCATCGAAGGCTTCTCCCGGATCTCCGAAGCCGACATGGTCGCGCGTCCCGACGCCACCACCTTCCAGGTGCTGCCCTGGGTCGACGACCGGGGTCACCAGTACTCGGCCCGGATGTTCTGCGACATCACCATGCCCGGCGGCACCCCCAGCTGGGCCGACCCCCGCCACGTGCTGCGCCGCCAGCTCAACAAGGCCTCCGATCTCGGCTTCAGCTGCTACGTGCACCCCGAGATCGAGTTCTTCCTCGTCGAGGACGGCCCCGAGGGCGGCGCCCCCGTCCCGGCCGACATCGGCGGCTACTTCGACCAGTCCGTGCACCGCTCGGCCCCGCACTTCCGGCGCCACGCGATCGACGCTCTCGAGTCCATGGGCATCTCGGTGGAGTTCAGCCACCACGAGACCGCACCCGGCCAGCAGGAGATCGACCTGCGCTACGCCGACGCGCTGTCCATGGCCGACAACGTCATGACCTTCCGCTACGTGGTCAAGGAGATCGCGATGCAGGAGGGCGTGCGGGCGACGTTCATGCCCAAGCCCTTCCGCGACCACGCCGGTTCCGCGATGCACACCCACATGTCGCTGTTCGAGGGCGAGACCAACGCCTTCCACGACCCCGACGACCCGCTGCAGCTCTCGGCGACCGGCAAGGCGTTCATCGCCGGTGTCCTCGAGCACTCCAACGAGATCAGTGCCGTCACCAACCAGTGGGTCAACTCGTACAAGCGTCTCGTGCACGGGGGAGAAGCCCCCACGGCCGCGTGCTGGGGCCCGTCGAACCGGTCCGCGCTCGTCCGCGTCCCGATGTACACGCCGAACAAGGCGTCGTCGCGTCGTGTGGAGATCCGTACCCCGGACTCGGCGTGCAACCCCTACCTGACCTTCGCGGTGCTTCTCGCGGCCGGTCTGCGCGGCATCGAGAAGGGCTACGAGCTCGCTCCCGAGGCCGAGGACGACGTGTGGTCGCTGACCTCCGCCGAGCGTCGCGCCATGGGCTACCGCGAACTGCCCACCGATCTCGACATCGCGCTGCGCGAGATGGAGAAGTCCGAGCTGGTCGCCGAAACCCTCGGTGAGCACGTCTTCGACTACTTCCTGCGCAACAAGTGGCGGGAGTGGGAGAACTACCGCAGCCAGGTCACTCCCTTCGAACTCGAGCAGTACCTGGGGTTGTAAGCGACGATGGAAGCGTGGTGAGACCGCCCAGCGCGCGTTCGGTAGTTCCCGGCCCCGGTCGGCTCGGCCTCGTCGAGCCGACCGCGCCCGCCGAGCTCGCTCGACTCGGATGGAACGACGCCGACAGCGTCGAACTGCTGTGGGCGCTGTCCCGTGCCCCCAACGCCGACCTGGCCCTGCGCACCCTCACGCGCCTGGCCGACGCGCTCGGTGACGACTGGGCCGAGCTCGACTCGGCGCTGCGCTCCGACACGCGTCTGCGCGGCCGGTTGTTCGGGTTGTTCGGGGCGTCGTCGGCGCTCGGCGACCACGTCGTCGCCAATCCCGATCGCTGGAAGATGCTCGCGGGCGGTACGGCACTGCCCGACAAGCACACCTTCACGGCGCGGATGCTCGACAGCGTCGACGCCGAACCCGAACCCGACGGGCGTCCCGGCCGGCTGATCCACCGGGCCGGGCTCGTCGGTCCGCACGCCGTCGCGGCGTTGCGCACCACCTACCGCGACCAGCTCATGTTGATCGCCGCCGCAGACCTCGCGGCGGTCGTCGAGAACGAACCGGTGCTGCCCTATCTCGAGGTGGGGGCGCTGCTCGCCGACCTCGCCGACGCGGCGCTCACCGCTGCCCTCGCGGTGGCCGTGTCCACGGTGATCCCGGAGGGTCCGTGCCCGATCGACCTCGCCGTCATCGCGATGGGCAAGTGCGGTGCGCGCGAGCTGAACTACGTCAGCGACGTCGACGTCGTCTTCGTCGCCGAACCCGCCGATGCCCGTGCGAGCCGGATCGCCGGGGAGATGATGCGTATCGGGACGTCGGCCTTCTTCGAGGTCGATGCCGCGCTGCGGCCGGAGGGCAAGCGCGGTGAGCTCGTCCGCACCCTCGAATCCCACGTCGCCTACTACAACCGGTGGGCGAAGACCTGGGAGTTCCAGGCGCTGCTCAAGGCGCGGCCGATGACCGGGAACCTCGACCTCGGCCGCCGGTACATCGACGCCCTGAGTCCGATGGTGTGGACCGCCTCCGAACGCGAGGACTTCGTGCCCGACGTGCAGGCGATGCGCCGCCGGGTCGAGGAGATGGTGCCCCCCGAGTTGCGCGAACGCGAACTCAAGCTCGGACGCGGCAGCCTCCGCGACGTCGAGTTCGCCGTGCAGTTGCTGCAACTCGTGCACGGTCGCGTCGACGAAGCGCTGCGCGTGCCCAACACCGTCGAAGCGCTGTGTGCGCTCGCCGACGGCGGGTATGTCGGGCGCGACGACGCCGCGAACATGCGGGCGTCCTACGAGTTCCTCCGCCTGCTCGAACACCGGCTCCAGCTCCAGCGGCTCAAGCGGACCCACACCCTGCCGCCGCCCGAGGACCGCGAGGCCCTGCGGTGGCTCGCGCGCGCCGCGCACATGCGGCCGGACGGGCGCAAGGACGCCCTCGGCGTGCTCGAATCGGAGATCAAGCGCAACTCGTCGCGGATCCGGAAACTGCACGCGCGCCTGTTCTACCGGCCGCTGCTGGACTCGGTGAGCAAGCTCGACAAGGAAGCGCTGCGGCTGTCGCCCGACGCGGCCGTCCGCCAGCTCGCCGCGCTGGGCTACAACGGCCCGCAGCACGCGATGGAACATCTGGCGGCGTTGTCCGGGGGAGCCTCCCGCAAGGCGCGCATCCAGGCACTGCTGCTCCCGCAGTTGCTCGAGTATCTCGGCGAGACAACCGATCCCGACGCCGGTCTGCTCGCCTACCGACGGCTGTCCGATGCGCTCTACGACACGGTCTGGTTCCTGCGGGTGCTGCGCGACGAACCGGCCGTCGCCGAACGTCTCATGACGGTGCTCGGCTCGTCGGCCTACGTCGCCGATCTGCTGGTGAAGTCTCCCGAGGTCATCCGCCTGTACGCCGACGCGTCGACCGGGCCGCGACTGCTCGAGGCGAACCCGCCCGAGGTGGCGCGCGCCCTCGTCGCATCGTCCTCGCGCTACTCCGACCCCGCTCGCGCCATCGCCGCCGCGCGTTCGCTGCGCCGCGCCGAACTCGCGCGCGTCGCGAGCGCCGACATCCTCGGCATGCTCGACGTGCCGCAGGTGTGCCGGGCGTTGTCCACGGTATGGGCGGGTGTCCTCGAAGCCGCGCTCGACGCGGTGATCCGGGGCTCGGAACAGTCCCGCGGACCGGCGCCGGCGCGTATCGCAGTGATCGGGATGGGCCGGCTGGGAGGCGGCGAACTCGGCTACGGATCCGACGCGGACGTGCTGTTCGTGTGCGACCCGCTGCCGGACGCCGACGAGACCGAGGCGGTCAAGTGGGCCACGAGCATCGCCGAGCAGGTGCGGCGACTGCTCGGCGCGCCGAGCACCGACCCACCGCTCGAGGTCGATCTGGATCTGCGTCCGGAAGGTCGCAGCGGCCCGATCGTCCGGACGTTCGCGTCCTACCGGGCGTACTACACGCAGTGGGCCGAGGTCTGGGAGGTGCAGGCGCTGCTGCGTGCACACGCCGTCGCGGGCGACCGCGAACTCGGCACCCGCTTCCTGCACATGATCGACGAGGTGCGCTATCCGGAGGGCGGGGTCTCGCAGGAGGCCGTCCGCGAGATCCGGCGCATCAAGGCACGCGTGGACTCCGAGCGGCTGCCGCGCGGGGCCGACCCGGCCACCCACACCAAACTCGGACGGGGCGGCCTCGCCGACATCGAATGGACCGTGCAGCTGCTGCAACTCCAGCACGCCTACCGGCTCCCGGCGCTCCGCACGACCTCGACGCTCGAGGCGCTCGACGGCATCGGCGCGGCGGAACTGCTCAGCGCGACCGACGTCGAACTCCTGCGCACGGCATGGATCACCGCGACGGATGCGCGGAACTGTCTCGTGCTCGTCCGCGGCAAACCGACCGACCAGCTCCCGGGGCCGGGACGGCTGCTCGAAGCCGTTGCCCGCGTGACGGGGTGGCGTGGTGAGGACGCGTCGGAGTTCCTCGACCACTACCTACGCGTCACGCGTCGGGCGCGGGCGGTCGTCGAGCGGGTGTTCTGGGACTGACGGACCATCAGTCGCAGAAGACGACGAGTGCGAGTCCTCGCCAGACCTCGACCTCGGTCTTGTCCCACTCCTTGTTCTCGTGGTCCCAGTCGTACTCGACCTCGACGTCGTAGCCGCGGTCGCGTTGCTCGGTCACCCTGCAGTTCTGCATGGTGCTGCCGGACCGGTTGAGGATGATGTAGGGGACTCCCGCGTCGGAGAGCACCTGCTGTGCCTGCTCCTGCGACATGCCGACGACGGAGATGTCGGTCTGGGCCGCTGCGGTGCCTGCGAGTGCGACGGACAGAGGGACGGGGGACAGCATGACAGCGGCGCATGCTGCCGAAACGAGGGATCTACGCATGGTGGCCTCCCGAGGAGACGTGTCGTTCGGATACGGACCACGTCGCATCCACTCCCCCGCGAGCGGGTGTGACGAACATCACCAAAGCTGTGTCCTCACGGTACACCCGTGTGCAGTACGGCTGTCCAGTCGGTTTCGGCTCGGCGGACCTGCGCACGACCCCCTCCACACGACGGAGCCACCCGCCGAACACGACGGGTGGCTCCGGGACGGTGCGTCAGGCGCGGTCGTGGACCGCCGGCGCGGTCACTTCTTCAGATCGAAACGATCCAGGTTCATCACCTTCGTCCAGGCCGCGACGAAATCGCGGACGAACTTCGGGCCGGCATCGTCGGTCGCGTAGACCTCGGCGAGCGCCCGCAGCTGCGAGTTGTGCCCGAAGACCAGGTCGACGGCGGTCGCGGTGTATTTGACCTGGTCCGATCCCCGAGCGCGTCCTTCGTAGACGCCCTCGCTGTTCTGCGAGACCTTCCACTCGGTCCCCATGTCGAGCAGATTGACGAAGAAGTCGTTCGTCAGGGTCTGCGGGCGGTCGGTGAAGACCCCGTGCTTGCTGCCGCCGTGATTCGCGCCGAGCGCACGCAGACCGCCGACGAGCACCGTCGTCTCGGGAGCGGTCAGCGTCAGCAGGTTGGCGCGCTCGAGGAACAGCTTCTCGGGCGGAAGCTTCTCTTCACCGCGCAGGTAGTTGCGGAAACCGTCGTGCTTCGGCTCGAGCACCTCGAACGACTCGACGTCGGTCCACTCCTGGCTCGCATCGGTGCGGCCGGGGAAGAACGGAACCGTGATGTCGTGTCCCGCATCCTCGGCGGCCTTCTCCACCGCGGCGTTACCGGCGAGCACGATCAGATCCGCCAGGGAGACCTTCTTGCCGCCGCCGGCGGAGCCGTTGAAGTCCTGCTGGATGCCCTCGAGGATCTGCAGCACCTGTGCGAGCTGCTCGGGTTCGTTGGCCTCCCAGTTCTTCTGCGGTTCGAGCCGCACCCGTGCACCGTTCGCGCCGCCGCGCTTGTCGGTGCCGCGGAAGCTCGCGGCCGACGCCCACGCGGTGGCGACGAGCTGCGGGATCGTCGCTGCCGAGTCGAGGACCTTCGCCTTGAGCGACGCGATGTCGCTGTCGTCGATCAGCTCGTGGTCGACGTCCGGCACCGGGTCCTGCCAGATCTGCGGTTCCGGGATCCACGGTCCGCGGTACCGCGAGATCGGGCCCATGTCGCGGTGCAGCAGCTTGAACCACGCCTTGGCGAACTCCTGCTCGAGTTCCTCGGGATGATCGAGCCAGCGGCGGGTGATCTCCCCGTAGATGGGGTCGTACCGCAGCGCGAGGTCGCTGGTGAGCATGCCCGGCGCGTGCTTCTTCGTCGGGTCGTGGGCGTCGGGCACAGTGTCCGCGCCGGCGCCACCCTTCGGCGTCCACTGCCACGCACCGGCGGGGCTCTTGGTCTTCTCCCATTCGTAGGCGTACAGCGTCTCGAGGAAGCTGTTGTCCCACTTCGTCGGAGTCGGCGTCCAGGTGACCTCGAGACCGCTGGTGATCGTGTCGCCACCGGCACCGGTGCCGTGCGAGTTCTTCCAGCCGAGACCCTGCTGTTCGAGCGGGGCACCCTCGGGTTCGGGACCGAGATTGTCGGCCGGGGCGGCGCCGTGCGTCTTGCCGACGGTGTGACCGCCGACGATGAGCGCGGCCGTCTCGACGTCGTTCATCGCCATCCGGCCGAACGTCTCCCGGATGTCGCGTCCGGACGCGAGGATCTCCGGGTTACCGTTCGGGCCTTCGGGATTGACGTAGATCAGACCCATCTGGACGGCGCCCAGCGGGCCCTGGAGTTCACGCTCACCGGCGTAGCGCTCGTCGCCGAGCCAGGTGTCCTCCGGACCCCAGAAGACCTCGTCGGGCTCCCAGATGTCCTCGCGGCCGAACGCGAAGCCGAAGGTCTTGAAACCCATCGACTCGTAGGCGCAGTTGCCGGCGAAGACCAGCAGGTCGGCCCACGAGAGCTTGCGGCCGTACTTCTTCTTGATCGGCCACAGGAGGCGACGTGCCTTGTCGAGGCTGACGTTGTCGGGCCAGCTGTTGAGCGGCGCGAACCGCTGCGCACCCTTGCCGCCGCCGCCGCGACCGTCGGCGATGCGGTAGGTGCCGGCCGAATGCCAGCTCATGCGGATGAACAGACCCCCGTAGTGGCCGAAGTCGGCCGGCCACCAGTCCTGGGAATCCGTCATCAGGTCGATCAGATCCTGACGGAGCGCCTCGACGTCGAGGGATTCGACTTCCTTCGAGTAGTCGAAGTCGGGTTCCAACGGATTGGACAGCGGTGAATGCTGGTGCAGGACCGTCAGATCCAGCTGGTCCGGCCACCAGTCCTGATTGGTCCTGGGCCGGTGCGGTGACGGCTCGGGGGAGGGGACTGCCGGGTTTTCGCTTTCGGACACTGCGGTTTCCTTCCGGATCAGGGTCGATCGGACCGATTCAGGGCTGTTGTCGTGGATCGTCTGTCGAACAGTCGCGGCACAGGCCCCAGAAGACGACGTCCGCCTCGTCGACGTCGAAACCTGCGTCGTCCACCGGAGACAGGCAACGCGAGTCGCCGATGGTGTGGTCGACATCCGAGATCGCGGCGCAGGACCGGCAGACGAGGTGGTGATGGCTGTCGCCGACACGCACCTCGTACCGCGCGTGGAAACCTGCGGGCTGGATTCGTCGGAGCAGACCGTGTGCCGAGAGAGCGTGGAGGATGTCGTACACGGTGTGCCGGCCGATGCCGGGAACGACGGCGCCGACCGCTTCGAAGATGCGATCGGCATCGGCGTGCGGGTGCTCGTGCGCCGCATCGAGCACCGCCAGACGCTGTCGGGTCACGCGAAGACCGGCTGCGCGTAACCCCTCGGAGAAATCCCGCGTCGTGGGCACGTGCCCACTATGGACCACTTTTCTGGAATCGGTCGTGATTTCGCCGGATTCGATGACGAACGAACGCATCTCGCGCGCCGAACCGGGGCTTGCTACTGCTGCAGCAGCGGCGAACCCCGTTTCGGCGCGCGAGGATGCCGGAACGGAAAGGGTGCGGACAAGGCGAGAGGCCGCCCGTCCCGGAAGGGACGGACGGCCTCTCGAAGAGTGCTTACCGGACTCGACTCAGCAGTCGAAGTACAGCTGGAACTCGTAGGGGTGCGGACGCAGGTTGACCGGAGCGATCTCCTGCTCGCGCTTGAGCGAGATCCAGGTCTCGATGAGGTCGGTGGTGAAGACGCCGCCCTCGGTGAGGTACTCGTGGTCGCGCTCGAGGTTGTCGATCACGGCCGACAGGCTGGTGGGAGCCTGCGGGATGTTCTTGGCCTCCTCCGGCGGGAGCTCGTAGAGGTCCTTGTCGACCGGAGCGAGCGGCTCGATCTTGTTCTTGATGCCGTCGAGGCCGGCCATCATCTGCGCCGCGAAGTTCAGGTAGGGGTTACCCGAAGAGTCGGGAGCGCGGAACTCGAGGCGCTTGGCCTTCGGGTTGTTGCCCGTGATCGGGATACGCACGGCGGCCGAACGGTTGCGCTGGCTGTACACGAGGTTGATCGGAGCCTCGTAGCCCGGCACCAGGCGGTGGTACGAGTTGATCGTCGGGTTCGTGAAGGCGAGCAGCGACGGCGCGTGGTGCAGGATGCCGCCGATGTACCAGCGGGCGAGGTCGGACAGACCCGCGTAGCCGGACTCGTCGTGGAACAGCGGCTTGCCGTCCTTCCACAGCGACTGGTGCACGTGCATGCCCGAGCCGTTGTCGCCGAAGAGCGGCTTCGGCATGAAGGTGGCGGTCTTGCCGGCCTTCCACGCCGTGTTCTTGACGATGTACTTGAACAGCTGCAGGTCGTCGGCCGCGGAGAGCAGCGTGTTGAACTTGTAGTTGATCTCGGCCTGGCCGCCGGTGCCCACCTCGTGGTGGCCGCGCTCGAGCTCGAAGCCGGCGAGCTGCAGGTTGGTGGAGATCTCGTCGCGCAGGTCGACGTAGTGGTCGTACGGAGCGACGGGGAAGTAGCCACCCTTCGGGCGGACCTTGTAACCACGGTTCGGGGTGCCGTCGGCGTTGTACTCGGCGCCGGTGTTCCACGAGCCGGAGATCGAGTCGAGCTCGTAGAACGCGCCGTTCATCTTCGAGTCGTAGGAGACGGAGTCGAAGATGTAGAACTCGGCCTCGGCACCGAAGAAGGCGGTGTCGGCGATGCCGGTGCTGACCAGGTACTCCTCGGCCTTACGCGCGACGTTGCGGGGGTCGCGGCTGTAGGACTCGCGGGTGAACGGATCGTGGACGAAGAAGCTGACGTTCAGGGTCTTGGCGGCACGGAAGGGGTCGATGCGGGCGGTCGTCACATCGGGGAGCAGGAGCATGTCCGACTCGTGGATGGACTGGAAACCCCGCACGGAGGATCCGTCGAATGCCAGGCCGTCCTCGAAGACGTCCTCGTTGAACGCCTTCGCCGGGATCGAGAAGTGCTGTTCGATGCCGGGCAGGTCCGTGAAGCGGATATCGACGTACTCGACGTTCTCTTCCGCGATGTACTTGATGACCTCTTCGGCCGTGGTGAACGCCACGCTTGTGCTCCTTCAGTCGGTGCGCGCCATGGGTGCTGGGCGCCTGCGTCGGATCAGACGTTATGGATCTGGTGTTGCCCGTCCATCAAGCCTATGTTTCGCGGGTGTTACACATGCTTTCGTCCTGCTGTGAGGTCGAAAAGGTGGTATAAGTCACCACTGCCAACACGGGTCGACGCCGGTCCGCCCATAAGAGCTTATCCTGGTGCCATGGCACGCATGACGGGCAGTTGGCTTTCCGGGCCTGCTGCGGCGCTTCCCAAAGGTCTCCAGCAGGAGCAGGACTATCCCGGGCAGCTGCTCGGCCTCCCCGAACACGGCCCCGGCTCCATGGTGCCCACCGTCCGCCGGGTCCTCGCCCTCGCGGTCGACTGGTTCATGTCCATGGCGATCGCCGCCGGCCTCGTCGGCGGCAACCCGCTCGAGAGTCCGTTGCTGTCGTCGTACACCCTCATCATCTGGTTCGTGGTGGGCGTGGGATGCGTGAGCCTGTTCTCGTTCACCCCCGGCCAGTTCGTCGCCGGGCTGCAGGTCGTGCGGGTGGACGCCCCCGTGCGGGTCGGCATCGTGCGCGCGCTCGCACGTCAGGTGCTGCTGGTGTTCATCGCGCCGGCGCTCGTCACCGACATCGACGGTCGCGGTCTCCAGGATCGCGCCACGGGCACCGCGGTAGTTCGTTCGCGCTGATCGCGCGGGCGTCCGTTCGAACCGACCCTCCGGAAACTCTCCGCATACACCGAAGGCCGCCTTCGTCCCCGGGACGAGAGGCGGCCTTCGGTGTAGTTCGGCAGATCAGCGGCGACGCATGGTGCGCTGCACGCTGCGCATCTTCGCGCCGGCGGGAAGCGGGCCCTTGGGCATGGCCGGCCCGGACTTCTTCGTGCTCAGCGCCGACAGACGACCCTCGATGGTGTCCATCCGCTTGGTGTCGATGTTGCGGGGCAGCTTGTTCAGACGCTTCTGCAGCTGGGAGAGCTGGATCTGGCCCTCCTCGTTGCCGACGACGAACTCGTAGATCGGGGTGTCGCCGACGAGACGCGCGACCCGCTTCTTCTCCTGGGCCATCAGGCCCTTCACGCGACCGGGATTGCCCTCACCGACGAGGATGATGCCGGGACGTCCGATGACGCGGTGCACGGCGTCGAGCTGGGTGGTGCCCGCGACAGCCTGACTCACGCGCCACGCGCCCTGCAGGTTGTCGAGCGCCCACGCGGCCGCACCGGCCTGGCCGTCGGCCTTCGCATACACGCTCTTCTGCACGCGGCGTCCGAAGATGATGAAGGCCAGCAGGACGCCGACGAGGATGCCGACCGGCAGCAGGAACCACTGGATACCGAAGATCAGACCGACGAGGAAGAACACCACGATCGAACCGACGAGGGCACCGATCATCCACGGCAGGAGTGCCTTGTCCTCCTTGCGCTGGATCTGGAACGCCTGCCACAGCTGGGTTCGACGCTCCTTCGACGCCTGCTTGCGTGCGGCCTTCGCCGCAGCCTTCGCTTCCTTGTCGGTCTTGCTGCCCTTCGCCATGTACTCAAGGATACGGCCCCGGTGATGGCACGTTTACCACCACCGGTGCCGCCTGAGGACCTGCCGCGACGCGCGGCGCGAGGTCAGTTGCCGAAGCGTGCGAGAACGGCACCGGCTTCCTGGGACGCCGTGCCCTCCTCGGCGAGATGCGCCTGGTCGGCGGGAAGTTCGCGGCCGTGATGGGCCATCGCCTGCGCGTACAGGCGACCGGCGCGGTACGACGAACGCACCAGCGGCCCGGCCATCACACCGGCGAACCCGATCTCGCGGGCGGTCTCGGAGTGATCGACGAACTCCTGCGGCTTGACCCAGCGCTCGACCGGATGGTGGAGCGGGGAGGGCCGCAGGTACTGGGTGATCGTGATGATGTCGCAGCCGGCGTCGTGCAGGTCGTGCAGCGCTTCGGTGACCTCCTCGGGGGTCTCGCCCATGCCGAGGATGAGGTTGGACTTGGTGACCAGTCCGAAATCGCGGGCCTGCCGGATCACGTCGAGCGACCGTTCGTAGCGGAAGGCCGGACGGATGCGCTTGAAGATCCGCGGCACGGTCTCGACGTTGTGCGCGAGCACCTCGGGGCGCGACTCGAAGACCTCCTGCAGCAGATCGGGCTTGCCGTTGAAGTCGGGGATCAGGTTCTCGACGCCGGTGCCCGGGTTGAGCGCATGGATCTGCTTCACCGTCTCGGCGTACAGCCACGCACCGCCGTCGGGCAGATCGTCGCGGGCGACGCCGGTGATCGTGGAGTAACGCAGACCCATCGAGCGGACCGACTCGGCGACACGGCGCGGCTCGTCGCGATCGAGCGCCGTGGGCTTACCGGTGTCGATCTGGCAGAAGTCGCAGCGACGGGTGCACTGCTCGCCGCCGATGAGGAATGTCGCCTCGCGGTCTTCCCAGCACTCGTAGATGTTGGGACAACCGGCTTCCTCGCAGACCGTGTGCAGACCTTCGCGTCGCACCAGGCCTTTGAGGTCGGTGTACTCCGGGCCCATCTTCGCCCGGGTCTTGATCCAGTTGGGTTTGCGTTCGATCGGCGTCTGCGCGTTTCGGGTCTCGATCCGCAGCAGCTTGCGTCCTTCTGGGGCCACAGTCACGCACTCGATCGTACGCCGCCGGTCCCGCCCGGACCCGGCGGGTGCGACCGCCCCTCAGAACCGGTGCGTCGTGAATTCCGGGGTGGTGGTGGGAATTCCGGACGTGCCGACCGCCTGCTCGAAGGTGACACGCTCGATGTCGCACTCGGTCACGGGGATTCGACCGTCGAGAGCAGCGATGACGGCCTCGGTGACGGCCGGGATCACATCGTCGACGGTGACCTCCCGGCCGAGTTCGCCGGTGAGCGACGCGACTCCGGCGTCGCGGATGCCGCACGGGACGATCGAGTCGAAGGCGTCGAGAGCCGAATTGCAGTTGAGTGCGAAGCCGTGCATGGCGACACCTCGCTGCACCCGGATGCCGATGGCGGCGATCTTGCGTTCGGGGAGCCAATGCCCGTCGCGTAGCTCGGCGGGGAGCCAGACGCCGGAGCGTCCCTCCACCCGGCCGCAGGTCAGGCCCATGTCCGTGCAGACGCGGATCAGACCCTGTTCGATGCGACGCACGTAGCCGACCACGTCGATCGGCTCGGCGAGCTTGACGATGGGGTAGCCCACGAGCTGTCCGGGGCCGTGCCAGGTGATCTTGCCGCCGCGGTCGACGTCGATGACGGGCGTGCCGTCGGTGGGGCGGTCGCCGTCCTCGGTGCGGCGCCCGGCCGTGTAGACCGGCGGGTGTTCGAGCAACAGCAGGGTGTCGGCGCCGATGCCGTCGGCGCGCTCGTTGGCGAGTTCGCGCTGTCTCTCCCAGGCCTCGAGATAACCGATGGTTCCGAGACGTGCGACGGCGACGGGAGCCGAATCGGAACGGGCGGAAGACGAGGGATCACTCATGTTCCTGAACTCTACGCCGCACCGCAGGGGGAGGGCACCCGCTGTGGCGCGGACGCCGACGGGGGCATCACCGCAGTGGTGATGCCCCCGTCGGAGGTCGTCCGGACGGACAGTCCGGATCCGGAAACCTACAGTCCCAGATCGGCCTCGAACGCGCCCTCCTCGAGACGATGCTTGATCGTCTTGAGGAAGCGGCCCGCGTCGGCACCGTCGATCAGCCGGTGATCGTAGGTGAGCGGCAGGTAGCACATCGAGCGGACGCCGATGGACTCGTTGCCGGTCTCGTCGATCACCACGACCGGACGCTTGACGATCGCGCCGGTTCCGAGCATCGCGGCCTGCGGCGGCACGAGGATCGGGGTGTCGAACAACGCGCCCTGGCTACCGATGTTGGTGATGGTGAAGGTGCCACCTGCCAGCTCGTCGGGCTTGAGACCACCCTTGCGGGCACGCTCGGCGATGTCGGCGATCGCGCGGGCGAGCTCGGCCAGCGACAGGTCGCCGGCGTTGTGGATCACCGGGGAGAGCAGGCCCTGCTCGGTGTCCACCGCGATGCCGAGGTGCTCGGCCGCGTGGTAGGTGATCTCCTTCTTGCCGTCGTCGAAGGAGGCGTTGACGTTCGGGTGCGCGCGCAGCGCCTCGACGACGGCCTTCGCGAAGAACGGCAGGAAGGTGAGGTTGACGCCCTCGCGCTCGGAGAACGTCTTCTTCGCCTGGGCCCGCAGCTGGGCGATCTTGGTGACGTCGACCTCGAAGGTCTGGGTGAGCTGCGCGGTGGTCTGCAGCGACTCGAGGGTCTTCTTCGCCGTGATCTGGCGGATGCGGTTGACCTTCTGGGTCGTTCCGCGCAGCTTGGCGAGCTCGGGACGCACACCCGGAGCCGGACCGGCCGGAGCGGCGGGCTTCTGCTGCTCGCCACCGGCGGCCTTGCCACCCTCGGCGGCAGCGAGGACGTCCTGCTTGCGGATGCGGCCACCGACACCGGTGCCCTTCACCGTCGACAGGTCGACACCGTGCTGCGAGGCGAGCTTGCGCACGAGCGGGGTGACGTACGGGGTCGCACCGCTCGGGGTGGACTCCTCCTGAGGCGCGGGCTTCGGCGTCGTCGCCGCGGTCCCGACCGGCTTCGGTGCGGGAGCCGGGGTGGCCTGCTCCACCTTCGGGGCCTGCTGCTGGGCGGCGGGCTTCTGCGCCGGAGCCTCCTGCTTGGGAGCTTCCTGCTTCGGAGCCTCCTGCTTCGGCGCGGGCTTCTCCTCGGCCGGAGCGGACTGCTGGGCCGGGGCCTCGCTGCCGATGACGGCGAGCTGTCCGCCGACCTCGACGGTCTCGTCCTCCTGCGCGGAGATCTCGGTGAGGATGCCGGCGACGGGGGATGGGATCTCGGTGTCGACCTTGTCGGTGGAGACCTCGAGGAGCGGCTCGTCCACGGCGACCTCGTCACCGACGGCCTTGAGCCACCGGGTGACGGTGCCTTCGGTGACCGACTCGCCCAGTGCCGGCATGGTGACCGGGGTGCCCTCGCCGCTACCACCCGAGGATGCGGGCTGTGCGGGCTCGGACGGCGCCGGAGCGGCCTCCTCGGACGGCTCGGTGGTGGGCTCGGTTGCCGGCGCCTCTTCGGCGGGCGCGGACTGCTCGGCGGGGGCGCCACCGCCGATGACGGCGAGCTGTCCGCCGACCTCGACGGTCTCGTCCTCCTGCGCGGAGATCTCGGTGAGGATGCCGGCGACCGGGGAGGGGATCTCGGTGTCGACCTTGTCGGTGGAGACCTCGAGGAGCGGCTCGTCCACGGCGACCTCGTCGCCGACGGCCTTGAGCCAGCGGGTGACGGTGCCTTCGGTGACCGACTCGCCCAGTGCCGGCATGGTGACCGGGGTGCCTTCGCCGCTGCCACCCGAGGATGCGGGCTGCGCGGGAGCGGACTCCGCTGCGGGCTCCTCCGCGGGAGCCTCCTCGGCCGGCGCCTCTTCGGCGGCGGGTGCGGAATCTCCGCCGGCTTCCTCACCGGCGTCACCGATCACGGCCAGTTCGCCACCGATCTCGACCGTGTCGTCCTCCTGGGCGACGATCTTGACCAGCACGCCGGCTGCAGGCGACGGGATCTCGGTGTCGACCTTGTCCGTGGAGACTTCGAGCAGGGGCTCGTCGACTTCGACCGTGTCTCCTTCCTGCTTGAGCCATCGCGTGACAGTTCCCTCGGTGACGCTCTCACCAAGCGCTGGCATCTGGACGGAGAAGGCCATGTCTGTTGACTCCTCGACGGTTGTGTTCGTGTGTGTTGAGTTGTACCGACTCGTGGTCGCCGACCATTGTGTGGTCGTTGACCATTGTGCGCGGGGCGGGAACCCCGTGCCTGCTGGTTCACGTGTTCGGTCGGGCCGATACCGGCGGGGCATGGCCCCTCCCATCCTTGCACCTATCTTTCGGTGATGTTCGGGGAGGGGCGGATCACCTCACACCGTGGGTTCCGCTGTTGCCGATCACACCGGTCCTCTCCCTTGCCCGGGCGGGCCCGTAGGCGAGAGGACCGGTGCGGGAGATCATCCGTTGGCGGCGACGTCCTCGATCACGGCGAGCATCGTGCGCACGGGCACGCCGGTGCCGCCCTTGCCGACGTAACCGAACGGTCCGCCGGTGTTGAAGGCCGGGCCGGCGACGTCGATGTGCGCCCACTGCACACCCTCGGCGACGAACTCCTTCAGGAAGATGCCGGCCGTGAGCATGCCGCCCCACCGGTGCGGGGAGACGTTCGCGAGGTCGGCGACGCGGGACTCGAGATCACCGCGCAGTTCCTTCGGGAAGGGCATCGCCCAGCCGTTCTCGCCGACCTCCTGGGACAGCGCGGCCACGCGGTCGCGGAACTCGTCGTGACCCATGACGCCCGGCGTCCGGGTGCCGAGGGCGACCATCTGCGCGCCGGTGAGGGTCGCGGTGTCGATGAGGTAGTCGGGATCGTCCTCGCACGCACGCACGATGGCGTCGGCGAGGATCAGGCGACCCTCGGCGTCGGTGTTGATGACCTCGACGGTGGTGCCGCCGTACTGGGTCAGCACGTCGCCCGGACGCTGCGCGGTCGACGACGGCATGTTCTCGGCCATCGGCACGGTCGCGGTGACGTCGGCGGCGACACCGAGCTTCGCGGCGAGCACGACGGTCGCGACGACCGCGGCGGCGCCGGCCATGTCGGAGGTCATCGCCTCCATGCCGGCGGCGGGCTTGATGGAGATGCCGCCGGTGTCGAAGGTGATGCCCTTGCCCACGAGCGCGACCTTCGGGGCCTTGCGCTTCTTCGACGAGTAGGACAGACGGACGAGGCGCGGGGGACGCGACGAGCCCTTGCCGACGCCGACGATGCCGCCGAAGCCCTTCTTCTCGAGCGCCTTCTCGTCGAGGATCTCGACCTTCAGGCCGGCGGCCTCACCGAGTGCCTTCGCGCGCTCGGCGAACTCGGCCGGGAACAGGTGGCTCGGCGGGGTGTTCACGAACTCGCGGGCCGTCGCGACGGCCTCGGCGATCGCGACGGAGCGGGTGAGCGCCGCTTTCGCCGCGCGGTCGCGGGTCGACGGCACGAGCAGCTCCACCCGCGCGACCGGCCGTGCGTCCTCCTTGGGGGCGGACTTCTCCGACCGGAACTCGGTGTAGGTGTAGGCGCCGAGCGCGAAGCCCTCCGCCGCGGCCCCGAGGTCGACGGCGGACAGTGTGGTCGCGACCGTCTCCACACCCGTCAGTGTGCGTGCCGCGGTCCCGGCGGAGCGGCGGACCTGCTCGGCGTCGATCTTGTCGGCGTCGCCGAGACCGACGGCGAGCACGCTCGCCACGGGCAGGGAGGCAGGGGCCGGCACGCGGGTGAGTTCCTCGCCGCGGCCCTTCGCGCCCACGGCGACCAGGGAGTCGAGCAGTTCGCCGAGTACCGCCTCGTCGATCGGGGCGTCGCCCGCGAGGATCTCCGGGGTGCCGTCGGACGAGGTCACGCCGATCACCAGGACATCGGCTCGTTTGGAAACCGAACCGGCGAGAACGAGTTCGGGAAGATCGGGAGTGGGTGCACTCACAGGGCATCTCCTTGGAGCTTGGTCGGGAACGAGCGAGTCGTTCTCTTGCGGCGTCGTTCGGTGCGAGGGGAATCGCCTCGATGCCATCGACCCTAATGACAACGACGCCCGGCGTCGCTGTCGGACACGGTGGCGGTGGGATAGCGTCGTACGCCATGAGCGACGAGGAACTGAAGCAGGGCCCCATCCACACCGTGCACGTCGAACTCGGTGCGACCTTCGCTCCGTTCGGCGGCTGGGAGATGCCGGTCTCCTACGCCGGGACGGTCGCCGAGCACACGGCCGTGCGCGAGAACGTGGGACTGTTCGACGTCAGCCACCTGGGCAAGGCGCTCGTCGCCGGACCGGGTGCGGCCGAGTTCCTCGACACCACGCTCAGCAACGACCTCACCCGTATCGGTCCCGGCAAGGCGCAGTACACGCTGTGCTGCACCGAGAACGGCGGTGTCGTCGACGACCTGATCGTCTACCACGTCTCCGACGACGAACTCTTCCTCGTTCCGAACGCGGCCAACACCGCGGCGGTCGTCGAGGCGCTGTCCGCCGCGGCGCCGGCGGACGTCACAGTGACGAACCAGCATCGCGACCACGCGGTGTTCGCCGTCCAGGGTCCGAAGTCCGTCGAGGTCCTCGAGGCGCTCGGCCTGCCCACCGACATCGCCTACATGGGCTTCGCCGACGCCGAGTACGAGGGTGCTCCGGTGCGCGTGTGCCGTAGCGGGTACACCGGTGAACGCGGCTACGAGGTGCTGCCGCGCTGGGACGACGCCGAACGCGTCTTCCGTGCCCTGCTCGACGCCGTCCGCGCCCAGGGTGGTCAGGCCGCCGGTCTCGGCGCCCGCGACACCCTGCGCACCGAGATGGGCTACGCGCTGCACGGGCACGAGCTCTCGGTCGACATCTCCCCGCTCGAGGCGCGGGTCGGCTGGGCCGTGGGCTGGAAGAAGCCGCAGTTCTGGGGTCGCGACGCCCTGCTCCGCGAGAAGGAGACGGGCCCGGCGCGGAAACTGTGGGGCCTGCGGGCACTCGACCGCGGCGTCCTGCGTCAGGATCTGACCGTGCGTCGCGACGGCGACGAGGTCGGGCGGACCACCTCGGGCACCTTCTCTCCGACCCTCAAGATCGGTATCGCCCTCGCGCTGCTCGACACCTCCGCCGGACTCGAACCGGGCGACGAAGTGACCGTGGATGTGCGCGGACGATCGCTGCGTGCCGAAGTGGTGGCTCCGCCGTTCGTCGAGGACCACACCAGATAATGGTTTTGCGGGCGGTTGTACCATTGTCCTCCATGACAGGTGTCCTCGAATTCGCCCGCGTCCAGCATCCTTCACCGAGCTCTGCGGAGCGGCGACAGGAGATTCTGTCGAATCCCGGATTCGGGCAGCACTTCACCGATCACATGGTGTCGATCACCTACACCGACGGAATCGGCTGGCACGACGCGAAAGTCGAGCCGTACGCGCCGATCCCGCTCGACCCGGCCGCGATGGTCCTGCACTACGGGCAGGCGATCTTCGAGGGTCTCAAGGCCTACCGCCAGGCCGACGGCAGCATCGCGTCGTTCCGCGTGAACGCCAATGCCGCGCGCATGAACCGGTCCGCGGAGCGGCTCGCGATGCCGTACCTGCCGCCGGAGCTGTTCGTGAAGGCGATCACCGAGTTGGTCGAGGTCGACGACGAGTGGGTTCCCGCCGCCGGCGGTGAGGATTCTCTCTACCTGCGTCCGTTCGCGTTCGCGACCGAGCCGGCTCTCGGCGTGCGGCCCGCGAAGGAGTACAAGTTCCTCGTCATCGCGTCCCCGGCGGGTGCCTACTTCCCGCGCGGCGTGAAGCCCGTCAACGTGTGGCTCTCCCGCGAGTACGTGCGCGCCTCCCCGGGCGGCACCGGTGCCGCGAAGTTCGCCGGCAACTACGCGGCCTCGCTCGTCGCGCAGGCGCACGCTGCCGAGCAGGGCTGCGATCAGGTGGTCTGGCTCGACGCGATCGAGCGCAAGTACGTCGAGGAGATGGGCGGCATGAACCTGTACTTCGTGTACGGGTCCGGTGCCGATGCGCGCCTCGTCACGCCGGAACTGTCCGGCTCGCTGCTCCCCGGCATCACCCGCGACTCGCTGCTCACCCTCGCCAAGGACTCCGGTCTCGCGGTCGAGGAGCGTCGCATCAGCACCGACGAGTGGCGTGAGAAGGCCGGCAGCGGTGAGATCACCGAGGTGTTCGCGTGCGGTACCGCCGCGGTCATCACGCCGGTCGGCAGCGTCAAGGACAAGGACGGCGAGTTCACCATCGCCGACGGCGAGCCCGGCCCCATCACGATGGCCCTGCGCGACACCCTGACGGGCATCCAGCGCGGTACCTTCGCCGACACCCACGGATGGATGACGACGCTGCGCAAGTGACGTAGCCACGAACGACGCGAGGGGTGCTGCCGGATTCCGGCGGCACCCCTCGTCGTTTCGGGGGGAGCGCGATCTATTCGGGGGGAGCGCGATCTAGAGGAGGCTCGCCGCTGCGACTGCGACGGCGGCGACCGTGCCCTCGGTGACCGCGCCGAGCACGTCGCCGTTCGTGCCGCCGAACCGCGCGGCGCAGTGACGGGCGAAGAGCACCGCGACGACCAGCACCACCGTGACGACGAGCGGTCCCGCCCAGAGCGGACCGGGCAGGCACACGAGCGACAGTGCCACCGCGGCCACCGTCCACACCGCGATCGGCACGACGCCCTGTGTGCCTGCCACGAGCGAGCCGAAGCCGCTGCCGGGCGCGGCCGGGACACCGCGCCGGCACGCGAGGACCACGGCCACACGTCCCGAGAAGACTGCGAACGCGACCGCCCACCACGCGTCGGTGTCGGCGAGCGCGCCGAACGAGGCGGCCTGCAGACCGAGGACGACGACGAGCGCCGCGACACCGAAGGGACCGGCGCCGCCGCTGTGCATCACCTCGCGCGCCCGCTCGGGCGGGCCGTAGCAACCGAGACCGTCGGCGGTGTCGCTCAGCCCGTCGACGTGCATTCCCCGGGTGCCGACCGCCAACACCCCGACACACACCAGGCCCGTCACCAGTGGTGGCGTCTCGACGGCGGAACCGACCAGGCAGACGGCCGTGGCCGCGGCGGCGAGTACGGCACCGGCGATCGGCGCCGCGGAGATCGCACGTCCGGCGACCGTCCGGTCGATCTCCGACGGGCCTCGCGCGGGCAGCACCGTCAACCATGACAGGGCCAGCGCGACCCCGCCGAGCCAGGCGCGGATCATCAGTCGGCGGTCGCCGGGGTGCTCTCGTCGCGGGTGCTCACGCCCGCTTCGGAGAAGGTGGCCATCTGCGCGAGGATCGCGACCGCACCCTGCAGCACCGGCAGCGCCGTCACGGCTCCCGAGCCTTCGCCGAGGCGCATACCGAGGTCGACGATCGGCTCGAGCCGGAGGTGGCGCAACGCGATGGTGTGGGCGGGTTCGGCCGACCGGTGACCGGATATCCACCAGCGGGCCGCGCCGGGTGCGAGTTCCTCGGCGACCATCGCGGCGGCGGTGACGACGACCCCGTCGAGGATCACCGGCGTCCGGCGGACCGCGGCCTGTGCGAGGAAGCCCGCCATCGCCGCGAAGTCCGCGCCACCGGCGGTGCGCAGCAACGCGACGGGATTGCGCACGTGGGGCCGTGCCCGCCACATGGCGTCGCGGATCGCGGTGACCTTGCGCATCCACCCCGCGTCGTCGACGCCGGTGCCGCGGCCGACCGCGGCCACGGGTTCGGTGGAGGTGAGGGTGGCGATGAGAACGGTTGCAGGAGTGGTGTTCCCGATCCCCATATCGCCCGCGACGAGCAGATCCACGCCTTCGTCGACCTCGCGGTCGGCGAGCGCACGGCCGGCCGCGATCGCGCGGACCGTCTCGTCGTGCGTCAGTGCGTCCTCGCGGTCGATGCTGCCGCTCGAACGCCGGATCTTGAACTCGGACACCTCGGGGGAGGTGTCGCTCTCGACGGCCATGTCGACGACTCGCACGCTCGCTCCCGCGGCGGCGGCGAGCACGTTCACGGCGGCGCCTCCCGCGGACAGGTTCGCGACCATCTGCGCGGTGACCTCCGGCGGGTAGGCCGAGACCCCGTTGCGCGCGACGCCGTGATCGCCTGCGAAGACCACGACCCGCGGCCGGCGGAAGGCATGGGGTGGGACCTCGCCCTGGCAGGCGGCGACCCAGCACCCGAGTTCCTCGAGCCGTCCGAGTGAACCGGCGGGCTTCGTCAGATCCCGCTGGCGTTCCTCGGCGGCGACGCGTGCTTCGAGATCGGGTAGGTCGACGCGCGGGAACTCGACGTCGGCGGGGGAATCGGAACCGCTGGTCACAGGTCACCTCTCGGACGGATCTTCACGCGAGAACGCTATCAATCGCCCGGTCTGGCAGAAATCCGACGTTGTGCGTCATTGCTGCCACTGTCGGGCAAACGAGTTCGGTCGGAGGATCGAAGCATGATCGAACTCACAGTCACCGTCGTGGTTCTGTCCACCCTGGTCGTCGGTCTCGAGGTGCTCCGCCGGCGGACCGCTCCCGCGCCGGCCTGGGTCCGGCGCGCACCCTGGCGGTTCCACTGGGAACGCCCCGCACGGACGACTCGGCCGCGGCACCGCATGTCGCAGGACATGCAGGCCGCGGCCGAGATCCGGCGGCTACCGCCGGTCGTGTGCGGTGCGCCTCACAACTGAGGTCGCTGGAAGGTCAGACGGCGTCGCCCGGGCCGACCCGGGGGAGCGGGGCACGCAGCTTCTTGATCTGGGAGGCGCGCACGAAGGCGTACCAGCCGAGCCCGAAGCCGCCGTCCGTCGAATCCGGGAAGCGCTCACGCGCCTTCTTGTTGACCATGCGCCCGAGGTAGATGCCCTCGATGATCATCAGGAACATCATCACGAACATCGCGAGCGTGACGTACTGCTGCACCACCGGTCCGAGGAACATCGACATGATGAGCACGAGCGCGAGCGGCATGAACAGACCGACGAGATTGCGCCGGCTGTCGACGATGTCGCGCACATAGGCGCGCACCGGGCCGCGGTCGCGGGGGAGCAGGTACTTCTCCTCACCCGCGAGCATCCGGTTGCGGCGCTCGGACGCGTCGGCGCGACGCTGCGCGGCGGCCGCCTTGCGTTCCTCCTTGCTCTGCGACTTGCGCGCGGCCTTGCGGCGCTCGCGTGCTTCCTTCGCAGTCAGGGGAGCAGGAGCGACGGGACCGCGACGACGGTTCTCGGCGTCGCGCCGCTTCGGCGTCGGACGCCCCTTACCGGTCGTCGTCTTCGCGGACGCGGAATCGTCGGGAGTCGCGGCCGGGGAGTCCTCGGTCGCAGGAACCTGGTGATCGGCGGAGTCGTCGGAACCACCGCGGCGTAGCAACTTCACACCACCAGGCTATGGGATAGTGGAGAGAAGCGGGAAATTCCGCACGCCATACCACGCTCGGCGCAACTCGTCCACGAGGAATAGATTCCGGCGCGGTACCGTTGAACCATCGGGTTTCGACACGAACGACAGGGAGCGCCCATGACTGTGCAGCAAGAGACCGATACTCACGGCGTCATCCTGACCGAGGCCGCCGCTGCGAAGGCGAAGGCACTGCTCGATCAGGAGGGCCGTGACGACCTCGCACTGCGTATCGCCGTGCAGCCCGGAGGCTGTGCCGGTCTGCGGTACCAGCTGTTCTTCGACGACCGCACGCTGGACGGAGACCTCACGAAGGAATTCGCCGGTGTGACGCTCGCCGTCGACCGGATGAGCGCGCCGTACGTCGAGGGTGCGTCGATCGACTTCGTCGACACCATCGAGAAGCAGGGCTTCACCATCGACAACCCGAATGCCACGGGGTCGTGCGCCTGCGGCGACTCGTTCAACTGAGCTGAGGACGCACTTCGGAACCCCGGCGCTTCACGGCGCCGGGGTTCCGTCGTTTCCGCGGTAGTACCGTGGGACCGCTACGGCTCTCCGTGTGAGCAGCCACACCATCGACATCCGCGGAAAGGCTCAGCCACGTGACCATCGCCGTGACCGGCTCCATCGCCACCGACCACCTCATGCGCTTCCCCGGCCGGTTCGCCGAGCAGCTGCTCGCCGACCAGCTCGCGCACATCTCCTTGAGCTTCCTCGTCGACGACCTCGTCGTCCGGCGCGGCGGAGTGGGCGGCAACATCGCCTTCGCGATGGGTGTCCTGGGCGGAACGCCGGTACTCGTCGGCGCCGTCGGTGCCGACTTCACCGAGTACCGCACGTGGCTCGAGGACCACGGCGTCGACTGCTCGTCGGTGCGGATCTCCCAGACCGCCCACACCGCCCGCTTCGTGTGCACCACCGACCTGGACATGGCGCAGATCGCCTCGTTCTACCCCGGTGCGATGTCCGAGGCCCGCGAGATCTCCATCGGCGACGTGGTGAACAAGCACGGCGTCGACCTCGTGCTCGTGGGCGCCAACGACCCCGACGCGATGATCCGGCACACCGAGGAGTGCCGCCGGCTCGGCGTCCCGTTCGTCGCCGATCCGTCCCAGCAGCTCGCCCGCCTGGACGGACAGCAGACCGAGCAGCTCATCGACGGCGCCGAATACCTGTTCACCAACGAGTACGAGTGGGGTCTGCTGCTGCAGAAGACCGGTCTCAGCGAGGACGAGGTGCAGGCGAAGGTCGGCATGCGCATCACCACCCTCGGCGGCGACGGCGCGAAGATCGTCGACCGCGACGGCAACCAGGTGCAGGTCGGTGTGGTTCCCGAGCGCGCCAAGGTCGACCCCACCGGTGTGGGCGACGCCTTCCGCGCCGGCTTCCTGCTCGGCCACCGCTCCGGTCTGAGCATCGAACGGGCCGCGCAGCTGGGCTCGCTGGTCGCGGTGCACGTCCTCGAGACCACCGGCACCCAGGAATGGACCTTCGACCGCACCGATGCCCTCAAGCGTCTCGCCGACGCCTACGGCACCGCGGCAGCCGACGAGATCGGCGCGGTCCTCGGCGCCTGATCGCCGGCCCCGGAACGACGAACGGCCGCCAGCACCCGGTAGGGGAGCTCGCGGCCGTGTCTCGTCGTGACCGTCAGATCTCGACCGGGTAGGCCGGCTCCTGGATCTGCGGCACGATGCGCTTCTCCACGAAGATGCCGTGCCAGATCATGAAGCACAGCACCGTCCACAAGCGGCGGCTGTGATCGATCGGGCCGGTGCGGTGCTCGTCGAGCATCTTCGCCACCGCGGCCTTGTCGAGCAGGTGGTCGGTCTGCGACTCGGCGATCACCTCGTGCGCCCAGTCGAACAGCTCCGTGCCGGCCAGCCAGTGCCGCAACGGCACCGGGAAGCCCAGCTTCGCGCGGTGCAGCACGTGCGGCGGGACGATGCCCTCCAACGCCTGCCGCAGCGCGTACTTGGTCGTCTGTTTGGTGATCTTCTGCTCCAGCGGAACCTGCGACGCCACCCGGAACACCTCGGAGTCCAGGAACGGCACGCGCAGCTCGAGCGAGTTCGCCATCGTCATCTTGTCGGCCTTGACGAGGATGTCGCCGCGCAGCCACGTGAACAGGTCGAGATGTTGCATCCGCGCCACCGGATCCCAGCCCGCCGACTGCGCGTAGATCGGCGCGGTGACGTCCTGATGCGTCCACTCCGGACGGAAGTCGCGCAGCACCGAGCGCAGCTGCGCGTCGTTGAAGCTGCGGGCGTTGCCGTAGTAGCGCTCCTCGAGCGTCATCGAGCCACGGTGCAGCAGGCTCTTGCCGCGCGTGCCCTCCGGGATCCGCTCCGACAGCTTTCCGGCGGCCCGCCGCAGCGCCGGCGGCAGGAACTCGAACGGACGCAGCGACAGCGGCTCGCGGTAGATCGTGTAACCGCCGAACAGCTCGTCGGCACCCTCACCGGACAGCACGACCTTGACGTGCTTGCGCGCCTCGCGGGCGATGAACCACAGCGGCACGAGCGCCGGATCGGCCACCGGATCGTCGAGATACCAGATGATCTCCGGGATGGCCGCGGCGAACTCACTGGGGGAGACCACCCGCACCACGTGCCGGGCGCCGATCGCGGCGGCCGACTCCGCGGCGACGTCGACCTCGGAGTAGCCCTCCCGCTCGAAACCGGCGGTGAAGGTGATGAGCTTCGGGTTGTGGCGCATCGCCAGCGCGGCGATGGCCGTGGAGTCGATGCCACCCGAGAGGAACGACCCGACGGTCACGTCGGCGCGCATGTGCTTGGCCACCGAGTCCTCGAGGGCCTCGGCGATCTCGCGGTAACGATCCTGCTCGCGGCCGGCCGCGAACGGCCGGACCGGGAAGGTGGGGTGGAAGTAGCGCGTGATCTCGGGCTCGGCGCCGGGCGTGATGCGCGCGTAGCAGCCCGATTCGAGGCGGCGGATCCGCCGGTGCAGCGTCTCGGGCTCGGGAACGTACTGCAGCACCGTGTAGTGCTCGATCGCACGGGGATCGAGCTCGGTGTCGATGCCGATCACGTCGGCGAGCTCGAGCAGGCTCTTCTTCTCGCTGCCGAAGGCCGTACCGCCGGTACCGGTCGCGAGGAACAGCGGCTTGATGCCGAACGGGTCGCGGGCGACGAACAGCTCGCGGGTGTGCGTGTCCCAGATCGCGAAGGCGAACATGCCCCGCAGGCGCTGGACGGCGCGCACGCCCCAGTGGTGGTAGGCCGCGACGATCGCCTCGCTGTCGCCCTCGGTCGCGAAGGAGGTGCCGAAGGTCTCGGCGAGTTCCTTGCGCAGTTCGAGATAGTTGTAGATCTCACCGTTGAAGGTCAGCGCGTAGCGGTCGGGCTGCTCCGGCGGACCCCAGCGCAGCGGCTGATGCGAGTGCGCGATGTCGATGATCGACAACCGGTTGAATCCGAAGACGAGGTCGGCGTCGTGCCAGGTGCCGTGCTCGTCGGGGCCGCGATGGCGCAGGCAGTGCATCGCGGAGTCCACCTTCGCGACGGCGTCGTCGCTGGTGCCGTCAGTGGTCAGAAACCCGAGCAATCCGCACACGCGTGGGTTACCTCATTCCGGTCGGGGGTGTCGCGAAGAACCCCGGTGGGTGCCCAGCGCGGGACACCGCACCGCGCATGACACCGGGAACTACCACTCGGGGTCCGGCGTTGGTTCTACCGAAGTATGCCGCAGACGGTCGACACCGGGCAGCCGCGCCCGGGCGCCACCGATGATCACTCGTCCGACAGGAGAAAACCGACGTCACGAGCCGGGTCTTCCGGTCGAAACGCCCAGTCCGACACTTTCTTCGTGCCCCGGCGATGGATAGCGCCCGGGTTTGGTCTACGCTGCGTAGTAATTGGGCCGGCCCTCCGGGTGTGCCCTAGTGGAATTGCGGCGATCAGGAAGGCGTGAACGTGGCGCAAGGTCGGATCCTTCGGCGGTTCGGGCTCGCAGCATCACTCGGCATTGCAGCCTTGGTGCTGACCGGGTGCTCGAGCGAAGAAATCCTTCGTTTCGGCTGGCCGGAGGGCATCACTCCTCAGGCCGAGCGTATGCGTGAACTGTGGACGTGGTCGGTTGTCGCCGCCCTCGTCATGGGAATTCTCGTGTGGGGACTCACCTTCTGGGTGATCATCGCCTACCGGCGTCGGAAGGACGATCCGGAGTTCCCGCGTCAGACGGCGTACAACGTGCCGCTCGAGCTGGCTTACACCGCGGCGCCGTTCGTCGCCGTCTGTGTTCTCTTCTACTTCACGGTCGTGGTCCAGAACTACGTCCTGGAGAAGGAGGACAACCCGAACGTCGTCGTCGACGTGACGGCATTCCAGTGGAACTGGAAGTTCGGTTACCGGACCATCGATCTGCAGGACGGCACCGCGCGGTACGACGGCACCGACGAGGTCGCCCAGGACGCGGTCGCACTGCAGCCGTACGAGCCGGGCACCGACGGCGAGCACTCGAACGACGAGGGCGGACATGGTGAGGCTCCGGGCCCCATCCACGGCAAGCCCACGGAGGACCTGTCCTACCTCCACTACGACAAGATCGAGACGATCGGCACCAGCGAAGAGATTCCGGTGCTCGTGCTGCCCACCGGTAAGCGCATCGAGTTCCAGCTCGCGTCGTCCGACGTCATCCACGCCTTCTGGGTGCCGGAGTTCCTGTTCAAGCGTGACGTGAACCCGAACCCGTACGAGAACAACTCCGATCCGGTCTTCCAGATCTCCGAGATCGAGCGTGAGGGCGCGTTCGTCGGCCGCTGCGCCGAGATGTGCGGCACCTACCACGCGATGATGAACTTCGAGGTCCGCGCGGTCAGCCCGGAGGACTTCGCCCGGTACATCGAGCTCCGCAAGCCGGTCGAGGACGGCGGCGAAGGCCTGTCGAACGCTCGTGCGCTCGAAGCCATCGGCCAGAGCCCGATCGCGACCTCGACGACTCCGTTCAAGACCGACCGCACGGACCGGGCGGCGACCGTCGCCGCCGGCGAGTGACGGCCACCCCCTCCGACAAGGACAAGTGCTGATATGAAGATCGAAGCCAAGCTCTTCGAGGTCGTGACGGTGTTCTTCGTGCTCGTCGCCATCGTGTACGGCGTGTTCACCGGGCTCTCGGACAAGGGCATCGAATGGGCCGGCCTCACGGCCATCGTCCTCTCCGCCGGGCTGACCCTGATCGTCGGAACGTACTTCCGCTTCGTCGCTCGTCGTCTCGACACCCGTCCCGAGGACTACGAGGACGCCGAGGTCAGCGACGGCGCGGGCGATCTCGGTTTCTTCAGTGCGGGTAGCTACTGGCCGATCCTGCTCGCCGGTGCAGCCGCTTTCGCCGCCATCGCGCTGGCGTTCTACCAGCCCTGGATGATCGTCCTCGCGGTCGCACTCATCCTGGCTGCAGCCGCCGGCCTCGTGTTCGAGTACCACATCGGACCCGAGAAGCACTGAGCCGACACTCTCGACGCACACGGGCGCCGCACCTTCAGGTGCGGCGCCCGTGTCGTTTCCGGTGTCGTCCTCAGGGTGTCGTTCTCGGGGTTTCGTTCTTCAGGGAGCCCGGCGGGTGGTGAGGACGACCCTCGCGGTCGCCGCGACCGTGCGATCCGGGTCGTCGCTCAGCGCCGCGAGAGCGTCGTCGGCGGCCGGTCCGGGGATCTCCGCGAGGGCCTGCGTGAGACGCAGCCGGACACCGGCATCGCCCGCGCCGCCGAGTGCGAGCTGCAGCGACCGCACGATCTTCACGGACGACAGCGGCCGATCCGCGAGCACGCCCAGAACCTCGGCGGCCTCGACGTCCGACCGGCCCTCCACGATCATCTCCATGAGCACGGGTACCGCGGCGTCCACCCCGCGCGCCCCGAGCGTCAGAGCCGCCGTGGAGCGCGCCTTGGCATCGGCGTCGCCGAGAGCCTCCTCCAGGAGCGTCGTCGATTCGGGCACACGGAGTTCCGCGAGCGTCGTGATCGCCCGTCGCCGCACCGGCACCTCGTCGGAACGCAGGCCCTCCGCGAGTGCCGGCAGCGCAGCGTCGACCGCACCCACCGATCGGGCGAGCGACCAACGCAGAGCGCCGGCGACGAACGGATCCTCCTCCGACAGCGCCGCCCGGACCAGCGCTGCGACCGGCAGCGTCGTGTCCTCGTCCTGGGACAGGATCGCCTGCTGGCGCCGCGAGCCGGAATCGGATTCGAACGCGCGCAGCAAGGCGACGAGGCGCAGGACGTCGTCCCAATCCGTGGGTGAGGCCGAGTCGACGCCCTCCAGGCGAGCGAGGAGCTCGGTCTCGGCGGCGATCCGTTCGCGCGTGTGCGCGATCAGCTCCTGCACCAGCTCCGCCGGCGCGAAATCCGGCTCCCGCAACGCTCGTCCGACCTCGTCGAGAGACAGACCGAGACTCCGGAGACTCTCCACGTGGAAGAGCCTCCGGAGGTCGTCCGCGGTGTACTCGCGGTAGCCGCCCGAGGTGCGGCCCGTCGGCGTCACGAGCCCCAGGCGGTCGTAGTGCCGCAGCATGCGGGTGCTGACACCGGACCGCCGCGAGATCTCACCGATCAGCATCGGCTCACTCCCGGACCGCGTCCGCGCCGAGTGCGGCGACGCGTTTCGCCGACTCCACCGAGAGGACGAACGCGCTGTCGGGGTCGACGCGGATCCGTTCGGTGGCCTCCGCGTGGGCGCGGACGCGCGGATCGGGACTGCTCGTCGCCGCGCGCAGGACCGGCACCGCGGCCTCGTCGAGCGCCGCGAGAGCGTGACCGAGGCTCAGTTGCAGGTCGTGGTCGCCGCGACCCAGTTCGGCGCCCAGAGCGGCAGCGAGGCCGCTTTCCGAGCCCGGTGGCACGAGAGCGATCGCCGCGCGCCACGCGCTGCGTGCCACCTCGTCGTGCTCGTCGTGGAGCATCGCCGCGACCTTCGGCCACGCGACGGGATCGCCGATCTTCGACAACGTGTGCAGGGCCTGGCTGCGTGCCTGCGCGACGTCCGAGGCGAGTTCGGCGAGCAGACGCGGCACGGTCGTCTCGGCCGGTAGGCGGCACAGTGCCCAGGTCAGCATGTCGCGGACGAAGAAGTCCGGCTCCACCGCGCACCGGTCGACGAGAGCGGTCACCGTTCCGGGATCGGCTGCGGTACCCGACTCGAGTGCGGCGCGCAGACGCACGGAGGCGTCGGCGGCGGAGAGGGCCTCGACGAGGCGGGTGGACGGGTCGTGATGTGTGCGCATGGAAGGCACCTCCTTCACGACCCATTCGAGCGCTTGTCACAGTGTCAAGGTCAAGACGTACGCCCCGGACGATATCCGGTGGGGGAGGGGACGACCCCCGAACGACGAACGGGGCCCCGGACCGTGATGGTCCGGGGCCCCGTTACGAGCCGCTGGTGCGGATCAGTGCTGCGACTTGTCGGGCAGCTGGGCTGCGCCGTCTCCGTTGCCGTGGACGCGCTCCTGGTACTCGCGGAGCGTGTTCCGCAGCTCGAGCTGGGCCTCGTGGTGGGCGGCCTCGAGCGCGGCGGCCTCGTCGGCCGGGTCCGGGCTCCACCAGCTGCCGGAGCCGGGCTTGCCGGCGGTGCCGAGCTTGTTCATCCGCTTCGGAACCGGGGCGGCCTGGTACTCCAGCGGGATCGGATGGCCGTGCTCGTCCACCGGGCCGAGCGGCTGGTGGATCTCGATGTACTCGCCGGTCGGCAGGCGACGGACGATGCCCGTCTCGATGCCGTGCTCGAGCACCTGGCGGTCGCTGCGCTGCAGACCCAGGCAGAACCGGTACGCGATGTAGTAGGCGAGCGGCGGGAGCAGGACGAGACCGATGCGGCCCATCCAGGTCGTCGCGTTGATCGAGATGTCGAACTTGTACGCGATGATGTCGTTGACACACATGATCGTGGCGACGGCGTAGAACGCCAGGGCCATGAACCCGAGACCGGTGCGGACCGGCACGTCGCGCGGACGCTGCAGCAGGTTGTGGTGCGCGTCGTCCTTGGTGAACTTCTTCTCGATCCACGGGTAGACCGTGAGCACGACGAACACCAGGCCCATGATCAGCGCGATCCAGAACGGCTGCGGGATCGTGTACCGGCCGAACGGGTACAGCTCCCAGGCCGGCCAGATACGGGCCATGCCGTCCGTCCACATCATGTAGATGTCGGGCTGCGAGCCGGCGGACACCTGAGACGGGTTGTACGGACCGATGTTCCAGACCGGGTTGATCTGCAGCAGACCGGACATCAGGGCGAGCACCGCGAAGGTCATCGCGAAGAACGCACCGGACTTGACGGCGAAGACCGGGAGGATACGAACGCCGACGACGTTCTGCTCCGTGCGGCCGGGGCCGGGGAACTGCGTGTGCTTCTGGTACCAGACCAGCGCGAGGTGCGCGGCGATCAGGGCCAGGATGATGCCCGGGACGAGCAGCACGTGCAGCACGTAGAAGCGCGGGATGATCAGGTCACCCGGGAAGTCGCCACCGAAGATCGCCCAGTGCATCCACGAACCGATGATCGGGATCGAGAGGGTGATGCCCGAGAACGCGGCGCGGAGGCCGGTGCCCGAGAGCAGATCGTCGGGGAGCGAGTAACCGAAGAAGCCTTCGAACATCGCCAGGATGAGCAGCAGCGAGCCGATCACCCAGTTGGCCTCGCGCGGACGCCGGAACGCACCGGTGAAGAACACGCGCAGCAGGTGGACGACGATCGACGCGGCGAACATCAGTGCTGCCCAGTGGTGGATCTGTCGCACGAACAGACCACCGCGGACCTCGAAGGAGAGGTTCAGGGTCGTCTCGTAGGCGCGGGACATACCCACGCCGCGCAGCGGCGTGTAGACGCCGTCGTAGACGACGTGCGCCATCGACGGATCGAAGAACAGGGTGAGGAAGACACCCGAGATCAACAGGATGACGAAGCTGTAGAGCGCGATCTCACCCAGGAGGAAGGACCAGTGGGTGGGGAACACCTTGTTGATCTGGCGACGGATACCGGCGGACAGGTGGTAGCGAGAATCGAGGTTCTCGCCGATCTGTGCGGCGCGGGTTGGGGTTGCAGTACTCACGATCGACGCTCCCAGAATGCCGGGCCGAGTGCCTCGATGAAGTCACCGTTGGCGACCAGGAAGCCCTCTTCGTTCACTGTAATCGGAAGCTGCGGCAGTGCGCGAGCAGCGGGACCGAAAATCGGCTTGCCGTACTCCAGTGCATCGAACTGCGACTGGTGGCACGGGCACAGGATGCGGTGCGTCTGCTGCTCGTAGAGCGAGGTCGGGCAGCCGAGGTGCGTGCAGATCTTCGAGTACGCGAAGTAGTCGCCGTAGTTGAAGCTCTCCTGGCCCTTGCGCTTGACGACACGCTCGGTGTCCTCGGTGCGCAGACGGATGAGCATGACGGCGTTACGGATGCCGCGCAGGCTGTCGAGCAGAGCGTGCTCGTCGCCGCGATCGGACTCGCGGAAGGGGAACACCGTCTCCATACCGCCGGCGTCGAGGTCCTCCGGGCGGACCAGGACGATGTCCTGGGGACGGCCGGTGTCGCGACGCAGGTAGATGGTCTCGCCGGGGTAGCGCGGGGTCCAGCCCGACACCCACAGCGACGACTCGTCACCCTCGGCCCACGGGTTCTTGATCAGGCCACCGAGCGGCATGATCAGACCCAGGCCGAGCGCGCCACCACCGAAGATCGCGGTGCGCTTGATCAGTTTGCGACGCGGCAGGGTCGACGTCTCGAGCGAGTCGGACAACTCGGCCACGATCGTCTTGCGATCGACCTCGGACGATCCGCCGTCGTGCCGATCCTGGATCGACACCTCTTCGGGGATGAACTTCTTGGTGAACTGCACCGCGCCCACACCGATGCCGAGGATCGACAAACCCAGCGTCAGGCCGAGCATCGGGGTGTAGAGGCTGTACCAGCCGTAGTTCTCCTCGCCCATGCCCTGGTACTCCCACGGCCAGAACAGGTAGATCGCGATGAACGCGATTCCCGCGATACCCGCGAGGGCGAACCAGAAGGCGACGTTGCGCTCGGCCCGCTTCTCGGCCCGCGTGCCCTCGACGGGCCAGCGGTCCTTGCGGAACGCGACGTCGACACCGTCGAGGTTCGTGCCGAGCGTGACGAGGTCGTCCCGGCTCATCCGGTCGAGATCTTCGACCGTGTGCTTGTTCGGCGTTTCGCCGCCACTCATGACCTTGCTCCGATCCACAGTGCAGCGCCGACGACGGCGACGATGCCGACGACCCACATGGTCGGCCCTTCGGCGCCGGGGCCGAAGCCGCCGAGCCCGTAGCCACCCGGGTCCCTCGTCTCACTGGCGGACTTGATGTACGCGATGATGTCCTGCTTCTCCTCGACCGTCAGCTGACGATCGGAGAACTTCGGCATGTTCTGGGGGCCGGTGAGCATCGCGGTGTAGATCTGCTGCTCGCTGGCCGGATCCAGGTTCGGTGCGAACTTGCCGGACGAGAGCGCGCCGCCGCGTCCGGTGAAGTTGTGGCACGACGCGCAGTTCTGGCGGAAGAGCTCCGAACCGCGTCCGATGTCGTTGCCGCGCAGCGACGACTGGGCGATCTCGCCGTTCTCGTCGCGGATGACCGTCGGGCCTCCACCGTTGGCCTGGATGTACGCGCCGAGGGCGTCGACCTGCGCACCGTCGAACTTCGGGTCCTTGCGGAGCGCCTGGGCCTCGTTGCGCATCATCGGCATGCGGCCCGAGGAGACCTGGAAGTAGACGGCGGCCTCGCCGACACCGATCAGGCTGGGGCCACGGTCCTGGACGCCCTGGAGGTTGACACCGTGACAGGTCACGCAGGAGGTCTCGTAGAGCTGCTGACCCTCGCGGATCAGAGCGCTCTGGTCGTCCTGCGCGGTGGCCACCTGCGGGGCAGGCGTCAGCGCGGAGGCGATGAAGCCTGCGCTGAGGAGACCGAGCGCGAGGACCAACGCTCCGGTGACGCGCCGGCGCATCTTGCGCTGGCGGCGGGACTTCGCAGCGTCTGCTGCAGAGGATCGACCGGGCATGTCACCCTCGGAGGCGAGAGGTGGGGATGAACTCATCTGTATCCCTTTTTTTATGTCGGGACGGACTGGACGTCAGGGGGCTGCCTGGGCGTTCAGCTGGCTAACGGATGAAATAAATCGTGGCAAACAGCGCGATCCAAACGATGTCGACGAAGTGCCAGTAATACGAAACGACGATGGCTGCAGTGGCCTGCGCAGGCGTGAACTTGCTGACCTTCGTGCGGAACAGCAGGAACACGAATGCGATGAGGCCGCCGATGACGTGCAGGCCGTGGAAGCCGGTGGTCATGTAGAACACCGAGCCGTAGACGCTGCCCGGGATGGTCGTGCCGTGCTCCACCAGGTGGATGTACTCGTAGCCCTGGCCGAGCACGAAGAAGGTGCCCATGGCGAGGGTGACGATGTACCACCGTCGCAGTCCGAACACGTCGCCGCGCTCGGCAGCGAACACGCCCAGCTGGCAGGTGAAGGAGGACGCGATCAGCACCATGGTCACCGGCACGGCGAGCCACAGGTTCAGCTCGGTCGGAGGCGGAGGCCACATGCCCTCCGGGGCCTGTGCCCGTGCCACGAAGTACATGGCGAAGAGCCCTGCGAAAAACATGAGCTCACTGGACAACCACACGATGGTGCCGACGCTGACCAGGTTGGGCCGGTTCAACGAGTGCACGCGCTGTGTGATTGCAGATCCTGAAGTCCCTACTGCGCTCGTCACGCTGGCTAGTATGACCCGTCGTAGTACGTCTTGGGCAATCGGGGCCGAAATCGGCGCGTCCGTGCAGGTCCCGGACCTGTATTTCTCCAGGTGGGCACTCGGTGGCGGGTGCTCGGAGGGGTGTCACACGGGACATTTCGGAGGGTCGCGGAGGTCACGTGCGATCGTGGTGACATGAGTACCGGAAAGGGTCTTCGGGGGTGGCTGCGGTCCCTGGTCGGCCGGCGCAGTGAACCGCTCGACGCGAACCGGGCCGACCTGGTCGTGGTCGTCTCGTCCTTCGACGACGCGGAGGCGTGTTCGACGGCACTCGAGCGTGCCGCCGAGGCGACGCCTGCGTGGCGGGCCGAGGACGAGGCGGTTCTGCGGCACCACCTGGCCCTGCCCGCCGACACGGTGGACCGGGCGGCGGAACTGGCCGGGCAGGACGGTTACGTCGTGGCCGGAACCGACGACGGGAACGTTCCACCCGCTGCCGTCGTCGGTGGTGCTTCCGTGATCCTGCAACGCGTCCAGATCCTCGATGCGCTGCACTGTGCACAGGAGAAGTCGCGGATGGCCTCGCTCGCCCAGCGGCTCGGCGGAACGGCCCTGGGATGGGACGCTCTGCAACCGCAGGATTCCGCTGGCTAAGCTGACCGGTCGGAGGGCACGCCGGTGCCCGGTGAGGAGCGAGATGCGGCGAGGGCAGGTGCGATGAACGCGACGCGAGACGCGGACGAGGTGACGCAGAACTGGCCCTCCGTCCTGGGTGTACTCACCGCCGGGCAGGACCTGTCCGCCGCCGAGGCGCGATGGGCGATGAGCGAGATCTTCTCCGACAACGCCACCCCCGCCCAGATCGCGGCCTTCGGTGTCGCTCTGAAGATGAAGGGCGAGACACCCGAGGAGGTGCGGGCACTCGCCGACACGATGCTCGACTACGCCCGGCTGGTCCCGGTCGACGGTGATGTCGTCGACGTCGTGGGCACCGGTGGCGATCGGGCGAACACCGTCAACATCTCCACGATGGCCTCGCTGGTCGTCGCTGCAGCCGGTATCCGCGTGGTCAAGCACGGCAACCGCGCCGCCTCGTCCAAGAGCGGCGGCGCCGACGTGCTCGAAGCGCTCGGGGTGCACATCGACCTCGGGCCCGACGAGGTGGCCCACTCGGTCGCCGAGGCAGGGATCGGATTCTGTTTCGCGCCGGTCTACCACCCGGCACTGCGCTTCGCGGCCGCACCGCGCAAGCAGATCGGTATCCCGACGGTCTTCAACGTCCTCGGCCCGCTCACCAATCCGGCCCGTCCGAGCGCCGGCCTGATCGGATGCGCCTTCGAACCGCTCGTCCCGACCGTCGCGGGCGTGCTCGCGCAGCGCGGCAACTCGGCGCTCGTCGTGCGCGGCGACGACGGTCTCGACGAACTGACCACCTCCACGACCTCGAGCGTGCACATCGTCCACGGTGGCGAGGTTCGGGTCGTGACGCTCGATCCGCGCGACCTGGGTATCGAACGGGTTCCGCTCGAGGCGCTCCGCGGGGGCGACGCCACGGAGAACGCGGCGGTCGCGAGGGCCGTCCTGGCGGGGGAGAAGGGACCGGTGCGCGACGCCGTGCTCCTCAACGCGGCCGGGGCGATCGCAGCCTTCCGAGGCGTCGACGGCGTTCTCGAGGATGCCCTCGCGGCCGGACTCGGGACGGCGGCGGAGGCGATCGACAGCGGCCGGGCCACGGCCGTCCTGGAGCGGTGGGCCGAGGTCACCACGCGGCTGGGTGCCGGTTCCGGACAGAAGTGACCGGAGAACAGTAAGGACACACGAACGGGCCCGCACTGCACAGGTGCGGGCCCGTCGGTCGTCGGTGATGCTGCCGGTGTCAGTTCCCGATCGAGAAGCCGGCCTCGACGTCGGCGCTCGAGTACGACTGGAACGCGATGTGGGTGACGGTCTTCGTCACGCCGTCGATCTTGTTGATGCCCCGGGTGACGACGTCGGCGATTTTCTCGTGATCGCGGACCCGGACGACGGCCACGAGGTCGACGTCGCCCGCGCAGGAGTACACCGTGTCGACGCCGTCGAGGTCGGCCACCGCTTGCGCGGTCTCGGGGATACGGTTCGCCTCGGCATCGATCAGGACGATCGCGTTGATCATGGGGTCTCCTTCAACCTTCCTCGGGGATTGCATCAGCCTAAGCGGTGCGGCTCGTCGGCGGAGAGGAGCCTGCGGACAGCACGGGCGTCGCGTGCGAGCTCGGCCCACGCGCTCCACCGGCCCGCACCCCGCGTCGGTTCGCACCAGCCGTCGCTGGCCCGGACGATGCGGATGCCCTCGCCGTCGAGCCATCGCGCCACCAGACCGATCTCCTCCGGGGACGCGCCGCGGAGCGGGCCGGGTGACGGCCGCACCGTCTCGGCCGCGGCGACGATCGCCTCGACGACGGGCATCGGGCGCACACCGCGCGGTGCCACTCCGGCGGACGCGAGACGACCGGCGCGGACGACGGCGAACTCCCACCCGCCCTCGGCCCGCGGTCGCGCGGCGACGAGTTCGTCGACGGCCGCCAGTGCCGCGAGGCGTTGCGTGCGCCGCAGTGCGACGAGAGCGGCGGCGAGGCGGTCGCGCAGGTGGGCGGCGTTCTCGAACAGTTGGTCGCGTACGAGGGCATCGAGGCGCTCCTGCGCCGTCTCGACGGCATCGTCGGCGGTCCCGCGGACGACTGCGCGCGCACGCTCGACCTGGGCCCCATAGGCGGAAGCGTCCTGGACTCCGAAGGAGGCGGCGGCACAGCCTCCGACGGCGACGGGCGGGCAGCGGTCGCCGTGGCGGGCCGTACGGCCGATCCTGCGCGTGCATGTGCGCAGACCGCACATCTCCGCGAGCAGTGCCGCGATGTCCGCGGCGTCGGCGCGCACCGAGAACGGGCCGACCGAGTCGGGTCCGGGGGTGCGGCTCACGGCCAGGCGCGGGAACGCCTCGTCGGTGAGGATGATCCACCAACCGCGCATCGGATACTTCGATCTGCGGTTGTAGGGAGGTGTGTGGGCCGCGATCAAGCGGAGTTCGCGGACACCTGCCTCGAGCCCGTGGGCGCATTCGACGTGATCGATGCGTGTGGTGAGCGCGACCATCTCGCGCAACCGCGGTCGTGTCTCGGAGCCGGTGAAATAGGTACGGACACGCCGGTGCAGATCGACCGCTGTGCCGACGTACAGCACCTCGTCGGACGGTCCCCGGAACATGTAGACGCCGGGTCTGCGCGGAAGGTGCGCGGCGAGCGCGCGTTTGGCCCTCTGCTCGGCGGTGACCACCGGCATGTAGTCGCGCAGTTCGGTGAGGCTGTGGACGCCCTGGTTGCCGACCCGCTCGATGAGGGCGTGCAGGACGTCCACGGTGGCGCGCGCGTCGTCCAGGGCGCGGTGAGTGGGCACGGTGGAGACCCGGAACAGTTCGGCCAATGCGGACAGCTTCACCGACGGCGCTTCGTCGCGTCCGAGGACGCGGCGGGCCAGCTTGACGGTGCACAGCACCTGGAAGCGGGGCCACGCGAGTTCGCACTTCGCGGTGGCGGCCTTGAGGAAGCCGACATCGAATCCGGCGTTGTGTGCGACGAGCACCGCTCCGGACGCGAATTCCAGGAAGGCGGGCAGCACCTCCTCGATCTTGGGCGCCGCATAGACCATCGCTGTGGTGATGCCGGTGAGCTGCACGATGTACGGGGGAATGGGTCGTCCCGGATCGACGAGGGTCGCGAACTCGCCGAGCACCTCGCCCCCGCGGATCTTCACCGCGCCGATCTCGGTGATGGCGTCCTCGGCAGCCTTCCCGCCCGTCGTCTCGAGGTCGACGACGACGAAGGTGGTCTCGCGCAGGGGAGTGTCGAGCTCGTCGAAACCGAGTTGCACGCCGAGGGCGGATGGTTGCGGCGAGGTCATGCGGCAGAGCCTAGGAAGCGTCACCGACACACCGCCGAGCGGGCTTCGGAGTGGCCGCCGGAGGTGGTGGAGACGAGGATCACATCGCGCTTTTCTCGGCCCGATAGGGGGTAGACGAAAGCCGGAAAACAGACCGATCGGCCTCCGAGGACGACAAACCGGCGAATCGGGCGCATCGCCTCGTGAACAGCCGGTAGGTCCGGACGTTCTGACCTGGTTCTTCCGGAAAGGACTCGGGTGAAACGGGCGCCGGGCCTCCCTCGGGTGGAGGTGTGCCGAACAGAGGCTGTTACCGCGCCGTTATCGGACCGTTGCTCCGCGACGGCATTCCCCCAGGAGCGGGCCGAAACGGTCGGCTCGAACGGCGAGGCGGTCGACTTCACCGATGCCGTTTCGTAATCTTTTCGAGACCGAGCGGAGAGTTTTCCGCCCCACCCCCGGGTCGGAGCCGCACGGTTACCGCCTAATCGCTTCTCCCGTCCTCGGGGGCGGCGAGCCGGGGACCCACACGTAGTACTCGGGGTGAATCCCCTCCGCCGCTCGCGGGGAGGGGTAGGGCTGATCTTCCGGCCCGAACCCGTCAGCTAACTCGGTCGGCGGGTGAACGGAAGAAACGGAGAACGTCCCCTCGTGGTTTCGAACAACAGCAAGCGCACCGTCCGGCGCGCACTCGTCGCCGGTGCCATTGCTCTCGGAGCAGTCACCGTCTCGGCCGGCCCGGCGATGGCCGAGCCGATCAACATTCCCGGTGTCGGAACGTTCGACCTCCCGGCCGGTGTGACCGTGCCGCCGGAGATCGCCAACATCGTTCCGCCGGCCCCCGAGGCCGCCCCCGCGCCTCAGGCCGGTTCCTTCACCGCCCCCTTCAGCTCCGTCGGCCAGCGTGCTGCCGACGCCGCACAGTCGAAGATCGGTGCCCCCTACGTCTACGGCGCTGCGGGCCCGAGCTCCTTCGACTGCTCGGGTCTCGTGCAGTGGGCCTACAAGCAGGCCGGTCTGAGCGTCCCGCGCACCAGCTACGAGCAGGCCTCCGCCGGCGCTCCGGTCGACGTCGCGGCTCTGCAGCCCGGTGACGTCGTGTCCTTCTACGGCGGCAGCCACACCGGCATCTACATCGGCGGCGGCAACATCGTGCACGCCTCCACCTCGAGCCAGCCGGTCAAGATCGCACCGCTGAACTCGATGCCTGTCGACGGCGCCCGTCGCTTCTGATCGGTCGGCGCACGTCGCTTCTGATCGGCCGGAGCTCCCCCCCCCGCTCCAGCGCCGACGCACTTCGCGAGGAGGGTGGGTCCGGTACGTACCGGACCCACCCTCCTCGTGTGTCTGCCCGTCCTTCCCGATGCAGGAACTGCTTGCACAAACGGCCGCGGCGCGGGAGGGCTACTCGCAGGTAGACACAAACCTATGCAATTCCGTAACCTGATCGAGACCTTTGGGAAAGGATGCGAGCCCACGTGGTTTCCGACAGGACGAAACACCTCGTACGAGTGCCGGACAGGCGACGGACCGGCCGTCCGGCGCTCGTCGTCGCCCTCGTGATGATGGTCCTCGGTTTCACTCTGGCGCCGGCCACGGCGCAACCTGCAGGTGAGAGTCCGGCCGCACGCCTGGAGCACCTCGCGGATCTGTCGCGTCGCAGCGAACAGGCCACCGAGGCACTGCACGCCGCCGGTGCGGATCTCGAAGCGAAGGTCGCGGCGCAGCACGAGGCCGAGGTGCGTGCAGGCCAGGCCGACGAGGCCCTCGGCGCCGCTCGCGCCGAGATCGCCCGCTTCAAGCCCACCGTCGACAAGCTCGCGCGGGCCAACTACCGCGGTGCGCGCACCAACCGGTTGTTCGCCGTGATGGTGAGCGACTCGCCCCAGCAGATGCTCGACCAGATGGTCCTGCTCGACGTCCTGGGTGAGCAGACCTCGCGTGAGGTCGAAGGCTTCCGGGCGGCCACCGCTGCTGCGGCCGAGGCGGCCGTGGCCGCACAGCACGCCGCCGACGAGGCACGTGCCGCCGCCGAGCAGGCCCAGACCCTCCGCGACGAACTCCAGCGGCGACAGGCCGAACTCGAGGAGCAGATCGAAGGGGTCCTGAACGCCTTCGAGGCGCTGAGCGACGCCGAGAAGGCCGAACTCGCCGGCACTCCCTTCCCTCCGGGCCTCGACGCCGAGAAGATCCTCCAGCACCTCGTCCCCGGCAGCAACGGCGCCGCGCTCCGCGCCGCGCTGTCGCGCATCGGCTCGCCGTACGTGTGGGGCGCTACCGGCCCCGACCAGTTCGACTGCTCCGGTCTGATGGTGTGGGCGTACCAGCAGGTCGGCAAGTCGCTGCCCCGGTCGAGTCAGGCCCAGGCGCAGGGCGGCATCCCCGTCTCCCGCGACAATCTGCAGCCCGGCGACCTCGTGATCTTCTACGACGACGCCTCCCACGTCGGCATGTACGTCGGCGATGGCAACATGGTGCACGCCTCGACCTTCGGCGTGCCGGTGAAGGTCCAGTCGATCGATCGCTTCCCGTTCCACAGCGCCCGGCGGTACTGACCGGGTAGAGGCGGGATCGCCGCCGGTGGGCGAGGGCGTACGGGACCACCCTCGGACACCGACCTAGACTGACGCGGTGCCCGCGCGATCGTCCTTCACCGCCGGTACCCGCGAGTGGGAACGTCTCGGCCTGGCCGGACTCGTGGTCGCCCTGGTCACGGCAGGACTGCTGCTGGCCGTCGACCCCGTGGACACCGACGACGCCGACAGCCGGGTACGGGCCGAACTGCAGGTCGTGCTCGACGACTGGGCGCACGCCGTCCGGACCGGCGACGACGGATCCCTCGCGGAGCTGATCGACGACGCGTCCCCGGAACTCCTCGACGCCGAGCGGGAGCGGATCGCGGCGATCTCCGCCGTCCCCCTCGCCGATCTCGGTTACGAACTCACCTCCGAACCCGCGCTGCCCCTGCCGCCCGGGACGGTCGCCCGGTTCGCAGCCGACGAGGTACGGGCGCACCGCGTCCACCTGCGGTACGCCGTGGACGGTGTCGACGACGTACCCACCCGGCGACCGGTCACCGTGCTGTTCGTCCACCGGCCGCAGGGCTGGCGGATCGCCGACGACGCACCCGACCTCGCGGGGGCACAGACCGTGACCTGGCGAGGGCCGTGGGACCACGGCCGCCTGCATCTCGCGACCGCGCAGACCGAGGGTGGTCGCTCACTCGTGATCGGACACCCGGACAACGCCGCCTTCGTGGACGACCTGGCCGAGGACCTGCCGTCGGTGGTCGAGGCCGTCGACGACCTGTGGGGCGATTCCTGGCCGCGACGCGCACTGGTGGTCGTGACGTCCTCACGCGAGGAGTTCTCGCACCTCGTCGGTCCGCGGCACGACGGCGACGACATCGCGGCCGTCGCGGTTTCCGACGATGTCGACCACGAGCGCGGGATCGCCACCGGTCAGCGCATCGTCTTCAATCCGGCTGCGAGCGAGCGGCTCGACGACACCTCCCGACGGATCGTGCTCGCGCACGAGACGGTGCACGTCGCCGCGCGGGCCGGCACGGTGGACGGCTCACCGATGTGGGTCCTCGAGGGCTTCGCCGACTACGTCGGCCACCGCACGACCGCGGAGGGTCTCGGCACAGGGCCGGTCGACGTGCAGCGGATCGCGCCGACGCTGACCCGGCAGATGCGGGCGTCGGGTGCACCGACGTCGCTGCCCGCCGATGGCGACTTCACCGGCGACCGGTCGGCGCTCGCCTACGAGAGCTCGTGGTCGATCGCCGCGTACACCGCGGACGAGTTCGGACACGACAGCCTCGTCTCCCTGTACCGCGCCCTCGCCGCGGGTCCCGTCACCGACGAGCGGCTCGACGACGTGCTCGTCGACCTGCTCGGCGTCGACACCGCCGAGTTCGTGGACGGCTGGGGTCGCTGGCTCGGGGAGCGTATCCGCGACATCCGCTGACGGGGCACCGTCCGGAACCTGCGACCGCCGCCACCGCCCGGGACCCGTCGACGCCTTCCCGTCGCGCTGCTTCTACGGTGGTCCCATGTCGCGGACCCTGCTGGTGACGAACGATTTCCCGCCCCGACCCGGGGGCATCCAGTCCTATCTGCACGCCTTCGCGAACCAGCTTCCGTCCGACGACCTGGTCGTCTACGCGCCGCGGTGGCGCGGCGACAGCCACGTGAAGTTCGACGCGCGGGTCCCCTTCGAGGTCGTCCGTCATCCCACCACCCTGATGCTGCCGACCCCCGACGTCGCGCGACGGGCCACGCGGCTGCTCACCGAACACGACTGCGACACCGTCTGGTTCGGAGCGGCCGCGCCGCTGGCGCTGCTGGCCCCCGTGCTGCGCCGCGCCGGCGCCCGTCGCATCGTCGCCAGCACGCACGGCCACGAGGTGGGATGGTCGATGTTGCCCGCCGCCCGGCAGGCGCTGCGGCAGATCGGCGAGCACACCGACACCGTCACCTACGTCAGTCGCTACACGAGGGGGCGGTTCGCCTCCGCCTTCGGCCCCGAAGCAGGTCTCGAACATCTGCCGTCCGGGGTGGACACCGACGTCTTCCGGCCCGATCCGGCGGCGCGCGCCGAACTGCGGGCACGCTACGGCCTCGGCGACCGGCCGACGGTGCTGTGCCTGTCGCGCCTCGTGCCGCGCAAGGGGCAGGACGTGCTCATCCGCGCGCTGCCCGCGATCCGGAAGCGGATCGACGGTGCCGTCCTCGTGATCGTCGGCGGCGGACCGTACGAGTCGCGCCTGCGGGAGCTCGCCCGCCGCACGGATGTCGAGGAGCACGTCGTGTTCACCGGTACCGTGCCGTCGGCCGAGCTCGCCGCGCACCACACCATCGCCGACGTGTTCGCGATGCCGTGCCGGACCCGCGGCGGCGGTCTCGACGTCGAGGGCCTGGGCATCGTGTACCTCGAGGCGTCCGCGACCGGCGTGCCCGTCGTGGCCGGCCGGTCGGGCGGTGCCCCGGAGACGGTGCGCGACGGGCGCACCGGCTACGTCGTCGACGGCACCTCCGTCACGGCCGTGGCGACCGCGGTGTCCGGTGTCCTGGCCGATCCCGATCGGGCCGCCACGATGGGGGCAGCCGGTCGTGAGTGGGTCTCCACCGATTGGAGATGGGACGTCCTGGGCGCCAGATTGCGCGGTTACCTCGACGCCTCGGCGCCCCCGAACGAGACCGTGGCGCCGTCGGCGGGGTGACCGGACGGGCCGCCGGGACGATATGTGAAGCTGTCCTGCGTGAGCAGCATTCAGGTGGCGGATCAGACCTTCGTAGCGGCGCCCCCGGAGCGCATCGCCGAGGAGGTCGCGGCCCTCGATCGGTGGCGTGCGTGGTGGCCCGATCTCGCACTGACCGTGCGGGAGGACCGGGCCGAGAAGGGCATCCGGTGGGCGGTGTCGGGTCCGCTCGAAGGGACGATGGAGGTGTGGATCGAGCCGGTCCTCGACGGCGCGGTGATCCACTACTTCCTGCACTGCGAGCCGGTGGGTGTCGCGCCCGAGCGCGTCGCGGGTCTCGACCTCGCGGGAATGAACCGCACGCGTCGGGTCCAGGGGAAGGTGATGACCTTCGAGGTCAAGCAGCGTCTCGAGGCCGGTCGTCCGGCCGGTGAGCCGCCGCGACACTGAAGCCACCGAAGGAGCGTCGTCCCGATACCGTTGTTCCCACGTGTGTGATAGACCCTCGGGGCGGGACTGATCGGTGTACACCCGAGGGACCGAGAAAGGGAGCCGTCACCACATGGCCGAGAAGACGAAGAGGTCGATCACCATCGACGCGCCGGCCGAGCGTGTCATGGAGGTCATCGCAGATTTCGATGCCTATCCGACGTGGGTGTCGGCGGCGAAGACCGTGGAGGTCGTGGAGCATCGTCCCGACGGCCGGGCCGAGCGCGTGCGCTTCGTCCTCGACGCCGGCATCGTCAAGGACACCTACGTCCTGCGGTACAAGTGGGCGTCCGACAACCGTGCCGTGAGCTGGGAACTCGAGAGCGGTGAGATCCAGAAGGCCCAGTCCGGCTCGTACGTGCTGACCGAGACCCCCGACGGCACCACGGTCGTCGACTACCAGCTCACCGTGGATCTCACGATCCCGATGATCGGTCTGTTCAAGCGCAAGGCGGAGAAGGTCATCACCGACACCGCGCTGAAGGAACTCAAGAAGCAGGTGGAGGGCTGAACGTCCGGCACGCCCCGGCCCGCGTGCGATGGTTCCTCGGCAAGGGCGGCGCCGGGAAGACGACCCTGGCCGCGGCCGAGGCGCTCGCGACCGCCCGTGCGGGAGAGCCCGTGCTAGTCGTGTCCATCGACCGGGCGCACTCCCTCGGCGACGTGCTCGACCTGCCTCCGGCCACGAACCGGGACGCCGGCGCGACGGACATCCGCACCGTCGAGGACAACCTCGACATGGTCGAGATCGACTCGTTGCAGCTGCTCCGCTCGCGCTACGCGGTCCTCGCGTCGATGGCGGCGCTCGCCGGGACGCACGAGCACGCCGATCGGTTCGACCTGCCCGAGCCCGACGAACTGACTGGACTTCCCGGCGTCGAGGAACTGCTGGTGCTCGCGGAGGTCGCGCGACTCGCGGACAGCGGGAGGTGGGCTCTCGTCGTCGTCGACGCCCCGGCCTCCGGCGACGCCCTGCGCACCCTCACCGCGCCGCGTACCGTCGCCGACTCCCTCGAACGGATCTGGCCCCAGCACAGCCGGGTGGCGGCGGCCACCGGTCCGGACCCCCGCACGGGTGTCTTCGTCGCCCTGTTCGATCGGTTGCTGTCGGGGATCGCCGCGGTACGCGACCTGCTCGACGATCGCGGACGCAGCGCCGCGGTGATCGTGGCGACGCCCGACCGCGCCGGTCGTGCCGGGCTCGTTCGGGTGCGGTCGTGGCTCGCCCTGTCCGGTCTCCGTGTCGACGCGGTCGTCGTCAACGGCATCGTCCCTGCGATCGGCGGTTCGGGTGCGGCCGCGCGGCTGCTCGCCGACCAGCGGGCCGCGCACGAGGCGATCGTCGCCGAGATCGGGGCGACCGTCACCGACGTCCCGGTGATCGTGTGCGAGCGCCGTGCCGCGGAGCCGGTAGGGTTGGCAGCTCTGGAGGAGCTCGCCACGGCGCTCCGCCGCGACGCACCCGTTCCCTCGTCGGAGGCCGACGAGCCGGTCCGGGTGCTGCACGAATCGGGAACGGGGGTGGAGTCGGTGTACGCGATGCGCATGTACCTGCCGCTCGCCGACCCCGCGTCCCTGACACTCGGGCGGATCGGCGACGATCTCGTCGTCGGCGCCGACGGCATGCGCCGCCGGGTGCGACTCGCGTCGGGGCTGCGCCGGTGCACCGTCTCCGATGCCGAGTTCGACGGAACCGATCTGGTGGTGCGATTCGTACCGGATCCGGCGGTGTGGCCGCTGTGAGGGACGATCACGAAGCCCTGATCTCCGAGTTGTTGCTGCTCGCCGACGCCGTGCTCGACCGTGTCGAGGGCACGGTGCAGCAGTTCGTCGCTGCGACCGGCGAAGCAGCTCCGCATCCCGCCGCCGATGCCGCGACCGGTTCGGCGGCGCCGGGTGATACCGCGACGTCCCCGAGCGGCTGCGCGTGGTGCCCGCTCTGCGCCGCCGCGGCCCTCGTTCGCGGCGAGAACCACGAACTGGTCAGCAGGCTGGCGTCGAAACTGGCGGCGTTGATCGCGCTGCTGCGGGAGTTCCTCGCACAGTTCCTGCCCTCGACCGGCGGCGTCCCGCCGGAGCCGACACCCGATCCGCCGACGCGGGATCGTCCGGCCTTCGAGCCGATCTCCGTCAACCTCCGCACGTGAACACGCACGATCCCCGCCTCACCGTCGGGATCGACATCGGGGGCACGAGCATCCGGGCGGCGGCCGTCGACCGGGACGGCGACGTCGTCGACAGTGTGCGTACGCAGACGCCGTCCTCCGCGGTCGCCCTCGAGAACGCGCTGCACCGACTCGTCGAGCATCTGCGCGACCGCAACGACATCGCGGCGGTCGGGCTGGGGGTCGCGGGTTTCCTCACCGAGGACCGCACCACCGTGCGGTTCGCGCCGCATCTGCCCTGGCGCGACACGCCGCTCGCCGAGACTCTCACCGACCGTTTCGGACTGCCGGTCGTCCTCGAGCACGACGCCAACGCAGCCGCCTGGGCCGAGTACCGCTTCGGCGCCGCCGCGGGTAGCACGATCGCGGTGATGGTCGCGCTCGGAACGGGCATCGGCGCCGCGCTGCTGCTCGACGGCAGGATCTATCGCGGTGCCTACGGTGTGGCGCCCGAACTCGGTCACCTGCAGGTCGTGCCCGACGGTCGACCCTGCCCGTGCGGCAAGCAGGGGTGTTGGGAAAGGTATTGCAGCGGAACGGGTCTCGTGGACACGACCGTCGAGATGCTCGCGGCCGAACCCGGGCGGTCCGTTCTCGCGGGCGAGATCGCCTCGGATCCCGGATCGCTCACCGGCCGGCGGATCGCCGGCGCGGCCCACGACGGCGACCCCGTCGCGCTCGCGGCCTTCGACGATTTCGCCCGCAGGCTCGGGCTCGGACTGGCGCTCGTCGCCGACGTCTACGACCCCGAGCTCGTCGTCATCGGGGGAGGGGTCTCCGGTTCCGCGCCGCTGTTCCTCGACGCCGCGCGCGAGCACTACGCGGCCGTGACCACCGGCGCCGGCCATCGTCCCCTCGCACGCGTCCGGGTCGCGCAGCTCGGCGACGCCGCCGGGCTCATCGGTGCCGCCGATCTCGCCCGATCCGCGATCGACACCTCACGACCGCCGCTGTAGGTGAGATTATCGTCACGTCGACGGTGAAAGGGTGGGGTCGGGCACTGAGGCGATGTGCGAGTGGTAGTCGCGTCGTCGTAGAGTCGACCGGCGGGCGGTGCTGCACCGATCCGCGTGGGGGATGATCGGATTCGGGAAGGATGCCATGTGGTACTGGCTGTTCAAGTACGTCCTCCTGGGACCGCTGCTGTGGCTCATAGGACGTCCGAAGTTCGAAGGCGGCGAGAACATTCCGGCCCACGGACCGGCGATCCTGGCCAGTAACCACCGGGCCGTCCTCGATTCGTTCTACCTTCCCCTCCTCGTGCGCCGGCGGATCACCTTCCTGGCCAAGAGCGAGTACTTCACCGGTACCGGACTCAAGGGCGCCTTCCAGCGCTGGTTCTTCTCCTCGGTCGGGCAGGTCCCCATCGACCGCACCGGCGCCGACGCCGCGCAGGACGCGCTCAACGCCGGGGTTCGGGTGCTCGGCCAGGGCAAGCTGCTCGGCATCTACCCCGAGGGCACCCGCTCGCCCGACGGCCGTCTCTACAAGGGCAAGACCGGCCTGGCGCGACTGGCGCTGGAGACCGGCGTCCCGGTGATCCCCGTCGCCATGATCGGCACCGACCGGATGAACCCGATCGGGTCGAAGATGTGGCGACCGGCGAAGATCACCGTGCGGATCGGCGAGCCCATCGACTTCTCCCGGTTCGAGGGCATGGGCGGCAACCGCTTCGTCGAGCGCACCGTCACCGATGAGGTCATGTATTCGCTCATGCAGTTGTCGGGCCAGGAGTACGTCGACATCTACGCCGCCTCCCTCAAGAACAAGAGTTCGGCGGACGAGTCGGGCACGGCCGGGAACACGGACGCGTCGACGAACGGCAGTGCCGCGACTGCGCCGCAGGACGGTTCCGTCGCGGACCGTGTTCCCGACACGCGTGCCGGGTGAGCAGGTGCGCTACTTCTACGACTGCGAGTTCATCGAGGACGGACGCACGATCGAACTCGTCTCGATCGGTGTCGCCTGCGAGGACGGCCGCGAGTTCTACGCGGTGTCGACCGAGTTCGACCCGACCCGGGCCGGTGCCTGGGTGCGTCGCAACGTCCTCCCGAAGCTCCCGCCCCCGGCGCACCCCGCCTGGAAGTCGCGATCGAGGATCCGCGACGACCTGCTGAAGTTCCTCGTGCCCCGACCGGGCATCCGGCCCGAACTGTGGGCGTGGATCGGGGCCTACGACCACGTCGTGCTCGTTCAGCTCTGGGGGACCATGCCCGAACTCCCGGACGTCCTGCCCCGCTTCACCCGTGAGCTCCGGCAGTATTGGGAGGACTCGGGCTCCCCGCCCCTGCCCCCGGCGCCGGACGACAACCACGACGCGCTCGCCGACGCCCGCCACAACCTCGCGAAGTTCGAGGCGATCGAGGCTGCTCGCCGATCGCGGTGACGCGGGTAACGGGGTGCTGCGCCGCTTTCGGCCGTCACGCCATATCCTGGACGGGTGAACTGGACTGTCGACGTGCCGATCGACCGCTTGCCCGAACTTCCCCCGTTGCCCGAGGAGCTGCGTGCCGACCTCGACGCGGCGCTCGCAAAGCCGGCGCTGCAGCAGCCCAGCTGGCCCGAGGAACAGGCCGCGGCGATGCGCACCGTGCTCGAGAGCGTGCCCCCCATCACCGTGCCCCGCGAGGTCGAGGAGCTGCAGACCCAGCTCGCCGCCGTCGCTCGCGGTGAGGCCTTCCTCCTCCAGGGTGGCGACTGCGCCGAGACGTTCGCGGACAACACCGAGCCGCACATCAAGGGCAACATCCGCACGTTGCTGCAGATGGCGGTGGTGCTGACCTACGGTGCGTCGACGCCGGTCGTGAAGGTCGCGCGGATCGCCGGCCAGTACGCCAAACCGCGCTCGTCCGACACCGACGCGCTCGGTCTGCCGTCCTACCGCGGCGACATGGTCAACTCGCTGGTCGCCGATGCCGAGGTGCGCAGGCACGATCCGTCGCGCCTCGTGCGCGCCTACGCGAACGCGAGCGCCGCGATGAACCTCGTGCGTGCCGTCACCGCCGCCGGTGAGGCCGACCTGCACCGCGTGCACGACTGGAACCGGGCGTTCGTCTCGGCCTCGCCCGCCGGTGCCCGGTACGAGGCGCTCGCCTCCGAGATCGACCGCGGCCTGCGGTTCATGGACGCCTGCGGTGTCGTCGACCCGAACCTGCGCGCGGCGACGATCTACGCCAGCCACGAGGCTCTCGTCCTCGACTACGAGCGCGCGATGCTGCGCCTCGACAACTCGGGCGACAAGCCGCGCCTGTACGACCTGTCGGCCCACTTCCTGTGGATCGGCGACCGCACCCGTCAGCTCGACGGCGCGCACATCGCGTTCGCGGAGCTGCTGTCGAACCCGATCGGTCTGAAGATCGGTCCGTCGACCACCCCGGAGATGGCCGTCGAGTACGTCGAGCGCCTGGATCCGCACAACACGCCGGGCCGGCTGACCCTGATCTCCCGGATGGGTCATTCGAAGGTCCGCGACCTGCTGCCCGGCATCATCGAGCGGGTCGAGGCCTCCGGTCACAAGGTGATCTGGCAGTGCGACCCGATGCACGGCAACACCCACGAGGCGTCCACCGGCTACAAGACCCGTCACTTCGACCGCATCGTCGACGAGGTGCAGGGCTTCTTCGAGGTGCATCGCGCGCTCGGCACGCATCCCGGTGGCATCCACGTCGAGCTCACCGGCGAGGACGTCACCGAGTGCCTCGGCGGTGCGCAGGACATCTCGGATCTCGACCTGCACGGTCGCTACGAGACGGCGTGCGATCCGCGGCTGAACACGCAGCAGTCGATCGAACTCGCGTTCCTCGTGGCGGAGATGCTCCGCGGTTGATCACAGGGGAGATGCTCCGCGGTTGATGACAGCGAAGATGCCCCGCGGGTAGGGGACAGGCGGTCGGATCAGGGCAGTGCGGTCAGCGTGACCGTGCTGCCCTGTTCTGCTCTCCGGCCCGCCCCGGGATTCTGGCCGATCACGACCGAGCGGTCGGAGTCGCCGAGCTGCCGCACCTCGACCTCGAATCCGAGGCGGGTGAGCTCGTCGCGGGCCGAGCCCACCGAGCGTCCCAACATCGACGGCACCTTCACTGCATTGGATACAAGGAGGGTGACGGTTCCGCCGGCACCGACGTCTTCGCCCTCCTCCGGGTCGGTGCCGACGACCCGTCCCTCGTCGACGTCGGCGTCGAAGACCTCACGGATCTCGCCGACGGTCAGACCCGCTTCGTCGAGGATGCGACGCGCCTCGTCGACGGGGCGTCCGGTGAGGTCGGGCAGGGTCACCGGGGGTGATCCCTTGCTGATCACGAGCGCGACCTCCGCGCCCACGGGCAGGACGGTTCCGGGGGCGGGGTCGAGCGCGGCCACTCCACCCTCGGGCACCGTGGTGCTGAACGCGGTGCCGCCCTCGACCGGTTCGAAGGTGCGGCTCCGCAGTTCGTCCTCGACGACGGACCTCTCGCCGGCGCCGGGAATGGACGGGACGGTGGGCCTGCCGAGCGACACGAGCAACGCGATCGTGTCGCCGTCGGGGACACGTGAGCCCGCGGTGGGGTCGGTGCCCAGGACGGTGTCGACGGGAACGTCGTCGGAGTACTCGCCCCGGATCTCGCTGGACAACCCGGCCGTCTCGATCGCGGACACGGCCGCCGCCCGGTCGAGTCCCAGGACGGTCGGGACGTCGGTGAGGCGGCCGGCGCCGAGCCACCACCCGGCGATCCCCATGAACAACGCGAGCACGATGATCGCGGCGATCCAGCCTGCGGCGGACCGGCGTTGACGGCGACGGTCGGCGGCGTAGTCGGGCCGGGGTGCCACCGGTTCGGTGTCGGGACGCGGATGGGTGCGGGTCGCGACCCGGGTCGGATGCGGACGTGTGGCCGGAGCATGCGGGCCGGGCGTGGCCGTTGCATTCGGGTCGGACGTGGCCGGCACGGCGGTCTGCACGGTCGTCGGAGCGTGCGAGTTCGCGGCGGCCGAGCCGGGAAGGACCGTCGTCGCCGGAGCAGGATCGGCATGCCCGGCAGCGGCGCCGTCGACGGTGCGGGTCGGTGCCGCGGCGTCGGAGTCCACCACGGGAGGCGTCCGCACCGCGGATCGTCTCGGAGCCGGAACCCGGTAGCGGGGGAGATCGAGCGTGTCGCAGATCTCGCCGAGCGCGTCGGCCATCACCTGCGCGTCGGCGTAGCGTTCCGACGGTTCGCGTTCGGTGGCCCGGCGGACGAAGGTGTCCAGTTCGGGCGGGACCCCGTCGATGGCCGAACTCGGATCCGGCACGTCCTTCTCCACGCGCTGGTATGCCACCGACAGGGACGTGTCGCCGGTGAAGGGGGTGCGGCCGGTGAGCATCTCGTAGACGAGCACACCGGCGGAGTAGACGTCGCTGCGCGCGTCGGCGCTCCCGACGGTCACCTGCTCCGGGGACAGGTACGCCGCGGTGCCGAGAATCACACTGCGCGAGGTGGTGGTCGCGGCGGCGACCGCCCGGACGAGCCCGAAGTCGGCGATCTTCACTTCACCGTTGCCGGAGATGAGGATGTTCTCGGGCTTGATGTCGCGGTGCACGAGACCCGCCCGGTGGGCGACCGCGAGGGCTCCGAGGACCGGCGCGGCCACGGCAGCTGCGGCGTGCGGCGGCATCGGCCCGCGTTCGCGCAGCAGTTCGCGCAGGGTGCCGCCCTCGACGAGCTCCATCACGAGGAAGACGTGATCGCCGTCCTGGCCCTGGTCGTAGACCGCGACGAGCCCGGGATGCGTCAGTCGTGCGACAGACCTGGCCTCGAACTCGAACCGTGCCAGGAACTGGGGATCGGCCGCGAACTGCGGATCCATGATCTTCACGGCGACGGGACGGTCGAGACGCAGGTCGGTGCCGCGATAGACGGTCGACATGCCGCCCCGCGCGATCTGCGATTCGATGCGATAACGCCGGTCGAGCACGACGCCGACCAGTCGGTCGCCTCCAGCGGTCACCCGGTGTACCCCCGTGTCTCGTGCGTGATGGTGGGACGCCGGTACCCGGGCCTTCGAGGTATCGACGTGACGAAGCTCCGGCTCCGCGTCGGCGGAGCGATTTCGTCCCCGTCGATCGTAGCCAGCTCCCGTGGACGGTAGCCGCGTAGCTGCCCGCGAGGCCGCAGCGATAACGTGGTGGGGTGAGTGCAATCCCTTACTGCGACGACGTTCTCGACCGCTCCGTCCCCGTGGTGCAGCTCGTCGACGTGGCCAAGAGCCTCGGCGTCGCCACCTCCCGCGTGCAGCAGATGGTGCGCGACCGGCAGCTGCTGGCGTTCAAGCGCGACCGCGTGCCGGTCCTGCCCGAGGCCTTCCTCGACGACGAGGGGAACGTTCTCAAGGGTCTTCCCGGCCTGATCGCGGTGCTGCACGACGGCGGTTACGAGGACGACGAGATCCTGCGATGGCTCTTCACCGAGGACGATTCCCTTCCCGGTGGATGCCCGGTGGCCGCGATGCACACGCAGTCCGCGCGCGAGGTCATGCGTCGGGCGCAGGCGCTCGCCTTCTGAGCCTCCGGGCCTTCTGAGTCTCCGCGCCTTCTGAGTCTCCGGGGCGCCGTTACCGCTGCCGGAGCAGTGAGCCGGCGACGTACTCGGTGAGCATGACCGCGGCACGCGTGCGGCGCGGAACCGTCGCGCGCCGGTCGAGCACCCGGAACCCGCTGCGTTCGACCTCGTCGAGGATCCGCCCATAGAGTGTGAAGGCCGCGCGGATACCGGGCCGGATCCGGTCGGGGAGTACCGCCAGCCCGGGTTCGGCCCTGCGATACTCGGCGCGGGTCAGCGCGACCGCGTGGGCGAGCGCCCGCCGGACCCTCGGATCGACCGCGCCGGTGCGCCGGCACTCCTGCAGCAGGTCGATGTCGACCCCGAACGCCGACCACAGGTCGAGCGGGATGTAGACGCGTCCGCGTTCGAGGTCCTCGCCCACGTCGCGGATGAAGTTGGTGAGCTGGAACGCCTCCCCGAGCGCGGCTGCGGCCGGCGGGGCGGCGGGATCGTCGACGTCGAGGATCGGCAGCAGTTCGAGACCGATCACCGCCGCCGAGCCGTACATGTACTCGCGCAGTTCCGCCATGGTCCGGTAGTGGGGCCGGAACCCGGGTGTGCCGGGCACGTCCATGCGCATGGAGCGGATGAAGGCGTCGAAGTACTCGATCGGGATGCGGTACTGCCGGATCGTGTCGGCGAGCGCGCGGACCACGAGACCCGTGTCGTCGAGTGGGCCGGGATCACCCGCGAGTGCGGCGTGCAGGCGGGTGTGCGCGTCGTCGACACCGCGGATCGCGGCCTCGGGGTCGTCCACGGCAGTGACGTCGACGATGTCGTCGACATGTCTGGCGAAGCCGTAGAGCGCGTGCACGGCGTGTCGTCGCGGCGCCGGCAGCAACCGGGTCGCGAGGTTGTAGGTGCGTCCGTGTTCGGCGGTGAGCTCGGCGCAGTAGGCGTAGGCCCGGGTGAGATCGTCGGCCGCGATCCCCGTGGGGCGGTCAGGCACGGTCGTCCCGGGCGGCGCCGGCGGGCGATGCCGCACGTGGCCGCAACCGCAGACGCAGCGGGTCGTAGGTGACCAGCGACCGGGCCGCGACGATCGAGGCGAACACCGCGAGTGCGACGTGCGCGATGTTGTACATCCCGATCGACCCGTCGGGGTTGAAGATCAGCATCAACCAGGTCGACAACGCGACGAGCACCATGAGCACCCGGGGGGACATCGCGAAGGCGGCGGCGACGGCGAGCGGCCAGGAGTAGTACCAGGGCAGCGCGGCGGGCGAGAGCAGGGTCACCGCGGTCAGTGCCACCACGATCCCGAAGATCGCGTCGCGTTCGGTGCGGCGGAAGCGCCACCACGCCCACACGAGGATCACCACCAGCGCGATCGCGCAGAGCATGCGCGTGATGTCGAGGACCGATCCGAGCCGCCACGGGGTGACCCAGGTGACGGCGTGCGCCATCATCGTCGGCAGCGACAGCCAGTTGATGATCTTCGACGAGCCGGACAGGGCGGTGAGCCACCCGATGCCCACACCGGCGAGCAGCGAGGTGCCGCCGAAGACCGCGGCGAAGACGACCAGTCCCAGACCGGCGGCCTTGGCGAACAGCCGGACGGGCGCTGCCGGCTCGCGTCCCTCGGCGCGCGCACGATCGCGTTCGTGGATCATCCACACCCACACCAGGAAGGGCAGCGCCAATCCTGCGGTGGCCTTGATCGCGGCGCCGAGCGAGACCAGGGCGATGCCACTGATGTGCCGGCCCTCGAGCACGAGCACGATGCCGGCGATCATGAGACCGACCATCAGCAGTTCGTTGTGCACACCGCCGACGAGGTGGATCAGCACGAGCGGGTTCAGGACCGCGAGCCACAGGGCGATCGCGGGATTCCCACCCATGCGACGGGCGAGTTTCGGCACGGCCCACGCCATGAGCGCCAGGCCGGGAAGCATGGTCAGGCGCCACAACCAGGTGCCCGTCACCACGTTGTCGTCGGTGATGGACGTGATGCCCGCACCGAGCAGGAGGTGGACGGGCCCGTACGGCGTGGTGGTCGTCGTCCACACATTGCTGACGTTGTCGAGCAGGACGCCCGGATTGACGACCGGGCCCACCTCGTACGGATCGAAGCCGCCGCGCAGCAGTGCGCCCTGCGCGAGGTAGGAGTAGGCGTCGCGGCTGAACATCGGGGTCGCGACCAGCAGGGGAGCGGTCCATGCGGGCAGCACCGTCCACAGATCGCGCACCGTGACGTGGCCGGCGAGGGTCGCCCGGCCGACGCGCACCCACGCCGCGATCATGACGAGCACACCGACCCACAGGATGATCCGCGAGAGCAGCTGGCCGTGGCCGAAGCGCAGCCACGACAGGTAGATGTCCTCGAGCAGCGGGTCGACGCGGCGGACACTGCCCGACCCGAAACTGCCGAAGGTCATGAGTACCGCGCCCCACGCGCCGAGCAGCGCGGCGTGGCCGGCGGGACTCCTCAGGAATGCCTGCTTCGGACGCTCACCCGTCGGCGCCACCGTCCCCTCCGGCGCGGTCGAGGTCTGCGGCTCGGCGTCGGGCGAGGCAGGGGACGACATCGGTACGGTTCCTCCCCCGTGGACGTGTGGATGCGCGGCGCGCAGATAGCTGGCGAACGAGGACAGTTTAGTGGAGACGCGGAGCACGGTGCGCCCGGTGTCACCGCCTTCGCGGAACACCGAGACGTTCGGCGGCGAGCCTTCCGGACAACAGCACGGTGGGGACACCGACGCCCGGCACCGTCGCCGACCCCGCGAGCACCACACCGGGGACCGCCGGATCGAGGTTGCGGCGCCGGAACGGCCCCGTCTGCCGGAAGACATGAGCGCTCGAGAACGGGCTGCCCGCCTGCATGCCGCGAGCGTGCCAGGTGGCGGGTGTGTCGATGTGGTCGACGCGGAAACCGTCCGTGATCCCGCCGTATCCGCGGCGGTCGAGGACGTCGAGCAGCTCGTTGCGATACGGGACCGCGAGCTCGGCCCAGGCGAGCGGAGCGCTGTCGAGGTTCGGGCACGGCGCCAGCACCGACAACGGTTCGTGCTCGACCCCCTCCCGGGCGAACCGCAGGCCGGGATCGGACAGGGCCGGTCGCGTGATGAGCAGCGAGGGATCCGACATCGGCCGGCCGCGTCCGCGGCTGCGGGTGATCTCCGCGAAGGTGCGGTCCCACTCACCGCCGAAGTCGATCACGTGGTGGTGTTGCGCCGCCCAACCGCGGGTCACGCCGGTGGGGATCGACCCGTGCAGCACCACGGCCGATGGGGCGGCCAGCGTGCGGCGGCGCCGACGGCGTGGCAGCAACCCGTCGACCACCGGAGTGTCGGGGGTCAGGACGGCCGCGTCGCACGGGAAACGCTCCCCGTCGCGGGTGCGGACACCGTCGACCTGTCCGCCGGACAGATCGAGCGAGGTCACCTCCCGGCCGAGTTCGAGCCGTCCACCGGCCTCGACGAACGCCGCGGCCATCGCGCGGGCGACCGACCGCATACCGCCGTCCACCGCGTACACGCCCAGCGAGGTGTCCATGTGCGCGATCGCCCCGTAGACGGCGAGGGCCCGCGCCGGAGCAACCCCCGCGTACAGCGCCTGGAACGTGAAGACGCGGCGCAGGCGCGGGTCGGTGATCCTGCGGTTCACCTGAGCGCCGAGCCTGCCGAATCCGCCCAGCCGGAGCAGACGCGCCAGGTCGCGTAGCGCCGCCGGGGACGAGACCAGGTCGAGCGGCGAGTCGAAACTCGCGTCCATGAAGCGGTCGAACTCGGCGTCGAAGATGTCGGCGAGCCACGCGCGCAACCGCAGATAGCGGCGTGCCTCCTCCGGTCCGCACACCCGCGAGATCTCCGCGACCATGGCGTCGGGATCGGAGTGCACGTCGATCGAGGTGTCGTCGGCGAACCGTGCGTGATAGGCGGGGGACAGTCGCCGGGTGCGCAGGGCCGGCCGGACGGAGTTCCGGTCGGCGCCCACCGCAGCGAGCGCGTCGTCGATCAGCTCGGGCATCGTCAGCACGGTCGCGCCGTTGTCGATCTCGTAGCCCGGGCCTCGATAGCTGCCGACCCGGCCACCGACCTCGTCGACGCGTTCGAGCACCGTCACGTCCCTACCGGCACCGCGCAGGTACAGGGCCGCCGACAGACCGGCGAGACCGGCACCGACCACGACGACCCGGTCGGCGCCGGGAACCGTCCGCACCGTCCTCACGCCACCCGTCGGGTCGCGGCGACCGCCGACTCGCGCAGGAGGGCCTTGCCCTCCTCGGTGGCGCCGGACGACTCGAGCGCCTCGAACGCGCTGTCGGTCAGTGCCGTGATGCGGTCCTCGATCCGGGCGACCGCGCCGAGATCGACGAGCAGCGAGCGGAGCTGCTCGACCTGCCCGTCGGACAGATCGGTCCCGATGGAGGTGCGCAGCAGCTCGGCCGCGGCAGGATCGGACGCGTCGGCCGTCTCGAGCGCCAGCGCGTACAGGACGGTCCTCTTGCCCGAGCGCAGGTCGTCGCCCGAGGGCTTGCCGGTGACCTCGGGGTCGCCGAAGACACCGAGCAGGTCGTCGCGCAGCTGGAACGCCAGGCCGATGTCGGTGCCGAAGCGGCGGTAGGCGGCGATGAGGTCGTCGTCGGCGCCGGCGAGGGCAGCGCCGATGTGCAGCGGGCGTTCGATCGTGTACGCCGCGGTCTTGAACCGGTTGACCCGAGTGGCGGCCTCCACCGATTCGTCCGCCGCCACCTCGTTGGCGATGTCGAGGTACTGCCCGCCGAGCACCTCGGTGCGCATCGCGGCCCAGGCCGGGACCACGCGCGCGACGGTCGCGGGGTCGAGCCCGGCCGAGTGCAGCATGTCGTCCGCCCACACGAGGGCGAGGTCGCCGAGCAGGATCGCGACCGACTCGCCGAACTGCTCCGACCTGCCGTGCCAGCCGGCCTTCCGGTGTTGCTCGGTGAACTCGACGTGCACGGTGGGGAATCCGCGACGCGTGGTGGAGGCGTCGATGATGTCGTCGTGGACGAGCGCCGCGGCCTGCACGAGCTCGAGGGCGGAGCACGCCTGCAGGACGGCCTCGGCGTCCGGCCCGGTCGGGTCACCGCCGGCGCCCAGCCAGCCCGTCCAGGCGAAACGCGGACGGACCCGCTTGCCCCCGCGCAGCACGAACGCCTCGAGCGTGTCGACGGCCTGCCGGTATCCACCGCCCACCGAGTCGACCAGGTCGGAGCGTGAGGTGAAGAACTGCCGGAGGGAGTCCTCCACCCGATGGGGGAGCTGCTCGGCAGACAAGTGATCGGCGCCGGTAGACAGGACGAAACCTCCAGGTCGATGGGTGACGGCGCCTCGGAGGCGGGTGAGCCGGAGGTGCCGCGACCAGCCTATCCGCACAGTCGGGTCGTCGCCGGTAGCGACCGCCCCGGGGGCGCCACCTATGCTGGACCGGTGACAAGCGACTTCGTCAGGGCAACCGAGGACGGCGGGATTTCTCGGACCCCGTCGATCGTGGACCGTCTCGGGTCCGCGCGTTCGGGCCGCATTCCGTTCTCCGTCGAGTTCTCCCCGCCTCGCGACGCCGAGGCCGAGGGACGACTGTGGCGTGCCGTGCGGACGTTCGAACGTCTCGGTCCGGCCTTCGTATCGATGACCTACGGCGCCGGGGGATCCACCCGCGACCGTACGGTCCGGGTCACCGGACGTCTCGCCGAGGAGACCACCCTCCTGCCGGTCGCGCACCTCACGGCCGTCGGGCACAGCATCGACGAACTGCGCGCGATGGTCGGCGCCTACGCCGATCGCGGCATCACCAACATCCTCGCCCTGCGCGGCGACCCGCCGGGCAACCCGCTCGGCGAGTGGGAGAAGCACCCGGAGGGTCTCGAATACGCCGACGAACTCGTGCGGCTGGTGCGCGATCTCGGGGACTTCCACGTGGGCGTCGCGTCGTTCCCCGAAGGACACCATCGGTCCCCGGACCTCGACCACGACACCCGCTATCTCGTGCAGAAGCTGCGTGCGGGCGCCGAGTACTCGATCACCCAGATGTTCTTCGACGTCGAGCACTACCTGCGTCTGCGCGACCGGGTCGTGGCCTGCGACGCCGAGCAGGGACTCAAGCCGATCATCCCCGAGATCATGCCCATCACGTCGCTGCGCTCGGCGCGGCGCAGCCTCGAACTGTCGGGTTCGCATCTGCCGCCCGTACTCGAGGAGCGGCTGCGGCGCGCGGCGGGCGACGGTCCGGAGGAGAACCGGGCCGCGGTGCGCGAGGTGGGCATCGAGGTGGCGACGGAGATGTGCGAGCGGCTGATCTCCGAGGGTGCGCCGTGCCTGCACTTCATCACGCTCAACTTCGCCCGCGCGACCGGCGAGGTGCTCGACCGTCTCGGCTACGAACTCGAAGCTCCCGCCGTGGTGCAGCCGGCCTGACATCCGTCCCGCCCCGGCTGGGGGTCAGGGCAGGACGCGGGCCTTCCACGCCGCGCGTCCGCTGCGCCGGGCTCGGATCGACGACGCCGTGAGCGCACCGAAGGCCAGGACCGATGCGGGGTGTGCCGCGGCGTCCAGCAGGTCGTCGACGGGACGGTCCGGAGCGTGCGGGTGCCGGCGTCCTCCCCGTTCGGTGGCGCGCGCAAGGAGCCGTGACGCCATGCCCGCGGCGGTACCGGCCACGCCCCAGCGCCGCGTCCGCCCCTCGCCGAGCAGCACTGCGGCCGGGGGCACGAGATAGGCGAGGAGATACAGCGCGACCACCGCCGCCGCGCCGGTGGGGGAGCCGAACGCCGACCACAACCAGCGGGTGTAACCGCCGATCAGCGGGCGGGGCCCGTCGTACATCCGGCACGACGCCAGCCCGCCCGCGGCCGCGACCGTCGTACGCAGTCCGGCGCGACGCAGTGCCCGGGCCAGGTCCAGATCCTCCGTGGGACTCGCCGCGACCGCAGCGTGGCCGCCGATCGCCGCGTAGGCACGCGCGTCGAAGACGAGGAGCTGCCCGCACGCGACCGCCATCGACGGCCGATGGGTGCGGTGCGAGACGGCGACGGGCAGCACCGAGAACCACGACCAGAACAGCAGCGGCTGCACGAGCCGTTCGAGCACCGACCCGGCGAGCTGGTACGGGAACGGCGAGACGAGCGCGGCATCCTGGCGGCGCAGCAGAGCGACGGCGGCGGCGAGCGCGTCGGGTGCGAGCCGGACGTCCGCGTCGACGAACACGATGACGCCGCTGTCGGCTGCCGTTCCGGCGTGGGCGACGGCTGCGGCACACGCGGCCGCCTTCCCGGTCCATCCCTCGGGAGGCGGCTGTGTCGACCGGACGACGGTGATGCGCTCGTCGCCCTCGGCGGCGGCCCCGGCCACATCGACGGTGCCATCGGATGAGTCGTCGTCGAGGATCACCACGCGCAGCGCGCGCAGTCCTGTCTGTGCCCGCAGGTCGGAGACGATCGCGCCGATGCGGGGAGCCTCGTCGCGGGCGGGGACGACGACGGTGACCTGCTCGTCGACCACCGGTCCCGGCACGAGACGGGGGAGCGAGACGCGGTTCGCGACGGCAACGGCCGCGCCGTAGGAGGCGAGGAGAGCGCCACCGGCGACGAGTCGCGTGAGACCGGGGGACGGGTCGCGCGGAAGGCGGGTCAGGACCGCGTCCCGTTCGCCGACGACCACTGCGGCGCGGGATTGCGGGTGAACCAGGCCGCGCCGGCGATGATCAGCGTGACACCGAAGGCGCCGCCGGCCATGATTCCGGCCCAGCCCGCGAAACCGCGCGTGTTGGGATCGGCGTAGCGCACCTCCGCGCGGAGGGTGCTCACCTCGCCGGCCGGAAGCTTCCAGGTCACGACCGAATCCGACTCGCGGGTGCCGTTGGTGGTCGCCACCCGGGCGGGGAACGCGATGGTGAACTGCACGTCGGTGCCCTGGGTGGGAGCGGACTCGAGATCCACGCGTCCGTTCAGGGCCACCAGATCGCCGGAGCGCTGCAGGTTGAGCTGGAACATGCCGGCGCTCTGATCGGACATCGTGGCGAGCTGCTGGACGTCGCCGAAGGTGAGGTCGTTGAAGAAGACCTGGCTCCCGACGTAGCCGTCCTGCGAGTACTCCTGCACCCGCACCTTCCCGGCCAGGGCCGAGGGAGCGGTGAGCTCGGGACCGGGATCGTTCTCGTCGGCGGGGATGGTCGCGGCGACGATCTGCCCCGACACACGGTCGTCGGAGGAGATCCCCATCGTCGCCTGCACGCGCAGGCAGCCGGTGAGGAGCGGGAGGCCGAGGAGGACGAGCCCCACGACCGCGACGACACGACGGCGGACGGACAGGTTGGACGACTGCACGGAGAACATGGTGCCAGGCACGGTCATCCTCGTCGGTTCTTCGGGTCGCTCGCGGCGAGTCGTGCCTCGTCGGCTCCGGGACCGGACGCGCTTCCGCGCCACGACCGGACGAGCGAGACCAGCAGGGGAACACCCAGGACCCCCATGACGAGCAACCCGTACACCGCGGAGTAGCGGAGTTCGGGAGCGTCGAGGAAGACGCTGTGGGCGAGGGCCGAACCGAGCCACGTCCACAGGAACAGCGCGATGGGCACGGCATCGTGCCGGGGCGTGTCGGCACGGTCCGAACGGGAGTCGACGAGCACGAGCACGGTGGCCATGATCGCGGCGACGAGGAGCCAGCCCACGTAGTTGGTGAGCGGGATGTGCTCGATGCCGGGCAGGCCGCCGGCGTTGCACCACGACCAGTGCCCGTCCGCCACCATCTGGGGGTCGAGATAGAGATCCCAGCCGAGCATGCCGACGGTGACCGCCGCGACCCGGCCGGGACCGTTGCGGACGAGGCGGGAGGCCACGCACCAGACGGGGTACAGACCCGCCGACCACGCCAGCGGCACCACCAGCGGGACGTCGAGTGCGGCCGGGCCGAGCCGGTCGGTGACATAGCTGTAGCAACCGTAGGGATAGCCGGTCATCGTGCCGACCACCTCGGACAGATATCCGATGCCCGCCGAGCTGACGAACAGGACGACGGCGAAGGTGAGGCCGCGGTTCGACGCGGCGTGGACGAGGCAGGCGGCGGTGAGCAGCGTGACGACCGCGACGGTCGCGGCGTCCCGGGCGCCGCCCTCGGTGAGGGGATAGGCGATCTGGGCGAGGACCGCGGCGACGGCCGGGACGATCGGAAGGATCGTCCGCCACCGGGCCGGTCGGGGCGGTGCGGGGACGCGGGTGTCGGTCACCGCGACACCCAGCCCTTCACGCGGTCCACGAGACTGCCCTTGGCGTCGGCGAGGGCGACCCGGGCGGCGTTGCGGCCGCTCGCACCGGAGACACCACCACCGGGATGGGTCGAGGCGCCGGTGAGATAGAGGCCGGGCGCGTCGGGCACCCGATAGCCGGACAGCTCCGGAAGCGGCCGCCACAGGAACATCTGGTCCAGCGACATCTCCACGTGCATGACGTTGCCGCCGAGCAGGCCGAGTTCGCTCTCGATGTCCGCGGGGGTCTGCACGTGGCGGTGCTCCACGCTTGCGGTGAATCCGGGAGAGCGCGTCTCCATCTCGGCAAGGATGCGGTCGGTCTCGGCGCCGGCGATGTCCGCCCAGCGACGTCCGCCGCGCAGCGAGTACGGATGCCACTGGGACCACAGCGTGATCTGGTGCTTGCCGTCGGGTGCGATCGTCGGGTCGAGGGCGGAGAAGCTCATCGCGAGGACGGCCGGTCGCGGCGGCAGGTCTCCCGCCGTCGCGGCACCGTGCGCGGCGCGCAGATCGGCGCGGTCGTCGACGAGCAGTTGCAGACCGGAGGTCGTCAGTTCGGGTTCGTCGCAGCCGCGGTAGCGGGGCAGCGAGTCGGTGCCGAGCCGCAGGACCATGCCGATGCCCGGGCCGACCCGCATGCTGCGACGCCAGCCCTCGAGCCGGTCGCGGTCGTATCCGCCGCGGTCGAGCAGATCCAGCGTGGTCAGCACGTGGCATCCGGCGACGACCGTGCGGGTCCGCACCGAGCGTCCCGATTCGGTGCGCACGGTCCACACATCGCCGGTCCGGCGGATCTCGGTGGCGGCGTCGCCGCAGGTCACCGTGCCGCCGTCGGACCGCAGCCGCGACAGCAGGGCCTGGGTGAGCGCGCCGCTCCCACCGATGGCGCGACCCGGAGGCAGGGTGTGCATGAGGGCGGCGAAGCCCACCATCGCCGCGGTGCCGGGCTCGGACATGGGCGGCCCGGACTGCGCGCCGAACCAGGCGAGGGCCGCCTTGAGGGGCTCGTCGTCGAAGTACTCGTCGAGCAGGCTGTCGCCGGTGGTGAGGAACCGGCGGGACAGGGCGCTGCCGCCCTCACCGGCGTCGAGTCCCCAGAACGACGACAGCAGGTGCCGGCCGGTCGGGGGACGGGTGAACGACTTCATCACCGCCGCGCTGCGCGGGCCCCAGTCCTGCACGAAGCGGCGGTACGCGTCGGCCTCGCGACGTCCGCAGGCGGCCTCGACGGAGGCGCAGGTCCGGTCGAGATCGCGGTGGAAGACGATGCCGGGACGATCGGAGTCCGCCGGCGGCGGCGCGTACGCCCACGGGTCGCAGTCGATGTAGCGCAGGCCGTGGGCGGCGAGATCGAGTTCCTCGACGATCCCCGAATGGCGCACCATGATGTGCGCCGAGGAACCCCGGTCGACGGCATATCCGGGGAAACGTTCGACGGTGGAGACGGCGCCGCCCGGCACGGTGTCACGTTCGAGGACCTCCACCGACCATCCGTCGCGGGCGAGATAACACGCGGAGACCAGGGCGTTGTGGCCCGAGCCGACGACGACGACGTCGAGTGTGGAGTTCATGGGGTACCGCTTCCGTCCGGATCGTCGATCGTGTGGTGGTGGTGCGGAACGAGGTCCGGCTCGAGGGGCAGGCTCCTGCCGAGGACCGCGAACGGGCGGGCGTCGCCGGTGAAGACGAACCGGCGGACGACATCCTGGAATCCGAACCGACGGTACAGCCGCCACGCCCGGTTGTCCTCGCCCGGCACCTCGGGGGTCGACAGCAGTACGGCCGCTTCGGTGCGTTCCCGCAGCAGCGCCGACAGGAGCAGTTCACCGATGCGACGACCCTGCATGTCGGGTCGGACGTGCAGTTCGGTGAGCTCGAAGTAGTCGGAGAGGACGCGATCGATCTCCTCGGGGGACCGTCCCGAATGGCGCATGCCGGCGCGCACCTGCTGGTTCCACCACTGGCGGGTGTCGCCCCGATAGCCGTACGCGATTCCGACGACGGTGTCCAGATCCTCGGGGAGACTCGCGGCGAACGCCTGCCATCCCGCGCGGGCCGAATGCTCGGACCACATCGGCGCGCGGTGGTACTCCGTGCCGCGGGGATACCGCATCGCCGCGACGTAGACGGCCAGCAGCTGGGGCAGGCGCGCACGGAAGTCCGCGGGGGAGAGTTCGGTGAGGATCGGGGCGTCGTGGCGGGGGTCGGTGGTCATGCGTGACTCGTTCGGGTGGCTCGCGCTGCGTCGGAGGTGCTCGGGTCTCGCTGATCGTTCGGGATGACGTGGCCGCTTTCTCTTGACGGGTTGTCGGTGGGTCCAGCTATATTGAATACGTCGAACGCATGTTCGACACCGGTGATCCGGGGATGTTCGAGGGAAGCGAACATCCCCGGATCACCCTGGGGTCTCCCGCTCGGCGTCCGTGTCGGGCCTCACTCGAGGACAGTGATCTCCGTTCCTCGGCGTTTCGGCGGGAATGCCACCGGATACCGCTCGTTGTAACGAGTGGTGAGACCACGCCGAGGAGGTGCGTGAACATGGCCAACGGTCAGGTCGCGAGTCGAGGCCCGCGTCGGACGTCTCCCACGCTCGGACCGTCCGCATGCATCGACCATGCCACCTCGGCGCGCGCGGCGACGCTGTTGCGCAAGGCCGACGATCTGCTCTCGGGTGCCGCCGGTGCCGGCGATCCGGGCGAGCGGTTCCGCCTCGCCTATCTGGCAGCGCTGCGCGGTGCCGGTGCGGTGGTCGCCGCCGCGGAGCTGCGCTCCGGGATACGGCCCCGCCGCCCCGCCACGCGCAACGCATGGGCACTCATGGCGCGCGCCGACGAGTCCTTCGCCGTCTGGGCCGACTACTTCGCCGATCGTTCCGCCACCCGCACTGCGGTCGAGGCGGGGGTCGCGCAGGCGGTGGGAGCCGACGAATCCGGTGCGTTCTACGACGAGGTGGGGCACTTCCTGCACGACGTGGAGGGTTATCTCGACGCCGAAGCAGAGCCGGAGGTCGGTGTCGGTGGGTGACTTTCGCCCCCTCACGAGGGCCTTCGCCGAAGAGGGGATCGAACTCACGTGTGGAGTTTGTGGTCCACAGCGACATCTGCTCGTATTATTGACTCAGGCGGCCGTACGGACGGCCCCCCGCCGGATTCGCCCCACGGATCCGGTGGCCACCGTTTAGTGCCGGGGGAGGTACCGTGCCACTCTCCGAGCACGAGCAGCGCATGCTCGACCAGATCGAGAGCGCGCTCTATGCTGAGGATCCCAAGTTCGCCTCGACCGTGCGTGGCAGCCGGTTGGGGATGGCGTCGAACCGGCGGCGGCTGCAGGCCGGCGCCTTGTTCGTGTTGGGCCTGACGCTGTTGATCGCCGGCGTTGCCCTGCCGCTCAAGCCGGGCGGCTTCCCGATCATCAGTCTGCTCGGGTTCCTCGTGATGTTCGCCGCCGGAGTCCTGTTGCTCCTCGGCGGTCGTCGGTCGTCGACTCCAGGGGCGACGGGCGGTAGTTCCGGTTCCGGAAAGACCGGTCGAAGTTCCCGCGGCGGCAAGAAGTCCTCGGGTGGTGGCTTCACCAACCGCATGGAAGAGCGGTTCCGGAGGCGTTTCGAGCAGGACTGACCTCCTCGACCATCAGGTGTATCGACGGCGCGACCCACGGGTCGCGCCGTCGTCGTTTCTCTGTCGACCGACCTCTGGGCCTCTGCCCGTCCGTCCGCTCCACTGTCCCTCCACCACCGCGCCCCACCCGCGCGTTCCCCGTCTC